>NZ_JBWXNG010000007.1:0-359678 GCF_056627435.1 Pseudomonas sp. 2
GACACCAGACACATCGAATCTAAGGCCCCCCACGCACCACCAAAACCCAGGGACTGTAACCCTCAATCCGCCCACCATAAGGCTTGACTATCGCCCGCAACGCCGCCTGCGGATGGCGAATATCGTAAACCCCGGTAATCCGCTGGCCGCCAAGCGCCGCGTCGCTCATGACCACCACACCCGGCACATACCGGCGCAATTGCTCCAGCACTTCACGGATCGGCGTGTCGTTGGCGATCAATTGGCCCTGGCGCCAGACCGCAGCCTGGGCGGGGTCGAACGTTCGTTGGGTGGCCTGGCCGTCGCGGTAGTCCAGGCGCTGGCCGGGCAGCAGCGCGGCCAGTGCCTTGCCCGCTTTCCAGTCGTCGACCCGCACCGAACCATGCTCGACCGCCACCGAAGCATGCCCGGCCGTGAGCCCGACGTTGAACGCGGTGCCGGTCACCGTCACCTGCATCGCCTGGGCGCGAACCTGAAACGGCTTGCTCTTGTCCGGCGTGACCTTGAAAAACGCTTGCCCGGTCAGCAGCCGCACGCCGCGATGTTGCCCGTCGAAATCAATGGCGATCGCCGAATCGCTGTCCAGCTGCACGACGCTGCCATCGGCCAGCGTCACGTCGCGGGTTTCATCCGCGCCGGTGCGGTAGTCGGCCTGCCAGCGCTGGCCGAGCGACGGGGCGATGGCGATGACCAGGCAGGCCGCCAGTGCGGCACCCACCCAACGTAACCGTCGGCGTGGGCGGCGGATGCCCGGTGTTGGCGCAGGGCCGGGCGTTTGCGCTGCGGGCGGTGCTGGCCACTGCGCGCGGGTGGTCGCCGGCAATTGCCCGGTCAGTTGCCAGACCCGCTCGGCCTTGCGAAAGGCGCGGGCGTTGGCGTCGTCTGCTTCGTGCCAGCGCTGAAAGGCAGCTTGCACGGCCGCGTCGTTCGGACGCTGCTGCAACTGCAGCAGCCAGTCCAGCGCCTCATCCTGGCGAACGGCAGCGTGATCCATTGACGGCATATACGGAATGTCTCCGGTAAAAAACAGCGGCGCGCAGGGTCGCACAGATTCTCCCTGTGCAGCAAAAGACGCATCAGCCCCGAGGTTTTTCAGCGCATCCGGATTTTTTTCATTCATCGTCCAGGCACTCCATGCAATGGCGCAGCGCATCGTGCACCAGTTGATGGACCAGGGCGGTGGAGATGCCCAGCGCCGCGCCGGTCTGCTGCAAGGTCATGCCGCCCAGGCGATGCATCTCGAAGGCCTGCCGTGTGCGCGCAGGCAATTGCGCCAGGGCATTGCTGATGGCTTGCAGTTCGTTCTGGCGGCTGACGGCCTGTTCCGGCGAAGCGGTGCTGGCAGGGAGCTCGTGGAGCAGTTCGTCGCCGCCGGCCTGCACCCGTTCGGTGGCGGTGCGGCGCGTGGCGTCCAGGCCCAGATTGCGCACGATGCGGTAGAGGTAGCTGACCGGGTGCCGGATCTCGGCGTCATCGCCCAGTGCACTGAAACGCAGCCAGGCTTCCTGCACCACGTCCTCGGCCCTGGCGCGACAGCCGACGATGGGCTCGGCGTAGTCGATCAATGCGGCGCGGTGAGCCAGGTACAGCTTGAGTGTTGCATCCGTCAAAGTAAGGCGCTGCCCGGCAGGAGAGGGCCGCTGACGCCAGGGCCCGGAAAATGGAGCGCGGGATTCTAAGGCGGATGATAATTATTATCAACAACGCCAGGGTGAGATTCTCTGGCGGAAACCCACCCGGGCGGGCCCTCCTTGATCACTGGCGCAGGAAAGAGAATCTCCGTAGCAGCACGGCTTGCCGGCGGTCTGGTGCGAAGCACCAGTAAAATCAGGCGATCCGACCGTGTCAGGCAGACCGCGTGCACAGGGTTTGCTGGCGCTTCGCACCAGACCGCCGGCAAGCCGGACTGCTACGGGAAGGCGTTCGTGCTCGGGATTGCCACGTCAGCGGGTTTATCCGATCACTTGCGTGAGAACGCGTACCCCAGCTTCACCACTTCATCATCCGTGCCGAACGCTCCCAGGAAAGAAATCCCCACCGGAAGATTGCCCTCGACGATCCCTGCTGGCACTGAAATCTCGGGGAAGCCGGTCGCCGAGGCTATGTACGAGGACGCGTAGGTGTCTTCGCTCTTGCAGACGTAACTCGGGTCGGTTTGCCCGGTTACCAGTGACGCTGGGCAATTGATGGTCGGGAACATCAGTGCCTCGACGCCTTCGCGGTGCATCAGCGCAATCAACTCGGACCTGAGCGACGGAATGCTGTTGCTGAGGATCGAGATGTACAGCGGCGAATCGCTTTGCGGCTCCTCGCTGAGTTTTTTCAACGCCTTCAGCCGTTTGGGATTCATCAGGTGATCTTTCTGTTCGCCCTGATGCTGCTCGGCGAGGGCGACGAAAGCTGTCAGGGTTTTCGGTTCTTTCGCTGGCAGGGTGCGCAGGTAGCCTTCGAATTGGGAGGTGAATTCGGCGTCTCCGACTGGGCCGAGCACGCTGGCCCACAACTGCTCATAGCGGGTCGGCAGTTTCAGCTCTACAAGGCGGGCGCCTTGATCCTGCGCGCGTTTGCGGGCTGCGGCGAATACGGCATCGACTTGCGAATTGGCACCGATGAAGTTAGTCACCACGCCAAGGGTGCGTCCTTTGAGGCTGGCTTTTTCGATGCCGTCGGCGAACTTGATCGCTGCCGAATCGACATTGCTCGTGGCGGCGTCATGCTCGTCGCGACCCTTGATCACGTCCAGCACAATGGCCTGATCGAGCACCGTGCGGGTAATCACGCCGGGCGTGTCGAATGACAGCGACAGCGGAATGATACCGGTACGGCTGAGCAGGCCCAGCGATGGCCGCAGCCCGACGGTGCCGGTCACGCTGGCCGGTGCGCGGATCGAACCACTGGTATCGGAGCCCAGGGCAAAGGGTGCGAAGCCTGCGGCAACCGCCGCCGCCGAGCCACTGCTGGAGCCGGACGCATCGTGCTTCAGATTGTGCGGATTGAGGGTTTGCCCTCCCAGCGAGCTGTAACCCAGCCAGCCATAGGACGCCGCAAGTTCCGAGAGGTTGGTCTTGCCCAGGAGGATCGCGCCCTCGGCCGAGAGGCGTTTGAGGATGTAGGCGTCACTGGACGGTCGCGAGTCGCGCAATACCCAGGAGCCGCCGCTGGTGGCAACGTCCCTGGAGTCGATGTTGTCCTTGGCCAGGTAGGGAATGCCGGAGAGCGTGCCATGGATTGCCGCCGGATTTTTCGCCCTCGCCGCATCCCAGGCACGGGCCTGTTCGAGGGCTGACTCGTTGAGGCTGATGACGGCGTTGATGCGGTCGCCTTGTCGGTTGTTCTGCTGAATCTTCTCCTGATAGAAGCGCACCAGCTGCTCGGCGCTGACGTTGCCTTCGTCCAGCGCTTGCCGGAGTTGGCGAAGGTTCAGGGCGTCGAGGTTCTGGGCCATGGCGGGTGCGCTGATCATCAGGGACAGGGTGCAGGCAAGCATGAGTCTGGAGTGCGAGAGCATAGCAGTACCTTTGTCGGAAAAATGTATCGGGCAGTCGGGCGCGACTCAGCCGGCCGGGGCAGGGCATCGAGCCCTGCCGGCGGTTGAAACTTGCCTGACAGAATGGGTGGATTACTGCGTGATCAGCCGGTTTTGCACGAGGTATTCATGGGCGACTTTTTCCACGGCTTCCCGGCCCACATCCACGCGGGCGTTGAGCGCGCCGATGATTTCGCTGTCCAGGCTTTCTGAGAGTTTGTCGAGCAGCGGGGCGACCTCGGGGTGCTCGTTGAGAAAGGCGGTGCGCACCACGGGCGTCAGGGCGTAGCTGGGGAAGAACGATTTGTCATCCTTGAGCACGATGAAGCCGAACGCCGACACGCGACCGTCGGTGGACAGCACCAGTGACACGTCCGCCTGACTCTGGCGCAGCGCCAGATAGGTCAGGCCGCCGTCCATGCGCATCACGTCGTCGCGCTCGAATTTGAAGCCGTAGCGATCCTGCAGCGGGCGCAGGCCGTCGGGGCGGGAGTAGAACTCGGCGTTGCAGGCGAATTTCAAGTGCTCGCCGGCGTTGACGTGGGCGGCCAGGTCCGACATCGACGCGATGCCCTTGGCCTGGGCGTCATCCTTGCGCATGGCGAAGGCGTAGGAGTTGTTGGCCCGGGAAGGTGCCAGCCAGGTCAGGCCCTTGGCGGCGTCCAGCTGCTTGACCCGCTCGTAGGTCTGGCGCGCATCCAGACGCTCCTTGACCTTGTTGTAGATGATCAGCGAAGTGCCGGTGTACTCCCAGTAAATGTCGACCTGGCCGTTTTCCTGGGCGGCGCGCAGCACCGTCGAGCCAAGGTCAGAGCGCTTGTCGACGGCGAACCCGTTGCTCTTGAGCAACTGGCTGGTCATCTCGGAGATCAGTTGCTGCTCGGTGAATTTCTTGCCGCCCACCACCGCCGAGGGTTCAGCGGCCACGCTGGCCCCGGTCAGCAGCGCCATGCAGGCGAATGCGAGTGATCGTACGGACATACGGCACCTGTTCTTGTCGTTGTAGGTTGTGTTCATCGTGCCGCCAAGCGGATGCCGCGCGACACCGAGACGTGCTGCACCTCTCCGCAGAACATGTCCATCAGGAAGGCCAGGCCGGCCGTGGCGATGGCGCCGGTCAGCATCATGTTGTAGTCGTTCAGGTCGATGCCGGTGAAGATCAGCTCGCCCAGGCCTCCGCCGCCGACCAGAAACGCCAGGGGCGCGGTGCCGACGTTGATCGCCAGCGCGGTGCGCAGCCCTGCGAAAATCACCACCATGGCATTGGGCAGCTCGACCTTGAGCAGAATCTCCCGGGGCGTCATGCCCATGGCTTCGGCGGCTTCCAGCAGATGGCGCGGCACGCTGCGCAAGCCTTCGTAGGTGTTCACCGTGATCGGCAGCAGGGTGGCGACCCAGAGCGCGAAAATCGCCGCCGGGGCACCGACACCCACCAGGGTCATCGCCAGCGCCAGCAGGGCCAGCTTGGGCACTGCCTGGCCGATGTTGAGGACCTGCATCACCGCCAGCGCGTGGCGCTGATTGTTCGGTCGGCTCATCCAGATGCCGACCGGCAGGGCAATGATGATCGCCAGAAAGCTGCTGATGGCGACGATGTGCAAGTGCTGCAGCGACAGGTACAGCACCTCGCTCCAGTAGGTTTGAAGCCACTGCTGAACGTTGTTGAGGATGTCCATTACGCCACCGCTGCCGTGTTGTCGATCAGGCGCGCCAGAATGTCGCGTTGATGGACGAAGCCGATGAATTGCCCTTGCCGGTCTTTGCAGACCGCCCATTCACGACCCTGGCCGAGCATCTGGCAGAGCACCTGGCGCAGGTCATCGCTGGGCAGCACGCTGATGCTGTTCCAGGTCGAAGCGGCTGTCTGGTCGCCGACGATCTGCATATGCTCCTGGGGCGGGGTCTGGCAGGCGACGTCTGCGGCCTGCAAGAGGCGCAGGCGTTTCATGATGCGGTCGCTGCCCATGAAGTTGGCGACGAAATCGCTGGCGGGGCGGGCCAGCAGATCGTCCGGTGTACCGAACTGCTCGATGCGTCCGGCGTTGAACAGCGCCACGCAGTCGGCCATTTTCACCGCTTCGTCGATGTCGTGGCTGACGAACAGCACGGTCTTGCCGACCTGGCGCTGAATGCGCATGAACTCGTCCTGAATGCTGTCGCGGTTGATCGGGTCGATGGCGCCGAAGGGCTCGTCCATCAGCATCACGGGCGGGTCGGCGGCGAGGGCGCGGGCCACGCCGACGCGCTGTTGTTGCCCGCCGGACAGTTCACAGGGGAAGCGTTTGGCGAATTTTGACGGCTCCAGAGCGACCACTTCCAGCAGTTCGGCGGCGCGCTTGCGGCTCTTGCTCTTGTCCCAGCCGAGCATGTCCGGCACCACACAGATGTTGTCTTCGACGGTCATGTTGGGGAACAGCCCGACCTGTTGAATCACGTAGCCGATCGAGCGGCGCAGGGTGACGGTGTCCAGTTCGGCGGTGTCGCGCCCGCCGATCAGTACCTTGCCGGAGGTGGGCGGGATCAGCCGGTTGATCATTTTCAGGGTGGTGGTCTTGCCGCAGCCGGACGGGCCGAGCAGCACGCAGATCTTGCCTTCCGGAACCGTGAAGGAAACGTCTTCCACTGCCGTGATTGAGCCGAATTTCTTATTCAAATTATTGATCTGGATCACGATGTCGCTTCCTTCATGCTGAGGTTTTGAAGCTTGACCAGCCCTTTGGGCGTCAGCGCACGCTGGACCAGGGACAACCCATAATCCGCCGCAACCGCGATGAGGCTGATCAGGATGGCGCCTGCGATCAGCTGACGGGTGTCGGACTGGGCGATGCCGCGCACGATCAGGCTGCCCAGCCCGCCCGCGCCGATGTAGGCGGCGATGGCGGCAATGCCGATGTTGATCACCGTGGCCACTCGCACGCCGGCCATGATCAGCGGCGTGGCCAGGGGCAGTTCGACCTTCCACAGGCGCTGCCAGGACGACATGCCCATGCCCCGCGCCGCTTCACGCAGGGAGGGTTCGACGTTGGAGAGGGCAGTGTGGGTGTTGCGGATGATGGGCAGCTGGGAATACAGGAACAGCGCGATGATTGCCGGCACCATGCCGATGCCCTGACCCCAGATCGACAGCACCGGGATCATCAGGCCGAACAGCGCGGCCGACGGAATGGTCATCAGCATCGCGGCGAAGGTGAGGATCCAGCGCCCGGTGCGTGGATGCTGGGACACGAAAATGCCCAGGGGCACACCGGTAAGGATCGCCAGGAAAACGGCAGTGAAGACGATGTACAGGTGTTGCCCGAGCAGGTGGGAAATCAGACCCAGGTTCGAGGTGATGAAACTCAATGTTTCCATTTTTATTGTGCCTTTCTCCGCAGGATTATTGTTCGCCGGTTCATCTGGGAGAGGATGCCGGTAGTGACCGAACATTAACCTTGGGCAAGGCAAAAGCTGAGATTAAGGTTCGACGACATTTATCAGAAATTCGACATCCCCATACCTTTGCGGCATTAAAAATAGTTGCTTAGCTATCAAACTTTCGACGTTCCTCACCCGGGCTGCAGCCCCAGGCCTTGCGGTAGGCGCTGCCCAGGTGCGAGGCCGAGACGAAGCCGCAGGAGTAGGCCACCGAGGCGATGGACTTGCTGCTCTCGCGCAGCAGGCGGCGTGCCTCGGCCAGACGCAGTTCGAGGTAGAAGCGCTGCGGCGTCATGCCGAAGTGCTGGTGCCACAGCCGCTCCAGTTGCCGCTGGGAAAGGTTGCAGCCGGCGGCGACGTCTTCGATGCTGACCACGTGTTCGAAGTTGTCTTCCATGTAACCGATGGCGGCGGTGATGCGCCGGTCGTGCACGCCGAATCGCCATTGGATCGACATGCGCTGGTGCTCTTCGGGGCCGCGGATACGTGCGTGCAAAAACTGCTCGGCAACGGCGGCGGCGAGCTTGCCGCCGTAGTCGGTGGAGATCTGCGCCAGCATCAGGTCGATGGCTGCCGTACCCCCGGCGCAGGTCCAGCGGTTGTCATGGTTGACGTACAGCTCGCGCGTGACCTCGATCCCGGGGAATTCCTCGGCGAACTCGTTGATCGACTCCCAGTGCAGCGTGCACTTGCGCCCGTCCAGCAGGCCCGCCCGGGCGAGGATGAAAGTACCGGTGCTGAACGCGCCGACGGTCTTGCCGCCGGAGGCCGCACGTTGCAGGAAACGCAGCATTTTCGGCGGGCGCTGGTGCTCGATGTCCAGGCTGGCCAGCACGAACACGCGATCCAGTTCACCGGCTTCGTCGAGGGCCTGGGTCCTGATTTCCACGCCACTGCTGGAGGAGACGATGCCGCCGGTTTCCGACAGCAGGCGCCACTCGTAGAGCGGCTTGCTGGCCAGGCGATTGGCCGCCCGCAATGGCTCGCTGGCGCCGGCCAGGGCCATCATCGAAAACTGCGGCAGAATCAGCAGGCCGATGCGTTTGCAGCCGTCGTTGGATGTTGCCGCTTGTGTCATGGAGCACTCCGGTTGGCGGGACGGTGGGAGCCACGGGCGGGCTCGCATGACGGTCAGAATACCGGAGCGTAGGGTGCGGGTGGCGAGGGGAGGAGGCGAGGCAGAAAAAAGAAAGGGGCTCGATGGAGCCCCTGTCACTGATGCATCTGTTACAGGTGCTGACGAACCGCTTCGTCGATGTTCTGGATAATGGCCTGGAACACCGGGTTGTTGGCCTCGTTCTGCTGGCCGTGTTGCATGTCCGACAGCACCAGCACGCCATCCCCGGCGTTGCCCGGATAGAGGCGGTACAGGCGCTCGGATTCGGCGGGCATGTGCAGCGAGTTCTTCGCACCGTGGACGATCAGGGCTGGCGGAAAGCCGCTGGCGCCTTCGATTTCCGGCTCCGGATCGAACGCCACGTAGGAGGTGTAGGACTTGGCGGTGACCCAGGCGCAGCCCGGCCAGCGATCCGCGCCACCGGCTTCGGTGTAGGAGCCCAGCTGCTCGTCGACGTATTGCTGGGTGGCCGGATCCAGCGGGTAGTAACCCAGGCGCGTGGCGTCGGTGCCGGTATCGAACGGCGGAATCGCTGCCTCGGGATCGAGCGCCTGAATGGCCGCGTCGGCGCCGCCCACGTCAGCGCGCAGGGCTTGCAGCGAGCGGATGCTGGTGTAGCTCATCGGCACCCAGAATTTCACCTGTTCGGCCTTGTTGCGCGTCAGTTCCGAGATCGCCGCCAGGCTCGCCACCGAGCCCATCGCCCAGGACGCCACCACCGGCATCTGGCCAAACGCTTTGCGCACCCAGGCCACTGCGCCGAGCACTTCGTTTTTCTGATCCTGAAGGCTGACGTTGGTTACAGTCTTGCCGCCCACTTGCGCGGTATTGCGAATGCTCTTGTTATTGAAGAAACCGGCCACGTCATATGTCATCACCCGGTAACCGCGCGCCGCCAGTGCGCGACCAAACAATTGCCCGTACATTGACACACCGCCGGTGAACCCCGAGTTGAATACCACCGGCGGTAACTTTGGATCGGGTGTGGCAGGTTCGAAAACTGTGCCGTTGAGGCTCAGGACATGGCCGTCGAAGTTGACGTCGAACTTGATTTCGCGGGTGGAGATGGAGCTCATGGTTTCACCTGTGGCCTTATGGCTTGTTTGTTTGGGAAAGAGCGTTGTTGCTGCGCCGTTAAGCAGCACATCGGGATCAGTAGCGCAGCGTGTCGAGGCAAGGTTGGCCAACTGGCGGACGAACTCGAACGCACGGGCCGGATTGAATCGGGCTGCATAGGCGACACCTGAATCATCAGCGCCGACATGGGGCGCGTCGGTCGCCTGCAACAGCAGGTGCTCAGGCCCCAGGGTTTCGACGATGCGCTGGACGAAGGGCGCAGCCTGTTCAATAGAGGTTGAAGTCCGGTATCCCGGGCCCTTGAACCAGACATTGCCGCGCTGGCGCGCCGCCTCCAGCAACTGAATTAAGGCCGCGTCGTCCGCGCCCTTGCTGCCGTGGCAGGTGCCGAGATGGTCGATGATCAGGCGAATGTGCGCGGGAATCTGCTGTAGCACGCGCAAGTTGACGGCCGCGGATTGGGCATAGACATGAACATGTTGATGCGCCGCCAGACGGCCATACATTGCCTGCCACTGCGGCGTGCTGAAACTGTCGCTGCGGATGCTGTCCAGTGGCGCGTCATGCAAAACGATACGAATGCCGACAACTTGCGGATGATTCAAACGGGCACTGTCGGCATAGTCAGGATCGGCCTTGATCGTGCCGACCAACCTGACGTTATCGTATTTGCCGGGATGCTGTTTTTTCAGGCGATCCAGTGCTTCGAAAGAGGCAAATACGTTCGCCGAATCCGGAAGTATGCTGAGGTGGACATTATTCAACAGCGTCGGAACATATCCCTGACGCTCGAGACTTTCGAGATAATCCGCCAGCGGATTGGCCGCCGGTAATGCATAGGGAAGATCGTTGCCCAATACCGCCAGATCTTCGGCGGTAAAGAAGTGCACATGGCTGTCGATCAGGAAATTATTATTGTTCATTGATATGTTTCCGTGGGGTTGGCGAAACGATAAGGGCAAACGCCCTGTGGCACGTCCTGCCAACCCGACGACTCATATCAAAAGTTCGACATGCTTGTGTCGCAAGGTTTGGGGTTGATTGATCAGCGATGCCTGCGCCTGTCAGGCGACAGGGCAGGCGGCGAGGCGGGCGATCAGAAGGTGTAGGTAAACCCGGTCTGCACGGTGCGTGGCGCGCCCGGATAGGCGTACAGGTTGAACGCGCCTTCTTCGTAGTCTTCGTTGAAGACGTTCTTCACATCGAGGTTGACCCGCAGCTTCGGCGTGATCTGGTAGAAGCTCAGCAGGTCGGCGACGGTGTAGGCGGCCATGTTGTAGGTCGAGTTGGCGGTCTGGCCGGCGCGATCGGCCACGTGGCGTACGCCCAGTCCGAGACCCAGCCCGTTCAGTTGGCCTTCGTGGAACTCGTACACGTTGAGCAGGTTGTAACTGCTGCGCGGGATGTTCGCCAGACGTGTGCCGGTTTCCAGGGAGTTGTCCTTCACCACTTCGGCGTCCACATAGGAGTAGCCGCCCAGCACGCGCCATTCAGGGGTGATGTTGCCGGCGACGTTCAGATCGAATCCGCGACTGCGCACACGCCCGGCGGCGACGCTGTAGTTGGAGTCGAGCGGATCGAGGGTCAGCACGTTCTCCTTGAGGGTATGGAAGATCGCTGCGTCGACGGTCAGCTGGTCTTCCAGGGTTTTCCATTTCACGCCCAGCTCGTAGGACTTGCCTTCTTCGGCGTCGAACCCGCCGCCCTGACGCGAGGCGCCGGTGTTGGGTTTGAAGGATTCCGAGTAGCTGCCATACAGCGCAACATCGGGTGTCAGGTCGTAGACCAGGCCGTAACGCGGGGTGACGGCGCTTTCGCTCTTGTTCCAGTCCACCGAGTTGGGCAGCTTGTTGTCGTAATCGTGTTCGTCGCGCTCGATGCGGGCGCCGACCAGGAACTTCAAGCGCTCGGTCAGGCGCATCTGATCCTGAACAAAGGCCGCGGTGCTTTTCAGCGTTTCATGGTCATGGGTGGTGGTGCGGGTCAGGGCAGGGCGCGCCTGGCCGAGCACCGGGTCGAAGATGTCGATCGGGTAGGCGGTGAGGGCGCCGCTGGAACGCAAGATGATCGACTTATAGTCGTATTCCTCATATTCCAGGCCGGTCAGCAGGGTGTGTTCGATGCTGCCAGTGTGGAAGGTGCCGGACAGATTCAACTGGTAGTCCTGATCGTTCCAGTCCAGCTTGCGCCAGTTGAAGTTGCGCCCCAGGGTGCGACCGTCGGCCTGAATGCCGTTGGCCTCCACCGCGTTGCCCTTGAGCTGGCCGTCGAGCCACTGCACGCCGCCGCTCAGTTTCCAGTTGTCGTTGAGCAGGTGCTCGAAGCGCAACTGGCTGACGTTGTTGTCGTTGTGCAGCAGGTTGTCGGAGCCTTTTTCCCAGACGTAGGTGTCGCGATTGCCGATCCCGGACTGGGCACCGTAGTGAGTGTTACCACGGTCCAGCGGGTGGTTGTTACGCATGTAGTCACCTTCGAAGGTGATGCGCGTGTCGTCGCTGGCCTGCCACTCGATGACCGGGGCCACGTCGTAGCGCTCGGTTTCGACGTGATCGCGGAACGAGTCGCCGCCTTCGCCCAGCAGGTTCAAGCGGTAGGTCAGGGTCTTCGAATCGTTGAGCGCACCGGTGGTGTCCAGCGTGCCGCGATACATGCCCTGGTCATCCATCTGCCCGCCGATGGTGGTCTTCTGCTCGGCTTCGGGTTGCTTGGTCACCACGTTGAAGGTGCCACCCGGATCGCTGCGGCCATACATGGTCGCGGCCGGGCCGCGCAGGATGTCGACGTGGTCGATGGTGTTGGCGTCCGGCGCATTCGGGTAGCCACGGTTGACCGGAAAGCCATTGCGATAGAACTCGCCGGTGGTGAAGCCGCGCACGGTGTAGGTGGTCAGCCCCTGACCGCCGAAGTTGTTGGCCCGGCCAATGCCGCCGCCGTAGTCCAACGCGTCCTGCAGGCGGGTGACGTTGCTGTCTTCCAGCACCTTGTGGGTGATGACCGAAACCGATTGCGGCACTTCGTGGATATCGGTGTCGGTACGCGTTGCGCTGGACGTGCGCGTGGCCCGGTACGCCTCCTGCTCGCTGGCTGTGCTCAGGCTGCTGGCCTGGATATCGACGGCGGGCAAATCCATTGCCGTTGAAACTTCAGCCCATGCCATGGGTGAAAGCGTGTTGAGCACGCACAGCGAAGCAAACGCGTAACGCATTGAGTTTTCTCGGATTAGTGGGGGTAAAAATGGAATGCCATAATACAGATAACGATTCTTATTACTATGCAGAATGTAACTATTTTTCTACAAAGGCGGGCGAGGGTGTAACCGACGGTGCAGTCCGGTGATAGAGGATGGGGACAAGGGGTGGCGTCCGATTCGCTGAAATGGGAGGTGGGTAGATGGGTGACAGCTCGCATTCCCATCCTGTCGGACGACGCTTTTTCTGCCCTGTAACGATGCAATCAGCGAAGCGATGCACCAAGTCGGCGCCCGTCATAGCGTTTGGAGGCAAACCCACGAGCAGAAATTTTTCTCTTTAAAGCTGTCTTTCTCGCGGTTTTTTATTAGTTGGCACGAAAATAGATTAATGCCTTCTACAAGATTGTTGAACAATCCAGACCGTCCAGCACCCAGCCCGAGAGTTTCAGCATGCACAAACGTCCTGTCGCAAAGAAAACCACCCGCAGCCTGCTGGCTGCGATCACCCTGGCCTGCGTCGCACCTGTGGTGTCTGCGGCAGCCGGCGTCAACGTCCTGAAACAGGGCGAGCTGTCGATCGGCTCCGACCTGACCTATCCGCCTTACACCTATCTTGAGCAGAAGCAGCCAGCGGGCTTCGATCCCGAGTTCATGGCGCTGATCGGCAAGCAGTTGGGCCTGGCGCCCCGGTTCCTCGACACCCGCTTCGCCAACCTGATCATGGGCGTGAACAGCCAGCGCTTCGACGTGGTCGCCTCGGCGCTGTATGTCACCCCGGAGCGGGCCAAGCAGGTGGACTTCCTGAGCTACCTCAAGACGGGTTCTTCGCTGATCGTGCGTAGCAGCGAAGACTTCAAGCCGCAGCGCCCCGAGGATCTGTGTGGCAAGCGCGTGGGCTCGATCAAGGGCGCGTCGTGGATCCCCAAGCTCAACAAGGTCTCTGCCGACTACTGCATCCCGTCTGGCAAGCCGGCCATCGAATCCCGCGAGTTCCCGACCTCGCCGGAAGCCGCCCAGGCCTTGCTGGCCCGCGCGGTCGATGTGCAGATGGAAGACGCGGCGGTGGCGAAGATCACCGTGGAAAAACTCCAGGGCAAGATCGCCATCAGCTCCAGCGAGCTGATTTATCCAGTGGTGGTGGGGCTTGCCGTGCGCAAGGACAACCCTGCGCTGCTGACCGCCTTGAGTGGCGCGCTGAGCCAGATCAAACAGGACGGCAGCTACGGCCAACTGCTGGCCCGCTACAACCTGGGCGAGCCGACCGAGCAAGAGGTCAGTGCGGCACTGGGCAACTGACGCGCGCTTATAGCGGATCCACCGACCGCTGCCCGGCGCGGCAGCGGTCACAGCAATGCGGAGTACATTCATGCAATTCGATTGGCACTACACACTGAGCCTGTTGTGGAACGGCGACTTCTGGCGGGCCGTGGGCACGGTGGTCGAACTCAGTCTTCAGACCTGGATCCTGGGTATCGTTTTCGGCTTTTTCCTGGCCCTGGCAAGGCAGTCGCAGCGTCGCTGGGTCCGTGACAGCGCCGGGTTCTACATCTGGTTCTTCCGCAGCCTGCCGTTGCTGGTGCTGCTGATCTTCGTCTACAACCTGCCACAGGCATTTCCCTCGACCAGTGTGCTGCTGTCCAATCCGTACTCTGCGGGCCTGATCGCGCTGGTGTTGAGCGAGGCGGCCTATATCGCCGAGATCCACCGGGGCGGCCTGCTGGCGGTGGGCAAGGGCCAGTTGGAAGCCGGCAAGGCGCTGGGCATCCGCTATCGCGGCGTGCAACGGCTGATCGTCGTGCCGCAGGCATTGCGGGTGGCCCTGCCGACCCTGGCCAATGAATACATCACCATCGTCAAACTCACCTCGCTGGTGTCGGTGATTTCGCTGTCCGAAATCCTGCTGGTGGGCCAGCAGCTCTACACCCAGAACTTTCTGGTGATGGAGACCATGCTCGCGGTGGCCTTCTATTACGTGTTCATCGTCACTGTGTTCAGCCGCCTGCTACGCGTGCTGGAGAATCACCTGGATGTCACCCGGCGCAAGCCCAAGGTTGTCGCGCCGGCGCAACTGAACACGGTGTCGACTTGCCGGGACGATGCGCAACCCAAGACTGGCGAATTCGCCTTGCAGGCACAGGGCGTGCGCAAGTTCTACGGCGAGCTGGAAGTGCTCAAGGGCGTGGACCTCAACGTGCGCTGGGGCGAGGTGGTGTCGATCATCGGCCCGTCGGGCTCCGGCAAGACCACGCTGATCCGCACCATGAATGGCCTGGAAACCTTGAATCGCGGCCAGATCACCCTGCAGGGCGAGCCGTTCCTGCGCGGCATCGACGAGCCTGAAGGCGCGCTGAGTGCCAAAGTGCACATGAATGGCATCGTGCATGTCGGCATGGTCTTTCAGGGCTTCAACCTGTTCCCGCACAAGACCGTGCTTGAAAACGTGATGCTGGCGCCGCTCTACCATGCTCATGGCAGCGCTGAGGAGCTGCGTCTGCTCAGCCTGGCGCTGCTGCGCAAGGTGGGCATGCTCGATCACGCCGGTAAATACCCTCATCAATTATCCGGCGGCCAGCAGCAGCGGGTGGCTATTGCCCGGGCCCTGGCGATGCGGCCTTCGGTGATGCTGTTCGACGAGCCGACCTCGGCGCTGGACCCGGAGCTGGTCGGCGACGTGCTGGCGGTGATCGAAGAGCTGGCCCGCGAAGGCATGACCATGGTGATCGTCACCCACGAAATGAACTTCGCCTTCAAGCTGTCCGACCGCGTGGTGTTCATGGAAGGCGGCAGGATCATTCAGGACGCGGCACCGCGCGACATGCTCGATCAGCGCAGCGAGCGCATGAGCAAGTTCCTCAAAGACGTACAACTGGCGTGAGCCTTGGGAGCATTACTGTGAGTCAGGCAAAAGAGCCCAGCTTGTCGCTGGCCGATCAGGTCGCCGTGCAGTTGCGCGAGGACATCATTGGTGGCCGCCTGCTGCCCGGCATGCCGCTGGTGGAAAGCGAACTGGTGAACGCCTACAGCGCGTCGCGCAATACCGTGCGCGAGGCCTTGCATCATCTGGGGCGCGAAGGGCTGGCCAGCTACGTGCGCAACAAGGGCGTGGTGGTGCGGCGCCTGGGCGTCGACGACGTGCGCGACATCTTCAAGGTGCGGCGCACGCTTGAGTTGCAGGCGATCACCCTGAGCAAGCCGCTGCGCGAGTATCAGTCGGACCTGATGCTGGAGGCCATCGAAGCGGCGCAACTGGCTCAGGAACGAGAGAACTGGCAGGCCTTCGGTACTCACAGCCTGAAGTTTCACCAGCACATCGTCGGCCTGATGCGCAGCCCGTTGTTCAACGAGTTCTTCACCCAGGTCATGGCGCAGATGCGCCTGGTGTTTTCCAGCGCCCCCAGTGAAGAGAGCTTCCAGCGGCCGTGGCTGGAGCGTGACCGGCACATCCACGACCTGCTCGCCGATGGCCATAAACAAGAAGCAGGCGAGGCCCTGGCCAGTTACCTGCACGATTCCGAATCCCTGCTGCTGGACATCCTGAGCAGCAGCCCCAAACCCTGAATGAGGACACATCATGTACAAGGACTATCCCGCCGCGTATCAGGTCAGCAAAGGTGCCGCCCTGCAGGTCGACAAAGCGTTCTACGACCGCATTCGCGAGTCGAAGGACAGCCGCACCCTTATCGAACAGTTCGAAGTGCCGATCCGCACCGGCCGTGCCTGGAAGGTGCCGGCCGGCCACGTGTTTCGTGTGACCACGCCGGTGGGCCCGCAGGTGGGTGACTTCAACGTCTGGAGCGCCGATGATCCGCGCGAGCGCATGTGGGCTTCGCGCACTCGTCAATTGCAGGGCGCTCACGTCACTACCTACGATCGGCTCTGGTCGAACCTGCCGTTTCTGCGGCCGATGGTCACCATCACCGACGACAGCCTGGCCGAGTACGGCATCGATGAGCACGGTGGCCGCCTGCACGATCTGCTCGGCACCCGTTGCGACCCCTACGTGAACAAGATGCTCACCGGCGAGGATTTTCATCACCACTGCCACTCGAACCTGACCCGGGCGGTACTGCCCTACGGCCTGACCGAGTTCGACGTGCACGATGTGCTGAACATTTTCCAGTGCACGGGCCTGAACCACGACGACATGTACTTCATGAAGGCCTGTCCGGCCAAGCAGGGCGATTACCTGGAGTTTTTTGCCGAAATCGATCTGCTCTGCGCGCTTTCCACTTGCCCGGGTGGCGATCTGTCGTTGCCAATGTGGGGGCCTGATGCGCAAGATCCGCTTACGGTCTGCCGTCCGCTGGGCGTGGAAATCTATCGTCTCGAGGACAGCGTGCTGGAAGGCTGGAAATCACCGCAGCGTGCCAGCTACAACGGCAACCACGGTCTGATGATTCCAAAGGCCGCGTGGGAAAAGTAAAAAGCCAAGGCAGCGGGCGCCCGGGGCATTGACCTGTCCCGGGTGTGTTGCAAGGTTTTCTGAACCGATCAAGCGGGAACATTCACCATGAAAACACCCTTACTCAACTGCGACATCGGCGAGAGCTACGGCGCCTGGACGATGGGCCGCGACGCCGACGTCATGCCCCTGATCGACTGCGCCAACATCGCCTGCGGCTTCCACGCCTCCGATCCCGGCATCATGAGCAAGACCGTGGGCCTGGCGCTGGCTTACAACGTACGCATCGGCGCGCACCCGGCGTATCCGGATCTGGTGGGTTTCGGGCGACGCTCGATGAGCTGCTCGCCGCAGGAAATCGAAGACATGGTCCTCTACCAGATCGGCGCGCTTGCCGGCATCTGCCGCGCCCAGGGTGGCCGGGTCGAGTACGTCAAGCCGCACGGCGCCATGTACAACGACATGATGCGCGACAGCCGCCAGCTTCGTGCGGTGTTCAAGGCGGTGTCGGCCTATGAAGGCGAATTGAAGCTGATGCTGATGGCCCAGCGCGACAACAGCACGGCCATGGCGCTGAGCGAGGAATTCGGCGTGCCGATCTGGCTGGAGGCGTTCGCCGACCGTGCCTACGATCCGGCGGGCCATCTGGTGTCACGCAGCCTGCCCGGCGCCGTGCACCATGATCCGGACACCGTGGTCAATCAGGCGTTGATTCTGGCCAGAGGCGAAAGCCTGATCGCCAGCGACGGCAGCGAGTTGAACCTGCACGTCGATACCCTTTGCGTGCACGGCGACAACGCTGCCTCGATTGCGGCCGTGCAGCGGATTCGCCAGGCCTTCGCCGAGTTGGAGCAGGCATGAAGTTCAGTATTGAGGTCGCTGGGGTCGATTGCCTGATGGTGCGGCTGTTCAGCGCCATCGACGAGTCCAACATGCCCTGGATGCTGGCGGCGTCACGGCGTTTGCGTGAGCGTTTCGGCCAGGCGCTGATCGACTTGGTGCCTTCGTACACCACGCTGATGGTTCATTACGATCTGCGCCAGCTGCTGGTGCGTGAAGCCCGCGCCTTGATCGCCGAGGCGCTGGATGATCTGCAACCCGAGGCGTCGGGCAACGGGCGCTTGCTCAGCCTGCCGACCTGGTACGACCCCAGCGTCGGGCCTGAGCTCACAGTGCTGGCGCAACGCAGCGGGTTATCGGTGCAGGACGTCATCCACCGTCACAGCAGCCACGAATATCAGGTGTTTGCCCTGGGCTTCGTGCCCGGCTTCGCCTTCATGGGGCTAGTCGAAGAAGTGCTCGCTAGCCCCCGTTTGAGCACCCCGCGCAAGCGCGTGGCGGCGGGCAGTGTCGGCATCGCCGAGCGTCAGACCGCCGCCTATCCGCAGGCTTCGCCGGGCGGGTGGAACCTGATCGGGCGCACCCCGGTAAAACTGTTCGATCACGCACTGGACGGTTACAGCCTGCTGCAGCCGGGCGACCGGGTGCGCTTCGAGCCGGTCAGTCATGACGAATTCATCCGCCTGGGCGGCGACGACACACCTTTGGAGGCAGTGCTATGAGCGGGCTGTTGGTAGAACGCAGTACGCCCTTGGTGCTGCTGCAGGATGCGGGTCGCTTCGGCAGTCGTCATCTGGGCGTCACCCAGGGCGGCGCGTTGGACTGGATCTCGCTGTCATGGGCCAACTGGCTGCTGGGCAATCCGCTCGACGCCGCTGCCATCGAGGTTACCCTCGGAGGGTTGAGTGTCATCGCCGAGGACGATGCCTGCCTGGCGCTGGCGGGTGCCGACCTGGGTGCGCAGCTCGACGGCCAGCCCTTGCAGCCCTGGCGCAGTTTTCAGATTCGCCGTGGTCAACGTCTCACGTTCAGCCAGCCGATTGTCGGTGCGCGGGCGTATCTGGCAGCACCGGGCGGGTTCGATGCGCCGGCGGTGCTCGGCAGCAAATCGACGGTTTGCCGGGAAGGGCTCGGTGGCCTCGCTGGCGATGGCAAGGCGGTGGAAGAGGGCGCGCTGCTGAGTTGGTCCGGTGTTTCTCCGGCAGCCAAAGCATTGGACGCCGGGCTGATTCCGGATCTGTCGTCCGCCCGACCGCTGGAAACGGTGCTCGGCGCGCAGATCGGTGAGTTCTCGGGGCAGAGCCTGTTCGATGCCTTCAACAGCGCCTGGCAGGTCGACGCGCGCGCCGACCGCATGGGCATTCGGCTGATTGGCCCGGTGCTGCAGTATCAGGGCAAGGCACTGATTTCCGAGGGCATCGCCCTGGGCGCGATTCAGGTCCCGCCCGACGGCCAGCCGATCGTGCTGCTCAATGATCGGCAGACCATTGGCGGTTACCCGCGCCTGGGCGCGTTGACGCCCGAGTCGCTGGCGCGTCTGGCCCAGTGCTTGCCCGGTACCGAACTGCGGTTGACGCCTGTCGTGCAAGAGCTCGCCCAGGAGCGGCATCTGCGATTGCTCAAGCAGTGGATGGATTTGCCGGAGTGATCAACTGGCGGGAGGTGTCTGGTTGTAGCTGATTTCGTTGACATACCACGTCGCTTGCCCGTCCGGAATCTGCACCACCACCTCGTCGCCGATCTCTTTTTTCAGCAGCGCCCGGGCCATGGGCGAGTCGATGGAGATGTAGTCCATGCGCCCATAGATCTCGTCGTAACCGACGATGCGAAAACGCTTGGTTTCGCCATCGTCATTCTCGATCTCGACCCAGGCGCCGAAGAACACCCGGCCTTCCTGCTCAGGGGAATAGTCCACCACGCGCATGTCTTCCAGGCGCTTGCGCAGGTAGCGCACGCGGCGGTCGATTTCGCGCAGCAGCTTTTTGTTGTACTGGTAATCGGCGTTCTCGCTGCGATCGCCGAGCGATGCCGCCCAGGCGACTTTCTGGGTGATTTCCGGGCGATAGACGCGCCACAGGTGATCGAGTTCTTGCTTGAGGGCGGTGTGGCCTTCGCGGGTGCAGATGTTGGTGCTCAAGGTGCTTCTCAATAAAGGGCTCGGTGGTGAGCAAGGGTGCTCCATGCACGATGCCGACATCTTTGCTGTCGGCATCAAGCGGGTCAACCCTGGTCAGCCTTCGCGCAGCACGGTCAGAGGGCTGGCGTTGAGCGCGCGGCGGGTGCCGAACACCCCGGCGCCTCCCACCAACAGCGCGCCGATCAGCGGCAGCAGCAATAGCCACGGGTGTGGATGCCATTGCAGCGAGAAGGCGTAGCGATACAGCACGAAGCTCACCAGCTCGCAGCCCAGCGCCGCCAGCACGCCGCTGACCGCACCCAGCAGGCCGAACTCGATGCGCCGAGCTTTGGTCAGTAGCGCGCGGTTGGCGCCGAGTGCCCGCAGCAGCGCGCCCTGGCGGATGCGTTCGTCCAGCGTTGCCTGCAAGCCGGAAAACAGTACCGCAAGGCCGGCGGCGAGCACGAACAGCAGCACGTACTGCACTGCCAGGGTGACCTGATCGAGGATGCTGCGTAGCTGCTCGAGCAGCGCTTCGACCTGCAGGATGGTCACCGCCGGGAAGGCGCGGGACAGCTCGACGATCTGCTGGTCGTTGCCCGGGGCCAGATAGAAGCTGGTCAGGTAGGTGGTCGGCACATCCTTGAGGGTGCCAGGCTGGAAGATCATGAAGAAGTTGGGCTGGAAGGTGTCCCAGTTGATGTCGCGCAGGCTGGTGACCTTGACCTCATGGGTCGCGCCGCCGATCACGAAGCTCAGGGTGTCGCCCAGTTTCATGTCCAGGCTCTTGGCCAGCCTGGTTTCCACCGAGACGCCGGGAATGCCCTCGGCGGGCGCCTGTTGGTCGTTCCACCACTGGCCTTCGGTGATGGTGTTGCCTTCCGGCAGGTTGGCCGCCCAGGTCAGGTTGAGGTCGCGCTGAGTGGCGTTTTCACCGCGCGAATCCTTGGTGACGAACTTGCTCACCGGCTCGCCATTGATGCTCATCAGGCGCCCCGGAATCATCGGATACAGCGGCGCGGCGTGGGTCGACAGACGGCTCATGCGCTCGCCGAAATTGTCGCGCTCGGCGGGCAGGATGTTCAGCGCGAAATAGTTCGGCGCGTCCTTGGGCAACTGGTTTTGCCAGGTGTCGAGCAACTCGCCGCGCAGCAGGGCGATCAGTCCCATGGACAGCAGAATCAGGCCAAATGCCAAGGATTGACCGGCAGCAGCCATGGGATGGCGCAGTAACTGGCCCAAGCCCAGACGCCAGGGCAGTGAGGCACCGGCCAACAGGCGCCGTAGGCTTTGCAGGGCCAGCAGCAGAACGCCGCCGAGAATGATCGCCGCGACCAGCCCGCCACCCAACAGAGCGAAGGTGAGGATCAGGTCCAGGCTCAGGCGCCACATGATCAGGCCCAGCGCCAGCAGTGCGGCGCCGTACACCAGCCAACTGCTGGCGGGGATCGGCAGCATGTCCCGGCGCAGCACCCGCAGTGGCGGCACGCGACCCAGCGCGGCCAGCGGCGGCAGGGCGAAACCGGCCAGTGCCACAAGGCCAGTGCCGATGCCCGCCAGCGCCGGCAGCCAGCCGCCGGGTGGGACGGCCGCCGGGAGCAGATTTTCCAACAGATGAAACAGCCCCAGTTGTGCCAGCCAACCAAGCAGGGCGCCGGTGACGCTTGCCGCAACACCGAGCATCGCCAGTTGCAGACTGAAGAGCACCAGGGCCTCGTTGCGCGACAGGCCCAGGCAGCGCAGCAACGCACTGGCATCGAACCGGCGCACGGCAAAACGCGCCGCCGACAATGCCACGGCCACCCCGGCCAGCAGTACCGCGACCAGACTGGCCATGTTCAGGTAACGCTCGGCCTTGCCCAGCGCGCCGCCAATCTGCTGATTGCCGTCACGGGCGTCGTCGATCTTCTGGTTGGGCGCAAGAGCAGGCTCGATGGCCTTGCGATACGCGGCCAGATCCTGCGGGGTGCCGCGCCACAAATCACGGAAGCTGACGCGGCTGCCGGGCTGCACGACCTTGGTCGCTTCCAGGTCGGCCATGTTGATCATCACCCGCGGCGTCAGGCTGTAGAAATTGCCGGCGCGGTCGGGCTCGTAAGTGAGCACGCGGGTGAGTTTGAGGGTGGTGGAGCCCACATCGATGCTGTCGCCCACCTTCAGGTTCAGCGCCACCAGCACCCGGGCTTCGGCCCAGGCTTCTCCGGGCCCCGGCTCGCCGCCAGCGGTCTCGGGCTGGTAGGGCGCGTCGGCGCTTTTCAGTTCGCCCCTGAGCGGGTAGGCCGCGTCCACGGCCTTGACGCTGGCCAGCTGGATGCCGTTGTCGGTGGCGACCACGCTGGAAAAGATCACGATCTGCGAATGATCGAGCTTGAGCGATTTACCCGCTTCGATCTGCTCGGGTTTGGCCGGTGTCGAGCCGCTGAGAATCAGGTCTGCACCGAGAAACTCGGTGGCTCGCAGCAGCATCGCGCTATTCAGGCGCGAGCCGAAGTAACCGATGGCGGTGCTGGCGGCCACGGCGACCACCAGGGCGAAAAACAGCACCCGCAGCTCACCGGCGCGGGCATCGCGCAGCAGTTGGCGGGCGGCGAGGCTGAGCAGACGGGCGAACGGCAGACGTGCCATCAAGGCTCCATGGGGGTGACCAGACGGCCACCTTCAAGACGGATCAGGCGCCGGCAACGATGGGCCAGGCGTTCATCGTGGGTGACCAGCACCAGTGTGGTGTTGCGCTCCTGGTTCAGCTCGAACAGCAGGTCGCTGATGCGCTCGCCGGTGTGGCTGTCGAGGTTGCCGGTGGGTTCGTCGGCGAACAGCACGTCCGGGTCGGCGGCGAAGGCGCGGGCGATGGCCACGCGTTGCTGCTCGCCACCGGAAAGCTGGCGCGGGGTGTGGGTCAAACGCTGGCCCAGGCCCACCCGTTCCAGCAGATGCCGCGCCTGCTCGCGCGCGTCGCGGCGGCCTTCGAGTTCCATGGGCAGCATGACGTTTTCCAGGGCGTTGAGGCTGTCCAGCAACTGGAACGACTGGAACACGAAGCCCACGTGCTCGGCGCGCACCCGTGCGCGCTGGTCTTCGTCAAGCTCGCTGAGGTTGCGGCCCGAGAGAGTGACCGAACCGGTGCTCGGCAAGTCCAGGCCCGCCAGCAGGCCGAGCAGGGTCGACTTGCCCGAGCCCGAGGCGCCGACGATGGCCAGGGTGTCGCCCTTGTTCAGTTCCAGGGAAAGTTCGTGCAGGATGGTCAGGTCACCTTCGGTGCTGGGGACCACTTTGTTCAGGTTCCGGGCACTGAGAATACTTTCGCTCATGGAGAATCCGATGCGTGCGTGGTTATTGAGTGCTGGCCTGGGGTTGCTGCTGGTGTGTCAGACAGCGGCAGCAGGCACGGTGCTGATCGTTGGCGATAGTATCAGCGCGGCTTTCGGCCTGGATACCCGGGTGGGCTGGGTCAGCCTGCTGGAAAAGCGCCTGGCAGAGCAGGGCTACAAGGACAAAGTGGTCAATGCCTCGGTCAGCGGCGACACCAGTGGCGGGGGCCAGGCGCGGCTGCCGGCGCTGCTTTCCGAGCACAAGCCGGACCTGGTGATCCTCGAACTTGGTGGTAATGACGGCCTGCGCGGGCAGCCGCCTGAACAATTGAAACAAAATCTTGCGTCGATGATCGACAGCTCCCGCGCGGCAGGTGCCAAGGTGCTGCTGTTGGGCATGCAGATCCCGCCCAACTACGGCGCGCGCTACACCCAGGCGTTCAAGCAGGTGTACGTCGATCTCGCCGAGCAGAAGCAGGTGGCGTTGGTGCCGTTCATGCTCGAAGGCGTCGGCGGGGTGCCGGAGATGACTCAGGCGGATGGCTTGCATCCGGCGGCGAACGCGCAGCCACGGCTGCTTGAGAATGTCTGGCCGCAGTTGAAGGCGTTGCTTTAGGTTTTGGCTTTGGATTCTTACTCTGTTGCCCTTCGGGCCTATTCGCCAGCAAGCTGGCTCCCACATTTTTTGCAACGTGCCATGGTCTGGAGGATCTCCTTGTCCGCCTTTGGCATTCCAACTCGAGCTCAAGTGAACCCAAAGGCTGGCGACTCGGTTCATCAGGCCATGGCACGTTTAAGCAAATGTGGGAGCCAGCTTGCTGGCGAATAGGCCCGACAGGGCATCAGAGTCGCGATCCCAAGCCAACCTAGAAAACACCCCAATCCCGAAAATTAAAGGCCTGCGGCCCTTTTCTGGGTGGGGGCTTTCGGCTAATGTTGCGCCCCCGATCTGGAGCCCCCGATGCGCCGTCCTGCCTGGTCCCTGTTTGCCTATCAATTGATCGAGCCCGATGAGCAGCTCGACCTGTTCGCGTGCCAGGAAGTTCGTGTGCATCTAGCCGCCCGGCAACTGGAGCTGGCCGGTTCCGCCGACCGCACGCTGTGCGGCTCGCTGTTGCCTGCGCAACCGCGCTGGTCGCAGGTGGAGCAGGGCATCTACAAGGACGAGCGCCTGTGCCCGCTGTGTCGGGCGATCATCGATGCCCAGCGCCGCGGCTGGCAGCCGATCTGGCCAGAATTGGACCAGACGGTCTGAAATACCCCCGCTGACCGCCATTTCACACCCGAACTGAACGGCAGGTGAACGCCCGTGCCTGCGGGCTGTCGCGCCTACTCCCGAAGGGGCGGGCGTGCGTGTACAATCGGGCCCATTCAAGCCTTCCGTTACCCAAGGATTCCCCGGATGTTGTCGCGCCTTCCAGCTTTCGCCCGCTGTCTGTCGCTTGCTGCACTGTGTGCGGCGGGCCCTGCTTCTGCCCTCGAGTTCCCGCTGCCGCCTCCGGGCGAAGACATCATTGGCCAGGTGCAGACCGTCACGGCCAAGTACGAAGACACCTTCGCTGACCTGGGCACCAAGTACGACCTGGGCTATCTGGAAATGATTGCCGCCAACCCGGGCGTCGACGCCTGGTTGCCGGGTGCCGGCACGCAGATCGTGCTGCCGACCCGCTTCATCCTGCCGCCCGGCCCGCGTGAAGGCATCGTGATCAACCTGGCCGAGTACCGCCTGTACTACTACCCGAAAGGCAAGAACGTGGTGTACACCTTCCCGCTGGGTATCGGTCGCGAGGGCTGGGGTTCGCCGATCTCCACCACCAAGGTGACGGCCAAGACGCCTAACCCGACCTGGACACCGCCTGCATCGGTCAAGGCCGAGCACGCTGCCGACGGCGACATTCTGCCGAACGTAGTACCGGCTGGCCCTGATAACCCGCTGGGGCCGTTCAAGTTCGGCCTGGGCATTCCGGGTTACCTGATTCACGGTTCGAACAAGAAGTTCGGTATCGGCATGCGTACCAGCCATGGTTGCTTCCGCATGTACAACAACAACGTGCTGGAGATGGCGGACATGGTGCCGGTGGGCACGACTGTGCGGATCATTTCCGAGCCCTACAAGTTTGGTGTGAGCGGCGGCAAGGTGTATCTGGAGGCGCATACGCCGCTGGATGAGAGCGGCAATCCGTCGGTGGTGGACAAGCACACGGCGGTGATCAATGCGCTGCTCAAGCGTGAGGACCTGGCCAATAATCTGCGGATCAATTGGGATGAGGTGCGGGACGTCGTGGCAGCCGAGGATGGCATGCCGGTCGAGATCGCGGTGCCTGGCAATGGCGCGCCGGTGGTGAGTCAGGCGCCGGTTCAGCTGCAGTGATGGTTTGATTCGACTGGTTGAAAAGCCCCGTTTTCTTCGTTTAGAAGCGGGGCTTTTTGTTGGCTTGGAGATCGTTGTTCTGGCTAACGCCAGATCTGTTTCGGCTTCGCCGAATCAGGATCAAGAGCGCTCTTCCTAACGTCAGACCTGTTTCGACTTCGTCGAGTTACTTGGAAAAGACACCCAAGTAACCAAGGTGTCCTGCTCCTGGTTTGGCCTCGACTTCGTCGAGGTTCCCTCACTCCGGCGATGTTCCGTGGGCCCGGCGCGAATGGGCCATCCATGGCCCACGCGCCTCTCGCGACATCCTGTCGCTCGTCCCACTCCACATCGCCTGCGTTCGGCCTGCACCCAAGTCGCGTTTGGCGTCGTCTGGGCTATCGCGCATGAAGATCAAAAGCCAGATCAAGAGCCCCCGGCTTACGCGGTGCCCGTAGCAGCCGAGCTTGCTCGCGGGTCGCCCTCAAGATCGCCCCGCCGGCAAGCCGTGCTGCTACGGGAAGGTTTGGTGTTCCCGAATACACATCTCACAGACGACACAAAACGCGACTTGGGTGCAGGCTGAATGGAGGTCTCGCGGAGTGGGTCAAGCGGCAGGATGCCGCGCGAGGCGCGGGGCCATGGATGGCCCATTCGCGCCGGGCCCACGGAGCGGGACCGGAATGAAGGAAGTCCGACGAAGGAGGACCCAAACCAGGAGCAGGACCCCTTGGTTACTTGGGGGTCTTTTCCAAGTAACCCGGCGAAGCCGGAACAGGTCTGCCGTTAGGCAGAGCCCAAAAAGCCAGCATCGCTTCAAGGCCCGATTGATCGCAGCCAGAACCATCACCACATCAAAACGCAGGCAATAAAAAAGCCGACCCGCAAACGGATCGGCTTATCAATAACCCCGAAGGATTATTACTTGCGGCTAGCCTTGTCCAGCATGCGCAGAGCACGCTCGTTGGCTTCGTCGGCAGTTTGCTGAGCTTTCTGAGCAGCAGCCAGAGCTTCATCAGCCTTGCGGTAGGCTTCGTCAGCACGAGCTTGTGCACGAGCAGCGGCGTCTTCGGTAGCAGTCAGACGAGCTTCGGTTTCTTTGGAGGCGCTGCTGCAACCAGTGGCCAGAACGGCGGCCAGGGCCAGAGCAGAGAATTTCAGAACGTTGTTCATCGTGTTCCCCTTAAAGGACTTCTTTCAAGTTAATCATCTCTCGAAAATGAGAAAATGACCGGCGTACATAGTACCCATTGTTTGTAGTAAGTAAACGGACCAAGCGCAAGAACAGCACAAAATTCTTAGCTTTGAACGCCTTCCGTGCGATTCCTAACCCTGTTTGTCCAGAAAAAACCTCGCCCTGTCAGGCAATTACGTCTGTCGGTGCGACGTCATCAGTGGGTCGGCAGTACTTCGTCCAGGCGGTGGCCGGGAGACGTTGAACCACGTTGCAACCTTCTTTGTATAGACGATGATCGGCGAGGATGCTCGAATTTTGTTGCTTTAAGTGACTTTGCCTCCCCGATACCGTCTCAATGAGCATTCTCCGGCGAGTCGGATCACGGACGCAGGCACAGAGGCCGGATACGCGGCCAGGCTTTTACTGCATATTCACTTGAGCAGATTGCACAATGGTGCCTACTATTTGCAGGTGCTCGTTTGTTTGAGATCAGCAAGGGCTCGTCTCGGTGTCCAAACCAGGCACGGGGTGGCGTAGCAGGCAGTGCGCGGACGCAGCGGTGCGTTGGCCCTGACTGAAGAGGTTCCTTCGCCGGACAAACATCGGTAAGGTAGGGGTCAAAATCCAAGACCCGCGAGGAGTAGTGATGAGCGAGGCGCTGTCCATTCACCATGACAAGACCGGTCACCAGTTCGAAATCAACATCGACGGTCACCGTGCTTACCTGACGTACATGGATCTGGGGAAGCAGACCCTGGATATCTACCGTACGTTCGTGCCCAACGCCTTGCGCGGCCGTGGCATTGCAGCGGCGTTGACCGAAGTGGCGCTCGATTATGCCGAGAGCATGGGCTACACCGTGATTCCATCCTGCTCCTACGTCGAACGCTACATGGAACGTCATCAGCGTCAGGCCGCAAAGATCTGAAAGCTTCTTGAAGCAACACCATGAAAAACGCCGAGCAGATGCTCGGCGTTGTCGTTTCTACAGCTGCAAAATCCGGATCAGCCGCGCTTGCGCTTGGGCAGTACGTCCTTGAGCTTGGCATGCATGCTGCGCAGGGTTTTCTCGGTGGTTTCCCAGTCGATGCAGGCGTCGGTGATCGACACGCCGTATTCCAGGTCTGCCAGATCTTTCGGAATCGACTGCGCGCCCCATTTCAGGTGGCTCTCGACCATCAGGCCGATGATCGACTCGTTGCCTTCCAGAATCTGGTTGGCGACGTTTTCCATGACCAGCGGCTGCAGGGCAGGGTCCTTGTTGGAGTTGGCGTGGCTGGCGTCGACCATGATGTTCAGCTTGACCTTGGCCTTGGCCAGGGCCTGTTCGCACAGAGCGACGCTGACCGAATCATAGTTGGGCTTGCCGTTGCCGCCGCGCAGTACCACGTGGCCGTAAGCGTTGCCCTTGGTGGTGACGATGGAAACGCCGCCTTCCTGGTTGATACCCAGGAAGCGGTGCGGGCTGGAAACCGATTGCAGGGCGTTGATGGCCACGGTCAGGCCGCCGTCGGTGCCGTTCTTGAAGCCTACGGCCGAAGACAGGCCGGAGGCCATCTCGCGGTGGGTCTGGGATTCGGTGGTGCGTGCGCCGATCGCCGACCAGCTGATCAGGTCCTGCAGGTATTGCGGGGAGATCGGGTCCAGCGCTTCGGTGGCGGTCGGCAGGCCTTTTTCGGCCAGGTCCAGCAGCAGTTGGCGGCCGATGTGCAGACCGTCCTGGATCTTGAAGGAATCGTCCAGGTACGGGTCGTTGATCAGGCCTTTCCAGCCGACGGTGGTGCGCGGTTTTTCGAAATAGACGCGCATCACCAGGTACAGGGTGTCCGACAGCTCGGCGGACAGCGCCTTGAGGCGCTCGGCGTATTCGTGGGCGGCCTTGATATCGTGGATCGAGCACGGGCCGATCACGATGAACAGGCGGTGGTCCTTGCCGTCGAGGATGTTGCGGATCACTTCGCGGCCCTTGCTCACGGTGGCCTGGGCGGCGGCGGTGAGGGGGATTTCGCGCTTGAGCTGATCCGGCGTGATCAGGGTCTCGTTGGAGGCGACGTTAAGATCGTCAATCGGTAAATCAGCCATCGTGTTACTCATCAGGTCACGGGTGCTGGCCGCCAACGGTCCCCGTGCGGCGGAGCCTAGCGTGATTGAGGGCAGCGGGGGTGCCGAACCTTAGCGCGTTAAGCCGTACTTCGACAATGGGTAACCCGAAGCTTTCGTCCAATCATGCTGGCTTATCGCAACCGTTTGCCTCCATGGCGCTACTTTGCGCGGTGCTTTGGCTTGCGAAGCGGGCAGGGGCTGTGAATATAGTGTGCGGATAGAGTGTGCGCCAGACCCTGGGGAGATCGGTGTGGATCAACTGCAACTGACGGATTTCGACGTCGATCGACAACTGCTGACACTGACCGGCACGTCGTTGCTCATCTTTACCGGCGCTGGCTGTTCCAGTTGCCGTTGGGCGCGACAGCATTTGCCTGAGCAAGCATTGCCCATCGAACGCCTGTGCTGGATCGATGCCGAAGAAAACGGCGGCGCGGTGCAGCGTTATGGGGTGTTTCATCTGCCGGCGCTGTTCGTGGTGCGCGACGGCGAATTCTACGGGGCACTGCGCAGCCAGCTTTCGGCGCCAACCCTCATCGCGGGTCTTGAGCAGGCGCTGGACCGTGCGCCTGACGAGTTGCCCTGAATCCATAGCCTTGAATCGAGAACCTCATGAGCCCAACCCTTGATAACAGCAAGCCGCGCATCGGTATTATCGGCACCGGCGCCATTGGCGGCTTTTATGGCCTGATGCTGGCGCGCGCTGGCTTCGATGTGCATTTCTTGTTGCGCAGCGAGTTCAGTGCGGTGTCGCAACAGGGCCTGCAGGTGAACAGTCAGGTTCACGGCGCCCTGAGCCTTGATAAGGTGCAGGCGTATTCTTCGGCCGCTGACATGCCGCCCTGTGACTGGCTGCTGGTGGGCGCCAAGTCCACCGGCACCGGCGGCGTGGCCCCGGCCATCGCTCAGGCGGCCGCCCCCGGCGCCAAAGTGCTGATGCTGCAGAACGGTCTGGCAGTGGAAGACGAACTGCGTGCGGTGCTGCCCGATTCGCTGCATCTGCTGGGCGGCCTGTGTTTCATCTGCGTGCATCGCACCGCGCCGGGCAAGATCACCCACCAGGCGTTCGGTGCCGTCAATATCGGTTACCACAGCGGGCCTGCCGCAGACGCTGCTGCAAGCCTTGCGATCGTCGAAGAGGGTGCCGCGCTGTTCCACGCCGCCGGGATCGACTCGCTGGCCATGGACAATCTCGGCCAGGCGCGCTGGCAGAAGCTGGTGTGGAATGTGCCTTATAACGGCCTCTCGGTTTTGCTCAATGCCAGCACCACGCCGCTGATGACCGATGCCGACAGCCGGGAGTTGATTCAAGGCTTGATGGCCGAAGTGGTGCAGGGCGCCCAGGCCTGCGGCCATGCGTTGCCCGAGGGCTACGCGGCGCAGCTGTTCAAGATGACCGAGCAGATGCCGGACTATCGTCCCAGCATGCACCACGACTTCACTGAAAAACGCCCGCTGGAGCTGGACGCCATCTACGCCAGGCCGCTGGCTGCGGCGCTGGCGGCCGGTTGCGACATGCCGAAGATTCGCGCCCTGTACCACGCGCTGGCGTTCATCGACCGGCATAACCGCCCATAGCCAAACACTCCGGGGGGAGCCATGGCCCACGATCTGACCCTGAAAACCGCCAGCAACAAGCTGATCCTGGCGATCTCCTCGCGGGCGCTGTTCGACCTGCGGGAAAGCCATGCCATTTATGAGCGCGACGGCGTGGCTGCCTATCGCCAGTATCAGATCGACCACGAAGACGAAGTGCTGGAGCCCGGCGATGCCTTTCTGCTGGTGGAAAAACTGCTGAGCCTCAACGCCAACCTGAGCCAGGCGCGGGTCGAGGTGATTCTGGTGTCGCGCAACAGCGCCGATACCGGGCTGCGGGTGTTCAACTCGATCCAGCATTATGGTCTGGACATCTCACGTGCAGCTTTCGTCGGCGGTCGTAGTCCGTTTCCTTATCTGGCGGCGTTTGGCAGCCATCTGTTTCTTTCCACCCACGCCGAAGACGTGCGCAGTGCGCTGGATGCAGGTTTTGCTGCGGCGACCATTCTGTCCGGCGGCGCACGGCGGGCGGCCAGTGCTGAACTACGCATCGCGTTCGACGGCGATGCTGTGCTGTTCTCCGACGAATCCGAACGGGTCTATCAGTCGGGCGGGCTTGCGGCGTTTCAGGCCAACGAGCGCGAAGCGGCCCGGCAACCCTTGCCCGGCGGGCCGTTCAAGCCGTTTTTGGCGGCATTGAACCTGCTTCAGCGCGAATTTCCCGAAGAGTCCTGCCCGATCCGCACCGCGCTGGTGACAGCGCGTTCGGCGCCGGCCCATGAGCGGGTCATCCGCACCCTGCGCGAATGGGACATTCGTCTGGACGAGTCGCTGTTTCTCGGCGGCCTGGACAAATCGGCGTTCCTGGAAGCGTTCGCCGCCGACGTGTTCTTCGACGACCAGCCCGGCCACTGCGAAAAGGCGCGGGAGGTGGTGGCCACTGGGCACGTCCCCCATGGCATCAGCAATGAGCTAAAACTCTGAACCTTTAGACCGGAAAGCTGTATCAAAGCCGCCGATTCCTCCGCGCGCTGCTACGCTCATTGTGTGTCTGGGCCTTGCGAGGCTGTCTGGAGGTCACATGGTTCGCTCGATGCTGTATGCCACGGATCTGGGTCTTTATGCGCCATTTGTCCTGCAGCATGCACTGGCGCTGGCCAGGTCGTTCGACGCCGAGCTGCATGTGGTCCACGTGGTCGAGCCCATGGGGTTATTTGCCGAGTCGGTGCTGCAGAGCTACTTGGCCGAAGATGTGCTGCGCGAGTTGCACAGCGAAGGCATCAACAACGTGATCGAAGGCATCGAGTCCCGGGTGATGGCCGGCTTTCGCGACGAATTGGGGGAAGATCATCAGGACTTGGCGCTGATCCGCAGCGTCCGTGTGGTTCAGGGGGACCCTTCCAACGTGATTCTTCAGCAGGCGCAGCGCCTTGAAGTCGATCTGCTGGTGGTGGGCAGTCACAGCCACGGCGCCGAGGGGGACACGCCGATAGGCCGTACCGCCGCGCGGATCCTGCAGCTTTCCCAGGTGCCGGTGTACATGGTGCCGATGGTGCAGAACCGCAGTGGCTCGTGGGTTTGAAGGGGGAGGATACCGAGCACGACTTGAAGCAGTGTGCCATTACTGTCTGAAAGTGCTGGCTAAAAGTTATAAAAAGTTCTAGCTTTTCCTTCTTGACCATTAATCCAGTTATATACCGTCGTGATGCCCGTGGCGTCTTCCGGCTTTGAGGGATACATATGAAGCTTCAGCAATTGCGCTACATCTGGGAAGTGGCGCACCACGACCTCAACGTTTCGGCGACGGCGCAGAGCCTGTACACCTCGCAGCCGGGCATCAGTAAACAGATCCGTCTGCTGGAGGACGAGCTGGGGGTCGAGGTCTTTGCGCGCAGCGGCAAGCACCTGACCCGCGTGACCCCGGCGGGGGAGCGCATCATTACCACCGCAGGGGAAATCCTGCGCAAGGTCGAGAGCATCAAGCAGATCGCCCAGGAGTTCTCCAACGAGAAGAAAGGCACCCTGTCGATCGCCACCACCCACACCCAGGCGCGCTATGCGCTGCCGCCGGTGATCAGCAATTTCATCAAGCAGTACCCGGACGTCGCGCTGCACATGCATCAGGGCTCGCCGATGCAGATCGCCGAAATGGCCGCTGACGGTACTGTTGACTTCGCCATTGCCACCGAGGCGCTGGAGCTGTTCGGCGATCTGGTGATGATGCCGTGCTACACCTGGAACCGCTGCGTGGTGGTGCCTCAGGGCCACCCGCTGACCAAGCTGCCGAAGCTGACCCTGGAAATCCTCGCCGAATACCCGATCGTGACCTACGTGTTCGGTTTCACCGGCCGCTCCAAGCTCGATGAAGCCTTCAGCCATCGCGGCCTGACCCCCAAAGTGGTGTTCACCGCCGCCGACGCCGACGTGATCAAGACTTACGTGCGCCTGGGTCTGGGCGTTGGCATCGTCGCCAAGATGGCGGTCGATCCGAAGCTGGACAGCGACCTGGTGGTGCTCGATGCCAGCGAGCTGTTCGAAGCCAGCATCACCAAGATCGGCTTCCGCCGCGGCACCTTCCTGCGCGGCTTCATGTGCGACTTCATCGAAAAGTTCGCCCCGCACCTGACCCGCGACGTCATGGCCAAGGCGATCCAGTGCCACAACAAGCAGGAGCTCGAAGAGCTGTTCGAGGGTGTGGAACTGCCCGAGCATTGATCCCACGGGTGGTTGCTGATCCTGCGAATACCCGGATCCTGTAGCAGCACGGCTTGCCGGCGGGGGCGATCTCGAGGACGCTCCCGCCGGCAAGCCGTGCTGCTACGGTCGGTGTTGATTCACCGATCAGATTCTGGCCGAAGGTCGTGGGAGCCGGCTTGCTGGCGAATGCGTCCTGAAGATCGCTGCTGCCGACAAGCCGGACTGCTATGCAAGGCTCAAGCTTTGGAGATCAGATTCCCCGCATGCAGCCCGCATTCCTTCTGCGTGGCTTCTTCCCACCACCAGCGGCCTTCGCGCTCGTGCTGGTTCGGCAGGACAGGGCGGGTGCAGGGTTCGCAGCCGATACTGATGAAGCCGCGCTCGTGCAGGCTGTTGTACGGCAGCTCCAGCATGCGGATGTAGTTCCACACCTCGGCGCTGCTCATCTGCGCCAGCGGGTTGAACTTGTACAGCGTGCGCTCGGGCGTGGAAAACGCGCCGTCGATCTCGGCCACCGCCACGTTGTTGCGGGTGCCTGGGCTCTGGTCGCGACGCTGGCCGGTGGCCCAGGCCTTGACGTCCTTGAGCTTGCGGCGCAGCGGCTCGATCTTGCGCACGCCGCAGCATTCGCCATGACCATCCTTGTAGAAGCTGAACAGGCCCTTTTCCTTGACGAAGGGCTCCAGCTTCTCGCGGTCTGGCGAGACGATGTCGATGTCGATCTTGTACTGCTCGCGCACCTGATCGATGAAACGGTAGGTTTCCGGGTGCAGGCGGCCGGTGTCCAGGCTGAACACCTTGACGTTCTTGTTGATCTTCCAGGCCATGTCGACCAGCACCACGTCTTCGGCGCCGCTGAAGGAAATCCACAGTTCGTCGCCAAAGTGCTGGAAGGCGAACTTGAGGATGTCCTGAGCGGACTTGTTGGCGTAGGTCGAGGCGATTTCGTCGACGTCGAAAGGGTGACTCATCAGGCGGCTTCCTAATCAAGAGTGGCGCTTAGGCGCTCGTAATGGCGCAGATGGTAACAAAAACCTTCGTCCGATTGCCGCAAAACCTGTGTTTGCCTGCGCCACGGCAAGCTGGTTAGAGTGCTGCATCCCGACACAATCCCTCGCAAGAGGCGCACAAGGAGTGAGCTGTGGAAATTGCCTGTCTTGACCTCGAAGGTGTGCTGGTTCCGGAGATCTGGATCGCGTTTGCCGAGAAAACCGGCATCAAGTCGCTGCGCGCCACCACCCGCGACATCCCCGACTACGACGTGTTGATGAAGCAGCGGCTGAAGATCCTCGATGAGCACGGGCTCAAGCTCGCCGACATCCAGGAAGTGATCGCGACCCTTGAACCGCTGGACGGCGCCGTGGAGTTCGTCAACTGGCTGCGCGAGCGCTTTCAGGTGGTGATCCTCTCGGACACCTTCTACGAATTCTCGCAACCGCTGATGCGTCAGCTGGGCTTCCCGACCTTGCTGTGCCACCGTCTGATCACCGATGACGCGGGCAGGGTGGTGGATTACCAACTGCGCCAGAAAGACCCCAAGCGCCAGTCGGTGCTGGCCTTCAAGAGCCTGTACTACCGGGTGATCGCCGCCGGGGATTCCTACAACGACACCAGCATGCTGGGCGAGGCGGACGCGGGCATTCTGTTCCATGCGCCGGATAACGTGATTCGCGAGTTTCCGCAGTTTCCGGCGGTGCATACGTTCGACAATTTGAAGCAGGAGTTCATCAAGGCGTCGAATCGGGATTTGGTGATTTAGTCGGCACGCCACTTACCGCGTGGGAGCCGGCTTGCTGGCGAATAGGGCGTGTCATTCACCCTTGCAGTGACTGACCAGACGCATTCGCCAGCAAGCCGGCTCCCACAGGGTTTCATCAGGGTTACGAATCCGCGTTACAGGGCCTCAAGCGCCTGCATCAACACCCGCACTTTGGTGAAGGTCTCCTGATATTCGGCCTCCCACTGCGAGTCGGCGACGATCCCGCCGCCGCCCCAGCAGGCGATCTGCCCGTCCCGGGCCAGCAGGCTGCGGATGGCGATGGAACTGTCCATCTCGCCGCGCACATCCAGATACAGCAGCGACCCGCAGTACAGCGCCCGGCGGCTGGGCTCCAGCTCGTCGATGATCTGCATCGAGCGGATTTTCGGCGCGCCGGTGATCGAACCGCCGGGGAAGCTGCCGCCGATCAGGTCCAGGGCGTCTTTGTCTGCGGCCAGCTCGCCGGTCACGACGCTCACCAAATGATGCACGTTGGGGTAGCTTTCCAGGCCGAACAGCTGCGGCACCCTTACCGAGCCGGTGCGGCAGGTGCGGCCCAGGTCGTTGCGCAGCAAGTCGACGATCATCAGGTTTTCTGCGCGGTCCTTAGGGCTGGCCAGCAGTTCGTCGGCGTAGGCCTGGTCCTCCGCGGGCGTCTTGCCCCGGGGCCGGGTGCCCTTGATCGGGCGGGTTTCCACCTGGCGCTGGCTGACCTTGACGAAGCGTTCCGGCGACAGGCTGAGCACCGCATCGCCTTCGGCCAGGCTCAGAAAACCGGCGAAGGGCGTCGGGCAGGCGACGCGCAGCGCCTGATAGGCTGCCCACGGCTCGCCCTGGTATTGCGCGCGAAAACGCTGGGCGTAGTTCACCTGATAGCAATCGCCGGCCTGGATGTACGCGTGAATGCGTTCGATGGCCTGTTGGTACTGCTGCGCGCCAATGTCGGCGCAGAACGGCGAGGTCAGTTCAAAGCTGGCATCGCAGGTCGCGGGCTGGGAAAACAGATCGATCAGGCGCCGGCGTTCTTCATCGCCCAGCGCTGGGTGAAACACCAGTTGGCTGGTGCCTTGCTGATGGTCGCTGATCAGCGCCCAGGCATAGAGGCCCAGTTGCGCCGATGGCAGGTGCAGATCATCGATGGCCTGCTCGGGAAGCGGCTCCAGCAGGCGCCCGAAATCGTAGGCCAGGTAGCCGATCAGGCCGCCGGCGAAGGGCAGCGGGGACGACTCAGGCAGCTCGGCATTGCCGAGTCGCACCAGGCTGTCGCGCAGACGCTGAAGGTAAGCGTCGCCACTTTCATCGGCCAAAGGCGCCAGAGTTTCCAGCGGCCAGGCGCTGAGGATGTCGAAGCGACCGCGGTCGGCTTCGGGGCGGCCGCTGTCCAGCAGCACGGCGCCGGGTGCGTGGCGGATGAGCGAGAAAAAACCGGTCGGATCAGGCTGGTAGGCGATCGGGTGTACGGAGCAGGTTGGCATGCGAGGCAAATCGGTCAGGGCGTGCGGACAGCGATTGTAGACTTCTCGTAGGAAGAGTCCTAGAGGCGTGTCGGAGTTGAGCAGCGCCACGGCGCATTGCTGACACCGGGCTCACACATGCCCGAACAGTTCCTGGACGAACTTCACCCGCTCTTCGGGGCTTTCGTGGCGTCCTTCGGCAGCCAGTGCTTCCAGGCGCTGTTCCACCGCAGTGGTGCGATGGGTCAGGCCGCAGTCGTTGGCGATCTGGATGTTCAGGCCGGGGCGCGCATTGAGTTCCAGAATCAGCGGGCCGCGTTCCTGGTCCAGCACCATGTCCACGCCGATATAGCCCAGCCCGCACAGCTCGTAGCATTCGGCGGCCAGCTTCATGAAGCCGTCCCAGTTCGGCAGCTGCACGCCGTCCACCGCGTTGGTGGTGTCGGGGTGTTTGCTGATGATGTTGTTCAGCCAGGTGCCGCGCAGGGTCATGCCGGTCGCCAGGTCCACGCCCACGCCGATGGCGCCCTGGTGCAGGTTGGCCTTGCCGCCGGACTGGCGGGTCGGCAGGCGCAGCATGGCCATGACCGGGTAGCCCATCAGCACGATGATGCGAATGTCGGGCACGCCTTCGTAGCTGATGCTCTTGAAGATCGGGTCCGGCGTGACCCGGTACTCGATCAGCGCGCGATCCCGATGGCCGCCCAGTGAATAGAGGCCGGTGAGGATGCTGGAAATCTGGTGCTCGATGTCCTCGCGGCTGATGATCCGCCCGGACACCGTGCGATAGCGGCCCTCGAAGCGGTCGGCGACCACCAGAATGCCATCGCCGCCGGCGCCCTGGGCCGGTTTGATGACGAAGTCGTTGCGCCCGCCGATGATCTCGTCGAGCCTGTCGATTTCTTTCTCGGTGGAAATGATCCCGTACATCTCCGGCACGTGAATGCCGGCGGCGATGGCCCGTTCCTTGGTGATGATCTTGTCATCGACGATCGGGTACAGGCTGCGCTTGTTGTACTTGAGCACGTAGTCGGCGTTACGCCGGTTGATGCCCATGATCCCCTTGGCTTCCAGGGCTTTCCAGGTTTTCCACCAGCCGATCATTTGGCGCTTTCCCGTTCGGCGTCTTCCTTGAGGAAGGCCTTGAAGCGGACCAGTTCGGTCAGGCGGTAGCCGCGATAGCGCCCCATGGCCAGCATGAAGCCCACCAGAATCAGCAGGACCGCCGGGAAGGTGAACACGAAGTAGATGAACTCCGGCACGGTCATGATGATGTGTGCCAGCGACGCAGCGAACAGGGTGCCGATGGCTACTTTCATGGCGTGGCTGGCGCCGCGTTCTTCCCAGGTGATCGACAGGCGTTCGATGGTCATGGTCAGGATCACCATCGGGAACAGCGCCACCGACAGCCCGCGCTCAAGGCCCAGCTTGTGGCTGAACAGGCTGATGGCAGCGATCAGCACCACCACGAAGGTCAGCACCACCGACAACCTGGGCAGCATCTGCAGCTTGAGGTGTTCAAGGTACGAGCGCAGCGACAGCCCCAGCGCCGTGATGATGGTGAACAGCACGATGCCGAAGCCCAGCTGGGTTTCCCTGAATGCCAGGGCGATCAGCACCGGGGTGAAGGTGCCCAGGGTCTGCAGGCCGATGAGGTTGCGCAGGATCAGGATCACCAGCACGCCGATGGGGATCATCACCATGATCATGAAAGTCTGCTGGGTCTGCAGCGGCAGGCCGTAAAGCGAGTATTCGAGAAAGTCGGCGTCGGTGTTTTCGTCGGTCAGCTTGGCCAGGCGGATGGCGTTCATCTCGCTGTTGTTCAGGGTGAAGCTGACCATGGCCTTCTTGCCGCCTTCGACGGTGATCAGGTTGTCGTCACCGATCCACCAGAGCAGGCGATCCTGCGGCAGGCCGGCCTCGCCGGTCTCCGGGTTGAAGTACAGCCAGTCCTTGCCGTTGAAGCTGCGCAGCCAGAGTTCCGGGGTCTGCGGCTGGTCGGCCACCAGGCGAATGGTGTGGACCTTTTCCACCGGCACGTGGGCGATGGACAGCAGGATTTCGGTGATGCGCGCCTTGTTCTGCACCGAGGGGTCGCCCGCCAGCAGCAGCTTGACGTTGTCGTCGGAGACATTGTTGACACGCTTGATGGCTTCGCTGACGAAGGTCTCGACGTCGGCCGAGTGCTGGCGGATCGGCGCGAGCAGGGCGTCGGCGGCGATTTTTTCCGGGCCTTCGACGGCGATGCTGTCGCGGAAGATCGGGCCCTTGACCTTGGCTTTCTCGCCGCTGTAGCGCTTGGTCAGCACCAGGCGGTAGTAGAGGGTCTGGTTGCCAGTGGCGCGACGGGCCGACCAGGTGACCTTGCGGTTGCCGTCGGCGCGGTTGACGTTGACCCCGTAATTGTTGGAGATGAAGCTTTCATTGAGGCTGATGTAGTCGCGCGAGAGCGGCGGTACGTACATCTGCACCTTGACCGAGTCCTTGGGGTTGGCGACGAACTCGACCTTGGCGTCGATGTTCCACAGGTCGTCCGTTTCGTCTTCGGTGACGGGGATGCCGAGCGCCAGTATCTGATAGGCCGTGATCGCGATGCCGAGAACGACCAGGGTCGCGATCAGGATTTTCAGATGGAGGGTAAGAGAGCGCATGTCGTTACTCTGCGGTTTGAGCGTCAGTGATGCAGGCCGGTTTGCCTGCAGCATATTTAAGGCTTGGATCGACCAGCGCGTCGAAGCGTTTGAGCGCCTCGGAGCCAATCAAAAGCGGGTATTGGAATGCACTTCGGTCGGTCAAGTTCACTTCGATGGTGCGAGAAGCCGCGCCCATGCACACATCCAGGCTGATCACCGGCCGCGAGGTGTACTTCTTTTCGTCGTCCGGGTCGACGTCGCCGGCCCTGCGCTTGATCTTGCTGACCCGCGCCAGCGGGCGTTCGATGGGGTGTTCGTGGGCATCGTCGATGGCCAGGTAGAAGCGCACCCAGGACTCGCCGTCGCGTTTGAAACGTTTTATGTCACGGGCGCTGAGCGAGGCGGTTTTTGCGCCGGTGTCGAGTTTGGCCGCAACCTGCAGGTCGATGCCCGCAAGCTCGGCGTATTCGTTCAGACCGTAGACCGTTTTGCCCGCTGCCAGGGCCGGATCACCGAGCAGGGCGCCTGACATCAGGCACAACAGAAAGAGTAGAGGATGGCGGCTCATAGGTCCTGGCGCGGTGAAGGAAATACAAGGAGCTGGTTCGATTCAGCCCTAAGGTTGGAAAAGGCGTGGGCCGCGGCCAGCCTGGGTGTAAACGACTTACCTGTAACAGCAGGTAAATGCGGTCGGCATTCTAGCATGAAGGTTTTATGGCGCCAGCAAAGGGCGCTGCTGACGAATGCTGTGGGAAAGGGCCTCAGATCCTGAGGTTATTAGACGATTGTCGACAGTCCTGAAATTATCTTTGACCTTTATGGCTTTGCTGGCTAGATTTGGCTGCATTGCTGAGCAAGGTGTCGACAATGTTGGAAGCGATGGATTCTACAGCGGCTGCAGTGGTCGATTCGGAAACCCTTTCCGAGAACGTCTTTCGGCGCATTCAGGCGGCCATCGTCAAGGGCGAGATTGCCCCGGGCAGCAAGATTTCCGAGCCGGAGCTGGCGCGCACCTATGGCATCAGCCGTGGGCCATTGCGCGAAGCCATCCACCGTCTGGAAGGCCAGCGCCTGCTGGTGCGTGTGCCCCACGTCGGCGCCCGGGTGGTGTCGCTGAGCCATGCCGAGCTGGTCGAGCTCTATGAAATCCGCGAATCGCTGGAAGGCATGGCCTGTCGCCTGGCCGCCGAGCGCATGACGGTCGAGGAAATCGCAGAGCTGCGCCATGTGCTGGACACCCATGAGCGCGACTCGGCGTTCCAGGCCGGGGTCGGCTATTACCAGCAGGAAGGTGACTTCGACTTCCATTACCGGATCATCCAGGGCGCGCGCAACAGCACGCTGACCCAGATGCTCTGCGGCGAGCTCTATCAACTGGTGCGCATGTACCGCATCCAGTTCTCCACCACGCCCAACCGGCCGCGCCAGGCCTTCGCCGAGCACCACCGGATTCTCGACGCCATCGCCGAGCGTGATGGCGAACTGGCTGAATTGTTGATGCGCCGCCACATCGGCGCCTCCAAACGCAACATCGAACAGCGCTATCAAGCACAGAACCATCAAGATCAAGCGGCAACTGCCCGAGGTGAACAATGACTTCAAGAACGACTCCCGGCCAACGCTTCCGTGACGCCGTGGCCAGCGAGCACCCATTGCAGGTGGTGGGCGCCATCAACGCCAACCACGCCTTGCTGGCCCAGCGCGCCGGTTTCAAGGCCATTTACCTGTCCGGTGGCGGTGTGGCGGCCGGCTCGCTCGGCGTGCCGGACCTGGGTATCACCGGCCTGGATGACGTGCTGACCGACGTGCGCCGCATCACCGATGTCTGCGACCTGCCGCTGTTGGTGGACGTGGACACCGGTTTCGGCGCCTCGGCGTTCAACGTCGCGCGCACCGTGAAGTCGATGATCAAGTTCGGCGCAGCGGCCATGCACATCGAGGATCAGGTCGGCGCCAAACGCTGCGGCCATCGTCCGGGCAAGGAAATCGTCTCGCAGCAGGAAATGGTCGACCGCATCAAGGCCGCCGTGGACGCGCGCACCGACGACAGCTTCGTGATCATGGCGCGCACCGATGCGCTGGCGGTCGAAGGGCTGGAATCGGCACTGGATCGCGCCGCCGCGTGCATCGAGGCGGGCGCCGACATGGTGTTCCCGGAAGCCATCACCGAGCTTGACATGTACAAACTGTTTGCCTCGCGGGTGAGGGCGCCGATCCTGGCCAACATCACCGAATTCGGCGCCACGCCGCTGTTCACCACCGACGAGCTGAAGTCGGCCGAGGTGTCGCTGGTGCTGTATCCGCTGTCGGCGTTCCGCGCCATGAACAAGGCGGCCGAGAATGTCTACACCGCGATCCGTCGCGACGGCACCCAGAAAAACGTGGTCGACACCATGCAGACCCGCATGGAGTTGTATGAACGCATCGATTACCACGCTTTCGAACAGAAACTGGATGCGCTGTTTGCGCAGAAGAAAGCCTGATGTTGCACGTCCCGTAGCAACCGGGCTTGCCCGCGGGTCGATCTTGAGAACGCTCCCGCCGGCAAGCCGTGCTGCTACGGATTCCGTGATCCCTGATAAACGAATTGAATTGCCGATTCCCAAAAACGACAAGATCTGGAGAGAGCAATGGCTGAAGGAAAAGTATTGAGTGGCGCTGGCCTGCGTGGCCAGGTCGCCGGGCAGACGGCCCTGTCGACCGTGGGCCAGGCCGGTGCCGGCCTGACGTACCGTGGCTATGACGTGCGCGAACTGGCGGCCGACGCCCGTTTCGAAGAAGTGGCCTGGCTGCTGCTGTACGGCGAGCTGCCGACCCAGGCGCAACTGGACGCCTACCTGAAGAAACTCCAGGGCCTGCGCGACCTGCCGCAGGCGCTCAAGGAAGTGCTGGAGCGCATTCCCGCCGACGCGCACCCGATGGACGTGATGCGCACCGGCTGTTCGATGCTCGGCAATCTGGAACCGGAAACCCGCTTCGAGCAGCAGCGCGACTCCACCGATCGCCTGCTGGCCGCCTTCCCGGCGATCATGTGCTACTGGTATCGCTACAGCCACGAAGGCAAGCGCATCAACTGCGTGACCGACGAAGCCTCCATTGGCGGCCACTTCCTCAAGCTGCTGCTGGACAAGACCCCGAGCGAGCTGCACCGCAAGGTCATGGACGTGTCGCTGATCCTCTACGCAGAGCACGAATTCAACGCCTCGACCTTCACCGCGCGGGTCTGCGCCTCGACGCTGTCTGACCTGTTCTCCTGCATCACCGCGGCCATCGGCACCCTGCGCGGCCCGCTGCATGGCGGCGCCAACGAGGCGGCCATGGAGATGATCGAGAAGTTCTCGTCGGCCGACGACGCCGTCAAGGGCACCCTGGAGATGCTCGCGCGCAAGGACAAGATCATGGGCTTCGGCCACGCGATCTACAAAGACAACGACCCGCGTAACGAGGTGATCAAGGGCTGGGCGAAAAAACTCGCCGATGAAGTGGGCGACAAGGTGCTGTTCCCGGTCTCCGAAGCCATCGACAAGACCATGTGGGAGCAGAAGAAGCTGTTTCCCAACGCCGATTTCTACCATGCCTCGGCGTACCACTTCATGGGCATCCCGACCAAGCTGTTCACGCCGATCTTCGTCTGCTCGCGCCTGACCGGCTGGGCATCCCACGTGTTCGAACAGCGTGCCAACAACCGCATCATCCGCCCGAGCGCCGAATACATCGGCGTCGAACAGCGCAAGTTCGTGCCAATCGAGCAGCGCTGAATGGGAAAAGGAGAGCTCTACGGGGCTCTCCACCCTTTACTTTCCGTGATTGAGTCCCTGCGCATGAACACTGAATACCGCAAGCCATTGCCCGGCACTTCGCTTGATTACTTCGACGCCCGCGCGGCGGTCGATGCGATCAAACCGGGCGCCTATGCGACGCTGCCGTACACCTCCCGGGTGCTGGCAGAAAACCTGGTACGCCGCTGCGACCCGGCGACGCTCAAGGCTTCGCTCACTCAACTGATCGAGCGCAAGCGCGATCTGGATTTCCCCTGGTTTCCGGCGCGCGTGGTGTGCCACGACATCCTCGGCCAGACCGCGCTGGTGGACCTGGCCGGCCTGCGCGATGCCATCGCCGACAAGGGCGGTGACCCGGCGCAGGTCAACCCGGTGGTGCCGGTGCAACTGATCGTCGACCACTCGCTGGCCGTCGAGTGCGGAGGCTACGACCCCGACGCCTTCGCCAAGAACCGCGCCATCGAAGACCGGCGCAATGAAGACCGCTTCCACTTCATCAACTGGACCAAGCAGGCGTTCAAGAACGTCGAGGTGATCCCGCCGGGCAACGGCATCATGCACCAGATCAACCTGGAGCGGATGTCGCCGGTGGTGCAGACCCTTAATGGCGTGGCCTTTCCCGACACGCTGGTGGGCACCGACAGCCACACGCCTCACGTCGACGCGCTGGGCGTGATCGCCATTGGTGTCGGTGGGCTTGAAGCGGAAAACGTGATGCTGGGCCGCGCGTCGTGGATGCGCCTGCCGGACATCATCGGTGTCCAGCTGTCCGGGCGTCCGCAGCCGGGCATCACCGCCACCGACGTGGTGCTGGCGCTGACCGAGTACCTGCGCAAGCAGAAGGTGGTCGGTGCCTATCTTGAGTTCTACGGCGAAGGTGCCCGCGCGCTGACCCTGGGCGATCGCGCGACCATTTCCAACATGGCGCCGGAGTACGGCGCGACAGCGGCGATGTTCTCCATCGATCAGCAGACCATCGACTACCTCACCCTGACCGGCCGTGAAGAGCAGCAGGTCCAGCTGGTGGAAAACTACGCGAAAGTCGCAGGGCTCTGGGCCGATAGCTTGATCACGGCCGAATACGAGCGAGTGCTGAGCTTCGATCTGTCCAGCGTCGTGCGCAACATGGCCGGGCCTTCGAACCCTCACGCGCGGGTGGCGACGGCCGATCTGGCGAGCAAAGGCATTGCTGGCGCCTGGGAAGAAACCCCGGGACAGATGCCGGACGGTGCGGTGATCATCGCCGCGATCACCAGTTGCACCAACACCAGTAATCCGCGCAACGTGATCGCTGCAGGGTTGCTGGCGCGCAATGCCAACAAGCTTGGGCTGGTGCGCAAACCCTGGGTGAAATCCTCGCTGGCACCGGGTTCCAAGGCGGTCGCGTTGTATCTGGACGAGGCCGGGCTGACCTCTGAACTGGAGCAACTGGGCTTTGGCGTGGTGGCTTTCGCCTGCACCACCTGCAACGGCATGTCCGGCGCGCTGGATCCGGTGATCCAGCAGGAAATCATCGACCGCGACCTGTACGCCACCGCCGTGCTGTCGGGCAACCGCAACTTCGACGGGCGCATTCACCCCTACGCCAAACAGGCCTTTCTCGCCTCGCCGCCGCTGGTGGTGGCCTACGCCATTGCCGGGACCATTCGCTTCGACATCGAGAAAGATGTGCTGGGGATCGGCGCCAATGGCGAAGAAATCCGCCTCAAGGACATCTGGCCCAGCGACGCGGAAATCGATGCGGTGGTCAAGGCGTCAGTCAAGCCCGAGCAGTTCCGCAAGGTCTACATCCCGATGTTCGCCATCGAGGACGCCACCGGCCCCAAAGTCGAGCCGCTGTACGACTGGCGCCCGATGAGCACCTACATCCGCCGTCCGCCGTACTGGGAAGGCGCGCTGGCCGGCGAGCGCACGCTCAAGGGCATGCGTCCGCTGGCGGTGCTGCCGGACAACATCACCACCGATCACCTGTCGCCGTCCAACGCGATCATGCTGGACAGCGCCGCCGGCGAATACCTGGCAAAAATGGGCCTGCCCGAAGAGGACTTCAACTCCTACGCGACCCACCGCGGCGACCACCTGACCGCCCAGCGCGCGACGTTCGCCAACCCGAAACTGTTCAACGAGATGGTTCAGGAAAACGGCAAGGTCAAGCAGGGTTCGCTGGCGCGGATCGAGCCGGAAGGCAAGGTCACGCGCATGTGGGAAGCCATCGAGACCTACATGGAGCGCAAGCAGCCGCTGATCATCGTCGCCGGTGCCGACTACGGCCAGGGTTCGTCCCGTGACTGGGCCGCCAAGGGCGTGCGTCTGGCCGGGGTTGAGGCCATCGTCGCCGAAGGTTTCGAGCGCATCCACCGCACCAACCTGGTGGGCATGGGCGTGTTGCCGCTGGAGTTCAAATCCGGCACCACCCGCACCACGCTGGGCATCGACGGCACGGAAACCTTCGACGTGATCGGTGAAAGCACGCCGCGCGCCACTCTGACGCTGGTGATTCAGCGCCGTGATGGCGAGCGTCTGGAAGTACCGGTCACCTGCCGCTTGGACACGGGCGAAGAAGTGTCGATCTACGAGGCGGGTGGGGTGTTGCAACGCTTCGCCCAGGACTTCCTCGAATCAGCCGCTGTGGCCTGAGTCAAAACGCCAACGCCCTCGTAGCAGCACGGCTTGCCGGCGGGAGGGTCGACCCATCACTGCGATGTCGACTGATCCACCGCCCCGCTGGCAAGCCGTGCTGCTACAAAAGCGGTCTTCAATTGAAGGAAACGATTTCATGGCTCATCCCGCACAAATCAGGATTCCCGCCACCTACATGCGTGGCGGCACCAGCAAGGGCGTGTTCTTTCGCCTTCAGGATCTGCCCGACTCGGCCCAGACGCCCGGCGCTGCCCGCGACGCGCTGTTGCTGCGGGTGATCGGCAGCCCCGACCCTTACGCCAAGCAGATCGACGGCATGGGCGGTGCGACGTCGAGCACCAGCAAAACCGTGATCCTGTCCAAAAGCACCCGGCCCGATCACGACGTGGACTATCTGTTTGGCCAGGTCTCCATCGACAAGCCGTTCGTGGACTGGAGCGGCAATTGCGGCAACCTCTCGGCCGCCGTCGGGCCGTTCGCCATCAGCAACGGGCTGGTCGATCCGGGGCTGATTCCTCGCGATGGCGTGGCAGTGGTGCGCATCTGGCAGGCCAATATCGGCAAGACCATCATCGCCCACGTGCCCATGACTGACGGCCAGGTCCAGGAAACCGGCGACTTCGAACTGGACGGCGTGACCTTTCCCGCCGCCGAGGTACAACTGGAATTCATGGACCCGGCGGCCGAAGAAGAGGGCGCCGGCGGCTCGATGTTTCCCACCGGCAATCTGGTGGACGATCTGCAAGTGCCCGGTGTCGGCACCTTCAAGGCCACGATGATCAACGCGGGCATTCCGACCATCTTCGTCAATGCCAGCGATATCGGTTACACCGGCATCGAACTGCAGGACGCGATCAACAACGACCCGAAAGCCCTGGCCATGTTCGAGACCATCCGCGCTTACGGCGCCGTGCGCATGGGCCTGATCGCTCATGTCGATGAGGCTGCCAAGCGTCAGCACACACCGAAAGTAGCGTTCGTGGCTCGGCCCGCGCAGTACGTTTCGTCAAGCGGCAAGACGGTGGGGGTAGGTGACACCGATCTGCTCGTGCGGGCCATGTCCATGGGGAAATTGCACCACGCGATGATGGGCACGGCGGCAGTGGCCATCGGCACCGCAGCGGCGATCCCGGGGACGCTGGTCAATCTGGCGGCCGGTGGCGGCGAGCGCAGCGCCGTGCGTTTCGGGCATCCGTCCGGAACCCTGCGCGTGGGCGCCGAGGCTGTGTTGGTAGAGGGCGAGTGGTCAGTGAAAAAAGCCATCATGAGCCGCAGTGCGCGGGTGTTGATGGAAGGCTGGGTACGCGTGCCGGGCGATTGTTTCTGAAACGCACTCGGACTTGTGTGGGAGCCGGCTTGCTGGCGAATGCGGTGGGGCTGCACCAGATGCGGTGACTGACACACCGTATTCGCCAGCAAGCCGGCTCCCACAGGGGCCTGTTTCGATGTCAGTCGGGCTGAAATCCCTGCGGCATATCGTCGCTATTTGAACCGCCGCTCGACCCCTTTTTCCACCAAAACTTTCGCCGAAATCTCTTCCACCGAGAAGTGCGTGGAGTTGATGTGCGGGATGTTTTCGCGGCGGAACAGGTTCTCCACTTCGCGCACTTCGAATTCGCACTGGGCGAAGCTCGAGTAGCGGCTGTTGGGCTTGCGCTCGTGGCGGATGGCGGTCAGGCGATCCGGGTCGATGGTCAGGCCGAACAGCTTGTTGCGGTGCTGTTTGAGCGCGGCAGGCAGTTGCAGGCGCTCCATGTCCTCTTCGGTCAGCGGGTAGTTGGCGGCGCGAATGCCGAACTGCATCGCCATGTATAGACAGGTAGGCGTCTTCCCACAGCGCGAAACCCCCACCAGAATGATGTCCGCCTTGTCGTAATAGTGGGTGCGGGCGCCGTCGTCGTTGTCCAGCGCGAAGTTCACCGCTTCAATGCGCTCCATGTAATTGGAGTTGTGGCCGATGGAGTGCGACTTGCCCACCGAATAGGAGGAGTGTGAACTAAGCTCCTGTTCCAGCGGGGCCAGGAAGGTGGAAAAGATGTCGATCATGAAGCCATCGGAGGTCGCCAGGATTTCCCGGATGTCCTGATTGACGATGGTGTCGAAGATGATCGGACGGGCTTCGTCTTTCTCGGCGGCCTTGTTGATTTGCGCGACCATGGCCCGGGCCTTCTCGACGCTGTCGATATAGGGCCTGGTGAACTTGTTGAACGTTATGGTTTCAAATTGTGCCAGCAGGCTCTGGCCAAGGGTTTCGGCAGTGATGCCGGTGCCGTCGGAGATAAAGAAAGCGGATCGTTTCATTTGCGCCTTGGGCCTTAAGCTGGTGACGATTCTTGGATATGATAGGCGGGCTTGCGCGCCATGATCTGGGCGCATTCTACGCGTTTTTTCAGGATACAGATTTTCCGGACCCAGACCCACACGTGCGCTGAATCGCTTCTGCCTGTTTCAAGCAGTGAATTCAAAGCACCTATGCTTTTCCCAACAACAAACCGGTTAGTGGAGAGATCACCTTGGTAGAGTACGTAGTTTCCCTCGATAAGCTCGGCAAACATGATGTTGAGCACGTGGGGGGCAAGAACGCATCCCTCGGAGAGATGATCAGCAACCTGGCGGGCGCAGGCGTGTCCGTCCCTGGTGGCTTCGCCACTACAGCTCAGGCCTATCGTGATTTTCTTGAGCAGAGCGGCCTGAATGATCAGATTCACAAAGCACTCGATGCCCTTGATGTCGACGACGTCAACGCCCTGGCCAAGACCGGCGCACAGATTCGTCAGTGGATCATGGAAGCTGAATTCCCCGAGCGGCTGAACGCCGAAATCCGCGCTGCCTTCGCCGAGCTGTCGGCCGGCAACCCGGACATCGCCGTGGCCGTGCGCTCTTCCGCCACCGCCGAAGACCTGCCCGATGCATCCTTTGCCGGCCAGCAGGAAACCTTCCTCAATATCCGTGGTGTCGACAACGTGATCCGCGCGGCGAAGGAAGTCTTCGCCTCGCTGTTCAACGACCGCGCCATTTCCTACCGTGTGCACCAGGGCTTCGACCACAAGCTGGTGGCGCTGTCCGCTGGCGTGCAGCGCATGGTCCGTTCCGAGACCGGCACGGCGGGCGTGATGTTCACCCTGGACACCGAATCGGGCTTCCGTGACGTGGTGTTCATCACCGGCGCCTACGGCCTGGGCGAAACCGTCGTTCAAGGCGCGGTCAACCCGGACGAGTTCTACGTTCACAAGGGCACCCTTGAAGCCGGTCGCCCGGCGATCCTGCGCCGCAATCTGGGCAGCAAGGCGATCAAGATGATTTACGGCGACGAAGCGAAAGCCGGCCGTTCGGTGAAGACCGTCGACGTCGACGCCGCCGAGCGCGCACGTTTCTGTCTGTCCGACGAAGAGGTCAGCAACCTGGCCCGCCAGGCGATGATCATCGAGAAGCACTACGGCTGCCCGATGGACATCGAGTGGGCCAAGGACGGTGACGACGGCAAGCTCTACATCGTTCAGGCCCGCCCTGAAACCGTGAAGAGCCGCAGCGCCGCCAACGTCATGGAACGCTACCTGCTGAAAGAGAAGGGCACCGTGCTGGCCGAAGGCCGTGCCATTGGCCAGCGCATCGGCGCGGGCAAGGTGCGCATCATCAAGGACGTGTCCGAGATGGACAAGGTCCAGACCGGCGACGTGCTGGTCTCCGATATGACCGACCCGGACTGGGAACCGGTCATGAAGCGCGCCAGCGCCATCGTCACCAACCGTGGCGGCCGTACCTGCCACGCGGCGATCATCGCCCGTGAGCTGGGCATTCCGGCCGTGGTCGGTTGCGGCAACGCCACCGAGCTGCTCAAGGACGGCCAGGGCGTGACCGTGTCCTGCGCCGAAGGCGACACCGGTTACATCTTCGAAGGCGAACTGGGCTTCGACATCAAGCAGAACTCGGTCGACGCCATGCCGGAGCTGCCGTTCAAGATCATGATGAACGTCGGCAACCCCGACCGCGCCTTCGACTTCGCCCAGCTGCCCAACGCCGGTATCGGCCTGGCGCGTCTGGAGTTCATCATCAACCGCATGATCGGCGTGCACCCCAAGGCGCTGCTGAACTACCCGAACCTGCCGCTGGACATCAAGGAAAGCGTCGACAAGCGCATCGCCGGTTACGACGATCCGGTCGGTTTCTATGTCGAGAAGCTGGTTGAAGGCATCAGCACCCTGGCCGCGGCGTTCTATCCGAAGAAGGTCATCGTGCGTCTGTCGGACTTCAAGTCCAACGAATACGCCAACCTGATCGGCGGCAAGCTGTACGAGCCGGAAGAAGAGAACCCGATGCTGGGCTTCCGCGGCGCTTCGCGTTACATCAGCGAAAACTTCCGCGACTGCTTCGAGCTCGAGTGCCGTGCCCTCAAGCGCGTGCGCAACGAGATGGGCCTGACCAACGTCGAGATCATGGTGCCGTTCGTGCGCACCCTGGGCGAGGCGAGCCAGGTGGTCGACCTGCTGGCCGAAAACGGCCTGGCCCGTGGCGACAATGGCCTGCGCGTGATCATGATGTGCGAGCTGCCGTCCAACGCCTTGCTGGCCGATGAGTTCCTTGAGTACTTCGACGGCTTCTCCATCGGTTCCAACGACCTGACCCAGCTGACCCTGGGCCTGGACCGTGACTCCGGCATCATCGCGCACCTGTTCGACGAGCGTAACCCTGCGGTCAAGAAGCTGCTGTCCAACGCCATCCAGGCCTGTAACAAGGCCGGCAAGTACATCGGCATCTGCGGTCAGGGCCCGTCCGACCACCCGGATCTGGCGCGCTGGCTGATGGAGCAGGGCATCGAGAGCGTATCCCTGAACCCTGACTCGGTTCTGGAAACCTGGTTCTTCCTCTCCGAAGAAGAAGCGCCAAAATGATGTAAGATGCGGGCCCGTTTCGGCGGGCCGGTTCTCTTGAAAAGGGCGGCCTTGATGAGTCCGCCCTTTTTCTTGGGCCGATTTCGCGACAATTTCGAGTCAAGCACGAGTTCTATGCAAAGCAGCAGCAATCTCTTTCCTGTGGCCTTGATCAGCGCCGAGCGGCGTGGCGACCTGATCGAGGACGTATACCGCCTCAAGCCCGGCAACAGCATGGATTTCACCGTCGAACTGGCCGTGACCCGCCTGGGCCTGGTCGCAACGCCTGACGTACGGGGCGTGCCGGTAATCCTGCTGCACGGCAGCTTTTCCAATCGACGTTTCTGGTATTCGCCCAAGGGCATCGGCTTGGGCGCCTATCTGGCCCGCGCCGGGTTCGACGTGTGGATTCCGGAAATGCGCGGTCACGGTTTGTCTGCGCGCAATGAAGCGTATCGATACAATCGCGTGGCCGATTACGCCCGTTACGATCTGCCGGCGATTGCCGCTTTCGTGGCCGAGCAAAGCGGGCAGGCGCCGCACTGGATCGGTCACTCGCTGGGTGGCACCACACTGGCAGCGGCCTTGGGCGGGCATTACTTTGCCGAAGGGCAGGTGGCATCGGCCGCGCTGTTCGGCAGTCAGGTCAGTCGTCGCTACTGGCCGCTGAAAGTGCCGCCGCTGCAGTGGAGCACCCGGCTGGTGCTCAAGCGCTTCGATCATGTCTCCGGCGCGCGCTTCAAGCGTGGTCCCGAGGACGAGCCGATGGGCATCGTGCTGGAGGCCATGGGCTGGCAGAGCCTGTTCGGCCGTTTCGGCGACAAGAAGGACGACTGGTGGTCAGGCCTGCGCCATGTCGACGTGCCGCTGCTGTGCGTGGCGGGTGCCGGCGATCATCAGGACCCTGAGTGGGCCTGCCGCGAGCTGTTCGAGCAGTTTGGCGGCGAGCGTAAAGAATTTCTCTGTCTGGGCCGCGAACACGGTTATGCCGAGGACTTCGGTCATGTGCAGATGCTGGTCAGCAAAGGCGCCCAGGCGCAGGTCTGGCCGCAGGTGGCAGACTGGCTGAATCGGCAGATCTTCGTCGCCCAGCCTGAATCAACGCTGAACATGGTGGCAACTCCCTGACTTGAGCGGTTGTCAGCCATTCCGCTCGTCGTCACTTGACGCTAAGCTTGCCGCCAATTGACGGACCCGCCGCTGAATACTCGTCGGTCAGGTTTTTGTTCTATATAAAGGAAGCATTGTGCTGGTCGCTGCGGTCTGACGTGAGGGCCGCTCAATGCCAGGCCAGACCGGCCTTCTTCCGATAGAGCCCTAACCGACAGGAGTTACCCATGCACTACATCACTCCGGATTTGTGTGACGCCTACCCAGAGCTGGTTCAGGTGGTCGAGCCGATGTTCAGCAATTTCGGCGGTCGCGACTCCTTCGGCGGGCAGATCGTCACCCTCAAGTGCTTCGAGGACAATTCGCGGGTACGCGAGCAGGCCGACCAGAACGGCAAGGGCAAGGTACTGGTGGTCGACGGTGGCGGTTCGCTGCGCTGTGCGTTGCTGGGTGACATGCTGGCGGAAAAAGCCGCGAAAAACGGCTGGGAAGGCATGGTCATCTTCGGTTGCGTACGTGACGTCGACGTCCTGGCGCAGACCGATCTGGGCGTGCAGGCGCTGGCCAGCCACCCGCTCAAGACCGAAAAGCGCGGTCTGGGCGATCTGAATGTGGTCGTGGCGTTTGGTGGCGTGACATTCCGCCCCGGCGAATATGTGTATGCCGACAACAACGGCATCATCGTATCGCCAAGCCCCTTGAAAATGCCGGAGTGACCGGTGTTTTGGGCTAGAGGACAGTAAGGACAACTGATGTTCGATGAAACCAATGCGCAGTGGGGGCTGGTACATGCCCTGGTGCTGGACGGCAAGGGCGGGGCGCGTTCGATCGCCCGCACCGATCTGGACAGCCTGCAACTGGAGCCCCACGAGAGTGTGTGGCTCCACTGGGACCGTAGCCATCCGCAGACCCAGACGTGGTTGCGCAAGGCCAGTGGCCTGAGCGAATTCGTTTGCGACCTGATGCTCGAAGAAAACACCCGGCCGCGGCTGTTGCCGTTACCGGACGATGAGCTGCTGTTGTTCCTGCGTGGCGTCAACCTCAACCCCGGTGCCGAGCCCGAGGACATGGTCTCGGTGCGCATCTTCGCGGCGGCCCAACGGGTGATTTCCCTGCGCCTGCGCTCGCTGCGGGCCACTGACGAACTGATCGGCCTGCTTCACGAGGGCAAAGGCCCGAAAACGGCGTCTGAACTGCTGGTCTACCTGGCTCAGCTGCTCACCGACAAGGTGCAGGCGGTGGTCAGCGAGCTGTCGGAACTGGTCGACGACATGGAAGATCGCATAGATGCCGACGAACGGTATATGCCCGAGCACGGCAACATGGTGCACATCCGTCGAAGAGCGGCGGGCATGCGTCGATTCCTGGCGCCGCAGCGCGATATTTACGCGCAGTTGACCCGCAGCAAGCTGCCCTGGTTTGTGGAAGACGATGCGGACTACTGGAACGAATTGAACAACAGCCTGACCCGCTATCTGGAAGAGCTGGAACTGACCCGCGAGCGCGTGGGGCTGGTGCTGGAGGCCGAAGATAGACGCCTCAGCGAGCGCATGAACAGGACCATGTACCGGTTCGGCATCATCACCGGGATCTTCCTGCCGATGAGCTTCATTACCGGTTTGCTGGGCATCAATGTGGGCGGCATGCCGGGTGCAGACAGCCCCTGGGGGTTCATGATCGCCTGCGCAGTCATGGTGGCGGTGGCAGTGGGGCAAATCTGGTGGTTCAAGCGTCTGCGCTGGATGTGACGGGCGAAAAATCATGTGCGTTCGTGTGACTTGTGCAAAACGCCCTGCGTCTGTCTGTGACATTACGTGAGGTGCCTATGCGCGACCCGTTTGAAGAATCGCTGCGCGACATGCTCAACTCGTCGTCCGCCAGCCGGGACGATGACGCTGTTCTGGGGCGAGTGTTGAAGACCGCCAACCGTCAGGTGGGGGCAGGGGATCTGTTCAGCCTGCTCGGGCGCTGCAGCCAGGCGTTGATGATCGCCGTGAACAACGGCTCGGCTCACGTTTCACCTGTTTCGCGTCGCAAGGCGACGATTGCCGGTACTACAGAAAACAAGGCTGATTGAATATGGAATTGGATCTCTGGACACAGAGCCTGGTCACCGCAATGACTGCGTTGTGGACCAAAGTCGCGAACTTCATCCCGAACCTGTTCGGTGCTCTGGTGGTTGTTCTGTTGGGTTTCGTGGTGGCCAAGCTGCTCGATACCCTGTTGTCCAAGCTGCTGGCCAAGCTGGGTCTGGATCGCCTGATGGCGGGCACCGGCCTGACCAAACTGATCAGTCGCGCAGGGATCCAGGTCCCGATTTCGACGCTGATCGGAAAGATCGTGTATTGGTTTGTGCTTTTGATTTTCCTGGTGTCGGCGGCAGAATCCCTTGGCCTTGAAAGGGTCTCGGCGACACTGGACATGCTGGCGCTGTACCTGCCGAAGGTGTTCGGCGCAGCGCTGGTGCTGCTGGTCGGCGTGCTGCTGGCGCAGCTGGTCAACGGTGTCGTCCGGGGCGCGGCTGAAGGCGTCGGTCTGGATTACGCCGGCGGCCTGGGTCGAGTGGCGCAGTGGCTGGTGATTATCATCAGCATTTCGGTGGCGATCAGCCAGCTGGAGGTGAAAACCGACCTGCTGAACCACGTCATCGTGATCGGATTGATTACCGTTGGTCTGGCAATTGCGTTGGCCATGGGGCTGGGCAGCCGCGAAATCGCGAGCCAGATTCTGGCAGGAATTTATGTGAGGGAGTTGTACCAGGTAGGGCAACAAGTGCGTATTGGAGAGGTCGAAGGGCAGATCGAAGAGATTGGCACGGTCAAGACCACGCTGCTGACCGACGAAGGAGAACTGGTGTCGTTGTCGAACCGGATCCTTCTCGAACAGCGAGTGAGCAGCCGCTGAACCGGCAAATCTGCTAATGTATGCCGCCGCAAAATCCCGGACGCCGGGATCTGGCGGACATTTACCTGACTGTCGGCACGACCTGTTTTGAATAAGCCTCAATCGCACTCACTGCGTTACGACCCCCGCGCGCTCTCCGACGAGGAGTTGGTGGCGCGCTCGCACGCCGAGCTGTTTCACGTGACGCGCGCGTACGAAGAGCTGATGCGGCGCTACCAGCGGACACTTTTTAACGTCTGTGCGCGGTATTTAGGGAACGATCGCGATGCTGACGATGTCTGTCAGGAGGTGATGCTTAAGGTGTTGTATGGCTTGAAGAATTTCGAGGGAAAATCGAAATTCAAGACCTGGCTCTACAGCATCACCTACAACGAATGCATCACGCAGTATCGAAAGGAGCGGCGAAAGCGTCGGTTGATGGACGCCCTGAGCCTGGATCCTCTGGAGGAGGCGTCAGAAGACAAGACGCCCAAACCCGAAGAGAAGGGCGGGCTCGATCGCTGGCTTGTGCATGTGAACCCGATCGATCGGGAGATCCTGGTGCTGCGATTTGTCGCAGAGCTGGAATTTCAGGAGATCGCGGACATAATGCACATGGGCCTGAGTGCCACGAAAATGCGCTACAAACGGGCACTTGATAAATTACGTGAGAAATTTGCGGGCGTTACCGAAACTTAACTCGGAGCAAATATCTCTAACGGGCAGGCAAGTTCTGATAGACTTGCCGATGAGTTGTCCCTCGATTAGGGGGACTGCTTCACAATCACCAGATGGGGATTTAACGGATGAAACTGAAAAACACCTTGGGCTTGGCCATTGGTACTATTGTTGCCGCAACTTCGTTCGGCGCACTGGCACAAGGCCAAGGCGCAGTCGAAATCGAAGGCTTTGCCAAGAAAGAACAGTTCGACAGCGCTCGTAATTTCAAAAATAACGGCAACCTGTTCGGCGGTTCTGTTGGCTACTTCCTGACCGACGACGTTGAATTGCGTCTGGGCTACGACGAAGTGCACAACGTTCGCAGCGACAGCGGCCGTAACATCAAGGGCGCGAACACCGCTCTGGATGCTCTGTACCACTTCAACAACCCGGGCGACATGCTGCGTCCATACGTCTCGGCTGGTTTCTCCGACCAGAGCATCGGTCAGAACGACCGTGGCGGCCGTAACCGTTCCACCTTCGCCAACATCGGCGGCGGTGCCAAGCTGTACTTCACCGACAACTTCTACGCCCGTGCTGGCGTTGAAGCTCAGTACAACATCGACCAGGGCGACACCGAGTGGGCTCCTAGCGTCGGTATCGGTGTGAACTTCGGTGGCGGCTCCAAGAAAGTCGAAGCTGCGCCTGCTCCAGTGGCTGAAGTCTGCTCCGACAGCGACAACGACGGCGTTTGCGACAACGTCGACAAGTGCCCGGACACCCCGGCCAACGTTACCGTTGACGCCAACGGTTGCCCGGCTGTTGCTGAAGTCGTACGTGTTGAGCTGGACGTGAAATTCGACTTCGACAAGTCGGTCGTCAAGCCAAACAGCTACGGCGACATCAAGAACCTGGCTGACTTCATGAAGCAGTACCCACAAACCACCACCACTGTTGAAGGTCACACTGACTCCGTCGGTCCTGACGCTTACAACCAGAAGCTGTCCGAGCGTCGTGCAGCTGCTGTCAAAAACGTACTGGTTAACCAGTATGGTGTTGGTGCAAACCGCGTGAACTCGGTTGGCTACGGCGAAACCCGTCCAGTGGCTGACAACGCTACTGAAGCCGGTCGCGCTGTTAACCGTCGCGTAGAAGCACAAGTCGAAGCTCAAGCTAAGTAATTAGCCCGCGCTTTGCGAAAAACCCGGCCTCGGCCGGGTTTTTCTTTTTCGGGATTCGGCTTCTGAATTAGCCGGATATTGTCCGATATGTAGCCGGAAGGTATCGGCATTACTACTGATGAACTGTCTGGTTAATGGCCATTTAATATCCATGCATATCCGCAAACTTCGGCGGCTATTTAACGGTGATTGAACGTCTATTCAGTGCCGTATCAGCCAGATCCAGAGCAACAGATTCAGCGCTAATGAAAGCAGCGCAAGGGTCCTCCAGACCTGTAAAGGTTCGCGTTCCAGCAGCGGTCGCGGACGATTCTCCAGCGTGGCAAGCTCGCCCTGTTTGAACTGCAACAGCCATTCTTCAGCCGTTTCGAAACGCCCCGCGGGTTTTGCATTAAGTGCTTGATTCATATGTCTTTCCAGCCATTCCGGGACGTCCGGCCGGTAGCGGGTGACGGGGGCAGGCTGGGCGAATCGTCGATGCTGGAACGCCTCGATCTCGCCGTAGGGATAATGCCCCGTCAGCAGGAAATACAGGGTCGCGCTGGCAGCATACAGGTCCTGCGCCGCTGCAGGTTCGGCACCTTCGAAAGCTTCGGGTGCGATGAAGCTCGGAGTGCCGGGCACTTCGCCCGGCATGTGCACGGAAAGCCCCGGGCAGAAGGCCAGACCGAAATCCAGCACCCGTAATTCGCCGTCCTCGTCGATCAGCAGGTTTTCCGGCTTGATATCGCGGTGCACGATGTTGCGCCGGTGCAGCAAGCCCAGCGCGCCGATCAGGTCCCGGGCAAGGCTCAGCCAGCGGCTCAGATCCATTGGCCCTTGCCGGGCGAAGGTTTGCGCCAGGGTTTGTCCGGGGTATTCACGCATCACGTAATACAAATGCTGGCGATCGGGCAGCGGGTGAACTTCGGGGAAGAACTTCCCGGCGACGCGGCGCAAGAACCACTCTTCCAGCAATAGGGCCTGGCCAGCGCCGTGCTCGTCGTGGCGGGTCTCGGGCAGGGTCTTGAGCAGCCAGGGCCGCTGCTGCGGGTCGAGGACCCGGTACAACAGCGACTGACGCGAGTCACCCAGACGTGCCTGGACGCTCCAGCCTTCGAACATCTGGCCGATCCTCAAAGGTGGCGGCAGCGGCCACTGTTGCAGCTGCAACAAGGTGTCGCCCAGTGCGTCGCTGCCCAGCCGGGTGACTTCGATCAGCACCGCGCTGGCATTGTCCTGGCCGCCTGCCAGATGCGCCGACTGCACCAGCGTACGCACGGCCGCATTGAGGTCTGGCTGGTCATTGAGGATCGAACGAATGCGATCGTCGCCCAGCACCGCCCACACGCCATCGCTGACCAGCATCAGGCGCTCGCCTTCGCGCAGTTCGCCGTCGCGGTAATCCATCACCACGTACTGATCCAGCCCCAGTGCGCGCTTGAGCACGTGCTGCATGTCCGGCTGCTCCCAGACATGATCTTCACTGATGCGCTGCCAGTGGCCCTGAAACCCGCGATACACCCGGCAATCGCCAACGTGAGCCAAGGTAAAGCGCCGGCCGCGCAGGACCAGCGCGCTGAGGGTGGTGAGCAGGCCGTTGGCTTGCAGCCAGCGATTTTGAGCCAGCAGCAGGCGATCCAGTGCCTGCGCCACGCCCCAGGTCTCGGGCGTGGCGTAGTAGTCCATTGCCAGCGCCTGCAGGGTCGAGCGTGCCGCCAGGCCGCCATCGACGCACTGGCTGACGCCGTCGGCCAGGGCAAACAGGTAACCCTTGCTGGCGGCCAGCGCTGGGGCCGGCGTCACCAGGCGCGTGGCGTCCTGGTTTTCCGCGCGCGGGCCACTGGCGCTGAACTCGGCGAAACGGAGTTGCAGGCTAGCCGCAGATTCGGGCGTAAGCGTCAGTGGCTGATTCATCGCAGGCTCAGACACGCGCCGCGGTGACGGCGGCCGAACCCCAGGTGGTTCTCCAGCGACGCTTGACGTTCATCAGGCCGAACCAGGCCAGCACGCCGAGTAGGGCGAACAGCCACAGGCCCAGTTGATAGTCGCCGGTGTTCTGCTTGATCGCGCCCAGGCCTGCCGCCAGCAGGAAGCCGCCGATGCCGCCGGCCATGCCGATCAGGCCGGTCATCACGCCGATTTCCTTGCGAAAGCGTTGCGGCACCAGCTGGAACACCGCGCCATTGCCAGCACCCAAGCCGAGCATGGCGGCCACGAACAGCACCAGCGCCGCCCATGAACTGGGCAGGTTGAAGCCCACGGCGGCGATGCAGATTGCAGCCACCGCGTACATCCCCGACAAGGTGCGGATACCGCCAAAACGGTCGGCCAGTGCGCCGCCCAGCGGGCGCATCAGGCTGCCGCCAAACACGCAGGCGGCGGTGTAATAGCCGGCGGTCACCGGGCTCAGGCCGTATTGGTCGTTGAAGTAGCCGGGCAGGGCACTGGCCAGGCCAATGAAACCGCCAAAGGTCACGCTGTAAAAGAACATGAACCACCAGCTGTCACGATCGCCCAGGGCCTTGAAGTAATCGGCCATGGATTTGGCCTTTGGCCGCTCGGGGGCGTTCTTCGCCATCAGCGAAAACGCCAGCAGCGTCAGCACCAGCGGCACCACGGCAAAGCCGAACACGTTGTTCCAGCCGAAGCTTGCGGCGAGGACTGGCGCGATCAATGCGGCGAACACAGTGCCCGAGTTGCCAGCCCCGGCGATGCCCATGGCCTTGCCCTGGTGTTGCGGCGGATACCACTGCGAGGCCAGGGGCAGGGCGACGGCGAACGACGCCCCGGCCATCCCCAGGCAGATGCCCAACAACAGCGCCTGTTCGTAGCTGTGGATGCCCAGTTGCCAGGCGCAGAACAGCGAAACGATGACGATGGCCTGGCCGATGATGCCTGCGGTCTTGGGCGACAGCTGGTCGGCGAGCATGCCCATCAGAAAGCGCAGGATGGCGCCGGCCAGGATCGGTGTGGCGACCATCAGGCCGCGCTGTTGCGTGGTCAGGTGCAGGTCGGTGGCGATCTGCACCGCCAGAGGGCCCAGCAGGTACCAGACCATGAAGCTCAGGTCGAAATAGAGGAAGGCTGCAAACAGTGTGGGTTTGTGCCCGGCGTTCCAGAAGCTTGTATTCATCTAACACCTCATCTGCAGGAAATCATCGTTGTGCCAGGCGCGTTGCACCGTCACGGGTCAGGTCTTGCAGGTGAAGCACCGGCACGGCGCTCCACCCGGCCCGTTCTCTGGGGCCAAAACGAAAAAACGTCGCCACCCGGTCCGCCCGAAGCGAAGGGGTGTGCGACGTCTTTGTCGAAAGTGGGGCAACCGCCGTTGGTTACCTGTGAAATCTGTAAAGCAAAACATGGGCCAGCAAGGAGTGTTTGCAATATCAACCTGTGGGAGCCGGCTTGCTGGCGAATGCGTCGGTCCATTCGATAATGTGGCGTCTGACCTTACGCCTTCGCCAGCAAGCCGGCTCCCACGGCCTTCGGCCAGAAACAGCGTCTGCAGGCGCTGCGAAGTGCTCTAGCCCAGCAACTCACTCATCGCAATGATCTGCTCGGCCACCTGAATCAGCTTCTGCTGCCGGCTCATGGCCTGACGCCGCATCAAGGTGTAAGCCTCTTCCTCGTTGCAGCTTTTCATCTTCATCAACAGGCCCTTGGCGGTCTCGATGCGTTTGCGCTCGGCCAGTTGCTGGTCCCGCGCCTGCAATTGCGCGCGCAGGTCCTGATCGCTTTCGAAGCGCGCCATGGCCACGTCCAGAATCGGCTGCAGGCGCTGTGCGTGGATGCCTTCGACGATGTAGGCGCTGACCCCGGACTTGATCGCCTGGCGCATCACGCCCGGGTCGTGCTCGTCAGTGAACATCACGATCGGCCGGGGCAGGTCGCGGGTGACCAGCACCACTTGCTCCATCACATCGCGGCTGGGGGATTCGGTGTCGATCAGAATCACGTCCGGGCGCACCGCCTGCACGCGCTGGGGCAGATCGATCACCAGCCCGGATTCATCGATTACCTCGAAACCGGCCTCGGTGAGCGCGGTCTTCAGGCGGCCGACCTTCTTTGCCGTGTCGTTGATCAAAAGGATTCGCAGCATGTCGGCGTCTCCTCAGTGATCGTTGGCGACAAGCGCCGGATTGGCCAGCGCATGGAGTTTGAAGCTTGCGGCGTAACCGGCCGGGTCGCTGCCGTCCCAGACCTTGCCGTCGATCAACTGGCTGCTGCGCATCGCGTTGGCGGGCACGCGGATATCCAGCGCCTCGGCGGCCTGGCGATACAGCGCCAGTTGCTGCACTTGCCCGGCAACGGCCAGGTAGTCAGGGTCTTCGCGCAGCAGGCCCCAGCGGCGGAACTGGGTCATGAACCACATGCCATCGGACAGGTACGGCATGTTCACCTGGCCCTTGCGATGAAAGCTCAGGGCATGGTGATCCTGCCAGTGGTTGCCCAGGCCGTCGGTGTATTCGCCCAGCAAGCGGGCTTCGATGTCCTCCACCGGCGCGTTGACGTAATCGGTGCCGCTGAGCATCTGCGCGGTGCTGCGGCGGTTTTCCAGGCTGTCTTCGATGAAGCGGCTGGCATCCAGCACCGCCATGATCAGCGCGCGGGCGGTGTTGGGGTATTGCTCGACGAACTGACGGTTGCAGCCCAGGACCTTCTCCGGGTGATCCGGCCAGAGGGTCTGCGAGGTCGCCAGGGTGAAGCCCAGATTCTGGCTGACCGCCCGTGCGCCCCACGGCTCGCCGACGCAGAAGCCATCGATGCGCCGGGCTTGGAGGTGGTCGACCATGCGTGCGGGCGGCACCACGACGCTGTTGACGTCCTGCAGTGGGTGAATGCCCTGGCTGGCCAGCCAGTAATACAGCCACATCGCGTGATTACCGGTGGGCAGGGTCTGGGCGAAGGTCAGTTTTGTCTCGCTTTGGTGCGTGCGTGTTTCCAGTGCCTCAGGAGTGATCACGCCCTCGTGCTTCAGGGCGCTGGAGAGGTTGATGCTCTGGCCATTCTGGTTCAGGCCCATGAGCACCGCCATGTCGGTGGCAGGGCCGCCGATGCCCAGCTGCGCGGCGTAGATCAGGCCGTAGAGGCTGTGGGCGGCATGCAGCTCGTTGTTCACCAGCTTGTCGCGCAGGGCGGTCCACGAAGGCTGGCGCCGCAGGTTGATGTTCAGGCCGTAATGCTGGGCGAAGCCCTGGGTCGCGGCGACGATCAGCGAGGCGCTGTCGGTCAGGGCCATGAAGCCGACCTCGATGCTGCCGAGTTCCGGCGCGTCGCTGCCGTTGATCCAGGCCAGTGGGCTGTTGGGGCTGTCGTTCATGATCGTGGTTCCGCATGAAGAGGGCGGTGCGCGCGGGCGCTGCCGATCTTCCATAAAAAAACGCCGCATCCCCCGGAATGGCTTCCGGACGATCACGACGCCATTGTCCCGGGCAGGTCCCGCCGTTGGGTCGAGCCGGATACAGTGCAACTAGCAAGCGATATGCCAGTGATTGCGGGCGGGCGCGCAAAGTTGCCGAGATGCCTCGCACTCACCCCTGTGCACGTCTATAATCGCCCGCTGACTTCAGCCGCAATCGAGCCGCGCCCGCCCATGTATAACCTGGCCCGCCAGTTACTGTTCAAACTCTCCCCGGAAACCTCCCACGATCTGTCCATCGACCTGATCGGCGCAGGCGGTCGTCTGGGGCTTAATAGTCTGTTCAACAAGGCGCCGGTGCGTTTGCCGGTGACGGTCATGGGCCTGCAGTTTCCGAACCCCGTGGGCCTTGCCGCAGGGCTGGACAAGAACGGCGCGGCCATCGACGGCTTCGCGCAGCTGGGCTTCGGTTTCGTCGAGATCGGCACTGTCACGCCGCGTCCTCAGCCGGGCAACCCCAAGCCGCGGATTTTCCGCCTGCCCCACGCCGAGGGCATCATCAACCGCATGGGCTTCAACAACCTGGGCGTCGACAATCTGGTCAGCCGGGTGCAGGCCGCAAAGTACAACGGCGTGCTGGGCATCAACATCGGCAAGAACTTCGACACCCCGGTCGAGCGCGCGGTGGATGACTACCTGATCTGCCTGGACAAGGTCTACGCCCACGCCAGCTACATCACCGTCAACGTCAGCTCGCCCAACACCCCGGGCCTGCGCAGCCTGCAATTCGGTGACTCGCTCAAGCAGTTGCTCGAAGCGCTGCGCGTGCGTCAGGAAGCGCTGACCGGCATCCATGGCAAGCGCGTGCCGCTGGCGATCAAGATCGCCCCGGACATGAGCGATGAAGAAACCGTGCTGGTGGCCAGTGCCTTGCTGGAGTCGGGCATGGACGCAGTGATCGCCACCAACACCACCCTGAGCCGCGAGGGCGTCGAAGGCCTGCCGCACGCCGATGAGGCCGGTGGTCTGTCCGGTGCGCCGGTGCGCGAGAAGAGCACCCACATCGTCAAGGTGCTGGCCGGTGAGTTGGGCGGCAAGTTGCCGATCATCGCAGCGGGCGGAATTACCGAAGGCCAGCACGCCGCCGAGAAGATTGCGGCGGGGGCCAACCTGGTGCAGATCTACTCGGGCTTCATCTACAAGGGCCCGGCGCTGATTCGCGAGTCGGTGGACGCGATCGCGGCAATGTCGCGCTAAGCCTCGCTCGGTTTTTCAGACACAAAAAAGAGGGGCTCCGAAATGGAGCCCCTCTTTGGGCCTAAGCCCGCCGTCCGGATGGGACGCGCATGGTTATCTTAAAAAGCGAATCTGATTGTCGGATCTCTCTGTTTGAAGAAACCTTTGATAAGTCGGATTTTTCCTGTGCTGTTTGAGTGTCAGCCGACCGCGTGAAGTTCGTTGAGTCTGTGGATACCCGCAGTGCCGGTCATACCGTCCCAGTTGTCGCCTCGGCCTTCGCGCCAGCCGTTTATCCAGGCTTGACGTACCGACGGTAGAGTAAATGGGCAAAGCTCACGGGATTTACCAGTTACGCCGTATTGATATCCGCGCGAAAAAGCTCTTTCCAACGGATCACGCTTAAGTCTTCTCATAGGGTGTTGCCCTCGTTTGTTGACTGTAATGTCCCTGGAGACCTCAGGTTGAGGTCGGGCAGAAATCTTCTGCCTTTAATGCCCGCTGCCGGCGTCGCGGGCCCTGTGCCACCGTCGTTGCGTCGATGGCCTGAGGTGATTTCTAACCATTGGGCGGTACGTTGTGAATGACCGTTTTGTCATAAGAACGTCATTCTTGAGGCATAAAGACCATAAGTGCTGAATCGTTTCGAGTGTGTTTTTTCAGCGAACCGCCCTGAAACGAGGGTCTTCATGAAATTTGCAAGTCATTCTCATGTGCAAATGGTGGCGGATTGACGTCAGATTTAAAACGACGAAGGGTCAAGGATGTGACTTTTTATTACTTCCGTTGTCGGGCTGAATAGTGGTTTTTTAATATCAAAGTGCGCGCTGGGGGTTCCTGGCGAGCATAAGCGCTGCAGGCGAACCGTATCGTCGCGGCAAAGGCACAACCGGTGTGCCGCGCAGACGTTCTCCACGAAAGACGTCTGTTTCAATCGGGCGGGGCAATGCGTTGTCTCGCCGCTCAAGAGCCTATGGCCTGGAATACACATGTCGGACCGTTTCGAACTTTTTCTCACCTGCCCCAAAGGCCTCGAAGGGCTGCTCGTTGACGAGGCCACCACGTTGGGCCTCGAAGACATCCGCGAGCACACCTCGACCATCCGTGGCAGTGCCGACATGGAAACGGCCTATCGGCTGTGCCTGTGGTCTCGCCTGGCCAACCGCGTGTTGCTGGTGCTCAAGCGTTTCCCGATGAAGAACGCCGAGGACCTCTACTACGGCGTCCATGACATCGAGTGGGCCGATCACCTGGAGCCCGATGGCACCCTGGCCGTCGAGTTCAGCGGCCACGGTTCCGGCATCGACAACACCCACTTCGGTGCGCTGAAGGTCAAGGACGCCATCGTCGACAAACTGCGCACTGCCGACGGCGCGCGGCCTTCGATCGACAAACTCAACCCGGACCTGCGCGTGCACCTGCGTCTGGACCGTGGCGAGGCAATTCTGTCGCTGGATTTGTCCGGCCACAGCCTGCACCAGCGCGGCTATCGCCTGCAGCAGGGCGCAGCGCCACTCAAGGAAAACCTCGCCGCGGCGGTGTTGATCCGGTCCGGCTGGCCACGCATCGCCGCAGAAGGCGGGGCGCTCGCCGACCCGATGTGCGGTGTGGGCACCTTCCTCGTCGAAGCGGCGATGATCGCCGCCGATATTGCACCCAACCTCAAGCGCGAGCGCTGGGGCTTTTCGGCCTGGCTGGGCCACGTGCCAGCGCTCTGGCGCAAGCTGCACGACGAAGCACTGGCCCGGGCCGAAGCAGGCCTGGCCAAACCGCCGCTGTGGATTCGCGGCTATGAAGCCGACCCGCGCCTGATTCAGCCGGGCCGCAACAACGTCGAGCGTGCGGGCCTGTCGGACTGGATCAAGATCTACCAGGGCGAAGTCGGTACGTTCGAGCCGCGTCCGGACCAGAACCAAAAAGGCCTGGTCATCTGCAACCCGCCGTACGGCGAGCGCCTGGGCGACGAAGCCAGCCTGCTGTACCTCTACCAGAACCTGGGCGAGCGCCTGCGCCAAGCCTGCCTGAACTGGGAAGCGGCGGTGTTCACCGGTGCGCCGGACCTGGGCAAGCGCATGGGCATTCGCAGCCATAAACAGTATGCGTTCTGGAACGGCGCCTTGCCGTGCAAGCTGCTGCTGATCAAGGTGCAGCCGGACCAGTTCGTCACTGGTGAGCGGCGCACCCCGGAACAGCGTCAGGCCGAGCGCGAGCAAGCCGCTTATGACCAGCTGCCGGACGCACCGCAGGAGCGCAAGTTCAACAAGAACGGCAACCCGATCAAACCAGCCCCGGCGCCGGTGGTCGAGCAGCCGCGCCTGAGCGAGGGCGGGCAGATGTTCGCCAATCGTCTGCAAAAGAACGTCAAGGCGATGGGTAAATGGGTCAAGCGCGAAGGCATCGATTGCTACCGCGTGTACGATGCCGACATGCCGGAATACGCCATGGCCATCGACCTGTATCACGACTGGGTTCACGTTCAGGAGTATGCCGCACCGAAATCCGTCGACCCGGAAAAGGCCTCGATCCGCATGTTCGACGCCCTGGCGGCCATTCCCCAGGCGCTGAACATCGACAAGAGCCGGGTGGTGGTCAAACGCCGCGAGCGGCAGAGCGGCACCAAGCAGTACGAACGCCAGAGCGCCCAGGGCAAGTTCCAGGAGGTGCAGGAAGGCGGCATCAAGCTGCTGGTCAACCTGACCGACTACCTGGATACCGGCCTGTTCCTCGACCACCGGCCAATGCGCATGCGCATCCAGAAGGAAGCGGCGGGCAAGCGTTTCCTCAACCTGTTCTGCTACACCGCTACCGCCAGTGTGCACGCGGCCAAGGGCGGGGCGCGCAGCACCACCAGCGTCGATTTGTCCAAGACCTACCTGGACTGGGCGCGGCGCAATTTCTCGCTCAACGGTTTCTCCGACAAGAACCGTCTGGAGCAGGGCGATGTGATGGCGTGGCTGGAGTCGAACCGCGACGAATATGAGCTGATCTTCATCGATCCGCCGACCTTCTCCAACTCCAAGCGCATGGAAGGCGTGTTCGATGTGCAGCGCGATCAGGTGCAATTGATCGACCTGGCCATGGCGCGACTGGCCAAGGGCGGGGTGCTGTACTTCTCCAACAACTTCCGCAAGTTCCAGCTGGAAGAGAACCTGACCGAGCGCTACTCGGTGGAGGAAATCACCCAGCAGACCATCGACCCGGATTTCGCCCGCAACGGGAAAATCCACCGCGCCTGGAAAATCACTGCCAAGTGATAGGCCTCGATGCGCTGGCCAGCCCCGGCCAGCGCATCGCCGGTTCTAAACAGGACGACGCACAGCACTAGGCAAACTAATGGCTAATCGCTATAAATGAAGCCTGACCGCGCGTTGTGGCAGCACTGTGGCGTCATGAGTTCTGCGTATGTCGTCAAACCGGGCAAGCGCCAAGATCCTTGGCCTGATCAACGTCGACACTTCCTCCTGGGTGGTGGCGTCGCTCGTGTTTTCGGCAGGCGTGGTGCTGACCGCGATGTTGGCGCTGGCCAATGTCGAGGTCTATCAGCGCCAGTTGCGTCAGCGCTTCGAGTTGCTCGCCAATGAGCGGGTCAGCCGCATCCAGGACCGCCTCGAAGGCCAGATTCGCCGTCTCGATGGGCTGCGTCGTTTCTTCGTCTTTTCCGACGATGTCTCTGAAGAGGAGTTCAACGGTTTCGCCCGTCCGCTGTTAATGCTGACCCAGGCGTACTCATGGGCGCCCAGAGTGATAGACGCCGACCGCGCGCAATTCGAGCGCAACGCGCAGGCTGCGGGGTTGAGGGATTTTTCCATTCGCGAGCTCGATGAACATGAGCGCCTGAAGACCGCGCAATCACGGCCGCTGTACTTTCCCGTGCGCTATACCCAAAGCCGCAGCACCGTTGCGCTGCCGCTGGGTTTTGACGTGAGCTCCGAAAGCCGCCGCCAGGCCACGCTGGCGCGTGCACTTCATTCCGACGGCATGGCAGCGTCGCCGCGCATGGAACTGGTGGGGCTCGAGGAAGAGAACCGCAAAGGCGTGCTGCTGGTGACGCCTGTGATCAGCCGCCCGCAGCTGGGCGTGCCCGGTTCTGGCACGCTGCAAGGGTTCCTGATGGCCGTGATCAGCCTGCGCAAGATGATGACCGAAGGCCTGCCGCCCACCGAGCAGGACAACCTCTCACTGATCCTTGAGGACATCACAGACGGGCAAACCCCGGATGTGTTGTACGAATCTGCCGCTCAGGCGGCAGGCAGCGAGCTCAAGGTCAGTCAGATCCTGAACTTTGCCGGGCGTGACTATCGCCTCGAGATTCGCCCGACCGCGCTGTTCATCGGCACCAACCCTTCATCCAATGACAGTGTGGTGGTGCTCGGTGCGCTGCTCAGTTTCATGCTCAGCGCCTTGCTCTACGTGTTGATCAGCCAGCGCCAGCGCGCCTTGCGCCTGGTCGAGCAGCGCACCCTGATGCTGCGCCAGCGCGAGCAACAACTGCGCAGCGCCCACGGCCAGCTGCGCAACGTGTTGGACGCCGCGACCCAGGTGGCGATCATCGCCACGGACCTGGAGGGGGTGATCACCACGTTCAACATCGGTGCCGAGAGGATGCTCGACTACAGCAGCACCGAGGTGTGCGGGCAACTGACCCTGCGCCAGCTGCACCTGTCCAGCGAACTGGACGAACACGTCTGCGAGCTGAGCCAGCGCTACGGGCGCTCGATCAAGACCTGCGAGGCGATGTTGGTCGAAGCGGTCGAGGAGCATGGCCACCAGGCCCATGACTGGACCTTCGTGCGCAAGGACGGTAGCAGTCTGCGGGTCAACATGCAGGTCAGCCCCGTGCTCGACGAGCACGACCAGTGGATTGGTTATCTCGCGGTGTGTCTGGACATCACCGAACGCAAGCGGGTCGAAGAAGAGCTGCGCACCATGTCGGTGACCGACGCCCTGACGGGCGTCTACAACCGCCGTTATTTCCAGGAGCGGCTGCAGGCCGAGCTGATGCGCGTCGAGCGCCATGGCGGGGTCTTTGCCGTGGTGATGCTGGACATCGATCACTTCAAGTGCATCAACGACCAGATGGGCCACGCGGTGGGCGATCACGTTCTGCAGGCCATCTGCAAGCGCCTGTGCCACCGCTTGCGCCGCACCGACGTGTTCTGCCGCCTGGGCGGAGAAGAGTTCATGGTGCTGTGCCCGGACACCGATGGCGACCAGGCCTATGCACTGGCCTCGGAACTGTGGGCCGCCCTGCGGGCCGAGCCGGTGGACGGGGTTGGGCGCGTCACCGCCAGCTTCGGCATCGCCAGCTGGCGCAAGGGCGAGGGCGGGGATTCGTTGCTGCTGCGTGCGGATTCCGGGGTGTATGCGGCGAAAATGGCTGGGCGGGATCGGATAGAGCCAGAGTTGCTTTGATCGGGTGCATGACCCGACGCGCTACAGCAGCACAGCTCGCCAGCGGGAGTGATGTTGAAGAGGACCCGATGGCAAGCTGGGCTGCTACTGGGCTGTGCTCAGGTTGCTCCTGATTCACCCCTGAAGCTGCTTGGCCACCTCAACCCCCGCAGAACTCAACTTGACCGGATACCTCAGCGTCCGCTCACCGCTGGTCGGCTTGCCCACGCAGCCGTCGTGGATCAAGCCCGCCTGCTGCAGATGCTCCAGGGTGTCGGCCACGGCATTCTCGCCCCGGTAATTGTCCAGCACCTCCTTGCCAAGGCCCGCCGGATGCGCGTGCAACAGTCGGGTCAGAACCTCTTTCTTCAGCGTATTGTCGATGGTCATACCTACCTCGCTTTGCTGGTTTGATGAGCGCTGCTTGTAGATACCGACCGCCGCATCCCGCGATGGTTTGGACTTTTATTCGGCCAATGCCAGTTTCCACTGAACCTGAGTCACGCCAAGCCCTTCTGCCTGGCGCATGGCCAGGCGCAGGGGGCCGGCGGCGAAGGTGCCGTCAAGGTCGCCGACACCGGCGTGCAGGGTCGCAAAGTGCAAGGCTTCGCGCTCGCACAAGTGCCGGGCGTGATGGGAGAACTGTCTGGATTCGCCGCGAAACTGGTAATGAATTTCAAAATCCCTGGAGTCATTCATCATCTTGGCCTGTTGGGCGTGGTGCACGCCGCGCTGAAATTGAGTACTTCCTGATGTACCAGACAGCTTGATCCGCCGATGCATCGGAGGTGCTGTCACTTCATTTCGAGACCGATACAGGCGCGTTGCCAAAAAAGAGGCCTGGAATCGTGATGCGTTTTCTCTGCCTGAGACGAGTAGCTGCGCTTTCCCCCGCAAGGCTACCGACTGCCAGAGAATTGCATTGTTGGATGATCTTTTGAACCGCTCGCCGATAAGCGGCCATGTGCCATATCTGTTTGAATAGGCGCACGTATTCGAAGGATTGAATCAGTATGTAACTGCATGTTTTTGGATAGGTATCTGCATCTTTCGGCATCTTCAGTGCATCGGCAAAATCGGATTCCGGAAATGATTTGTCGAAAAAGGCAATCTGATGGCCCGCTATCAGCAGGTTTTCTGGAAAAATCCTTTCTTTTCAGGCAATTCCGGGACGAGGGCATATGCGTAGAGTGGTTTTTGGCGTGATGACGTTGATGTTGATGGCAGCGGCATTGCCTGCTCAGGCCCGGACAGTGAGCAAGCAGGATCTTCAGGTCTGCAAATGGGGCGCTGGCGTGGCGCAGACGGCGCAGCAGTCCAAATTGTCAGGCACTACCTTGTACAGTGCCCGCAAGAAATTGCAGGCGCGAAAATACACTCAGCCGTGGATGCGCAAGATGGCGATCGGGATCACCGAGCAAACCTACAAGAGCCCCTCGCGCTTGAGGCCTTCTGCGGTGAGACAAACCTATTACGACGGTTGCATCCAGCACGACCTGGCCCGCAAGTAGCTTGCGTCAGACCGGCCGGTTCCGGGCGCTCATGCTAAGGCGCCCGGGTCAGTTCCTCGATCAGTGGCAGTTCCCTGCCAGACGGTAATGCTCGGCTTCAGCTGCCGCCGCACTGGCGAATTCGACGCGGTTCTTTTCCGCGATCGAGTCGTATGACGGGCAACCCGGGCGGTGATAAACCTTGGTGGTCTTGTTGCCGCGAATCGCCACGGTCAGGTTCTTCGCGCCGTCATTGGCGGCGGCTGCAGGCTTCATCGGGTTGGGCAATGCGGTCTTGGTGGGCGCCGCCGCAGTGGCCGGGCTGGCGCCGCTGAAGTTGGCGGTGATGAACACCGGCGCATGGTCCGAGATGCTGTCGCGACCTTGTGCGTGGGTCATGCCCAGAAACTTGGGATAGTTGAATACCTGAACGTTGCTGACGCGAATCGCCGAGTTTTTGCTGACGAAAATGTTGTCATACAGATTCGAGAACTTGCCGTCCGTGGTTGACAGCGTACTCGCGCCATTGAGCACCAATGGCCGGGCGCTGGCGTCCAGGTTGTTCCATGCCGGTGACGTCGGCGGCGTGTTGAAGTCGCCCATCAGCATGATCGGGTTGTTGCCAGGGTAGGTGTCTTTCAACCACGCCCAGTAATCGGACAGGGCGGTGATTTCAGAGGCTCGGTCGGCCTGGCTCTTGCCGTACAGGATGTGCACCGTCGCCACGACGAAGGTGGTGCCGTCCTTGAGCGACTTGAAGCGGGCGGAGTAGGGCTCGCGCTCGAAGGTGTCCTTGCGGTCGAGGTAGGTCACTGCGCCATCTTCATAGGCGACCACATCGTCGCGCCACACGAAACCGTACATTTCCTTGTAGGACTTGCGACCCACCGCATGGGAGGCCATCGAGCTCCAGTGCTTGCCGGTCTGCTTGCTCAGCTCCTTGGCCAGCGCGTCGAGCGCCTCTTCATTCATCAGTTCCTGTACGGCGAGGAAGTCCACTTTCTGGGCGACCTTGGCGATGCCCTGGAAATCCTTGTTCGGCCGCACGCTCAGGTGCTCCAGGTTCCAGGTGCCGATATTGACGTCAGCGGATGCGTTTTGCAGAAAAGAAAGGGCCAGCAACAACGAAACAAAAAATCTGAACATCTTTACCCACTACAGGCTGATTCGAATGAAAGCCGAACGAGCGCCAGGCTCGTCGGCGTGTTGGAAGGACAGGGGATTGCGGGGAGGCGTCGGGCGGAACCTGCGTCAGTCAGTCTTCCTTGGGCACCGTCCAGAAGATCTGTACGCCGCCGTCATCTCGCCAGGCGAGGGTGACGTTGTCGTTCTCGGCGATTTCCTCAAGCAGCTGGCTCCAGTCATCTTCCTGCTCATCGGCCAGGCGAAAGATCAGGGCAGAGCGGGAGCGCTGTGCGGTGGGGGCGTTGATGATTTTCTGGATGCGCATGCCCAGGCGTTCGTAGGAGCCGGACGAAGCAGTTGCAACAGTGGCGTCAGACACAGGAAAGTCCCTTGTTATTGCTGTATGTGCATACAGTATTTGAGTGTCGGACGTTTCGCAACATCGACGTAGGCAAATGCTTCCGGCGATGTCGTCCGTTGATGCTGATCATTGCCCTGCGCCCGCGAACCAAAGTCGATCGTGTCGATCAGATTCTCTGTTGGCGATTCGGTTCGCCAGGTTCGCAAATAAAGGAGTTGTCATGAAGATCAAAGGGTTAGGGCTTTGCATGGCGCTGATCTGTTGCGCAGGGCTGGCGGGTTGTTCGACCGCCACGGTGGTGACGCTGCAAAACGGCACACAATACGTGACCAAGGATTTGCCGAAGACCAAGAGCAAGGACGGCTTCTATGAGTTCCAGGACATTTCCGGCAAGACCGTCAGGGTACGTGCCGACGAAGTGGCGACGGTGAAGGAGGAGGACTGACGGTCCCGAGGGTGCGGCGAGGGCGCGGGGCGTCGTGATATTCTGGCGCCCGAGCCTTTATCCTTGTGGAAACATTCCGTGAAATTCATTCATCAGCGCGAACACCTCAACGAAGACGACATCGTGGTCATCGAGTGTTCGAACACCTGCAACATCCGCCTCATGAACGACGCCAATTTCCGCAGTTTCAAGAATGGCGGGCGCCACACCTATCACGGCGGCGCGTTCGACCGGTTTCCGGCGAAGATCGTGGTGCCCAGCACCGGTTTCTGGAACATCACCATCGACACGGTGACCCAGCGGGCGATCAGCGTGACCCGCAAGCCCAACGTCAAGCATTCGATCAAGATCGTGCGACGCTCAAGCTCGCGGCTGGGTTGACGCCTGGCTCAACCGTAGTCGCGCAGGCGCACGGCAGGTGCCGGGATCGATTCGGTGCGCTTGCCGAAACCGGCCCTGATGCGCGAGATTTCGGCGCGGATCTTGTCGCGCACGTGCATCTGCTCGATCTCCGACAGGGACTCATACCAGTGCCGTTGAGCCTCCCGGCTTTTTTCCACGCATGCCACGCCGGGAAGGGAAGCGATCATCGATGCAATGAAGTCCGAAGCCGGATCTGACTTTTCCTCGGTACGACTGTCCTTTGCGGCCGGGTCCATCGTTTTACTCCCCCCATCCATCCGAAAAAAACTGTTAGCGCTGCTGGTTGTGTGGCGATACCTCGCGGCGGTCATAGTAGCGCAGCAATTGCGTCTGTAGGCCAGTGGCCAGCAAATAATAATATTTCAGATGAGGCTATGCTCACAAATGACTGTTTTACGGTACTTTTTTACGGCGGGATGAGACGAGATCTAACGCGCAGAGAGGATGCAACACTTTGCAGATTGACAAAGCGTTGCCTGATTGCCCATAGTTTCGATCACGCAAACGTTTGCGAAGGGCTCACGCTCGCCTGAAACCCCGCATTCGTTGCCGATACAATAATCATAAATATCGGAGTGATTCCATGAAGCTGCCATTCGCTGCACGTCTTCTTGCCGTAGCCATGCTCACCGCTGGCGCTGTAGCCCTGCCTCTCTCTGCTGCCCACGCCGACGACGCAAAAAAACCTGTCGTCGCGCTGGTGATGAAATCCCTCGCCAACGAATTCTTTCTGACCATGGAAGACGGCGCCAAGGCCTACCAGAAACAACATTCGGCCGACTTCGACCTGATCTCCAACGGCATCAAGAACGAATCCGACACCGCGGCGCAGATCGACATCGTCAACCAGATGATCGTCAAGAAGGTCGACGCGCTGGTCATCGCGCCTGCTGACTCCAAAGCCCTGGCTTCGGTGATCAAAAAGGCCATGGATGCCGGGATCAAGGTCGTCAACATCGACAACCAGCTCGATGCTGACGTGCTGAAAAGCAAGAACATCGAAGTGCCGTTCGTAGGCCCGAACAACCGCAAGGGCGCCAAGCTGGTGGGTGACTACCTGGCCAAGCAACTGAGCGCGGGTGACGAAGTCGGCATCATCGAAGGCGTGCCGACCACCACCAACGCCCAGCAGCGCACCGCCGGTTTCAAGGATGCGATGGATGGCGCGCAGATGAAGATCGTCTCTACCCAGTCGGGTAACTGGGAAATCGACAAGGGCAACGCTGTTGCCGCTGCGATGCTCACCGCGCACCCGAATCTGAAAGCACTGCTGGCCGGCAACGACAGCATGGCGCTGGGCGCCGTCTCTGCGGTCAAGACCGCAGGCAAGACCGGCAAGGTCCAGGTCGTGGGCTACGACAACATCAAGGCAATCGAGCCTATGCTCAAGGATGGTCGCGTGCTCGCGACGGCTGACCAGTTCGCCGCCCGGCAGGCTGTGTTCGGCATCGATACCGCGCTGAAAATGGTCAAGGGCGACAAGCTCGACATCAAGGACGGCGTCATCGAGACCCCGGTCGAGCTGGTCACCAAGCCGCAATAAGCGCGATTCGTCGCCATCATCTGTAAGCAGCGTCTGCCCGCCGGGGCAGGCGCGTGGAGCGTGTTATGTCAGCGTCTGCAAAGGCCGCTGTTCTGTCTGTCAGCGGCATCGGCAAAACCTACGCCCAACCTGTGCTCGGCGACATCGACCTTGAGTTGATGCGCGGGGAAGTGTTGGCCCTGACCGGGGAAAACGGTGCAGGCAAGAGTACCTTGTCGAAAATCATCGGTGGGCTGGTCACGCCCACCACCGGCCAGATGCAATTCCAGGGGCAGCCGTACCAGCCGGCCAGCCGCACACAGGCCGAAAAGCTCGGCGTGCGCATGGTCATGCAGGAGCTGAACCTGTTGCCAACCCTGTCGGTGGCCGAAAACCTGTTTCTGGACAACCTGCCCAGTCGGGCCGGTTTCATCAATCGTAAAAAGCTGCGTGAAGACGCGATCAAGGCCATGGCCCAGGTCGGCCTCGACGCCATCGATCCTGACACGCTGGTGAGCGAGCTGGGCATCGGCCATCAGCAGATGGTGGAAATCGCCCGCAACCTGATCGGCGATTGCCACGTGCTGATTCTCGACGAGCCGACGGCCATGCTCACGGCCCGGGAAGTGGAGATGCTCTTCGAGCAGATCACCCGCCTGCAGGAGCGCGGCGTTTCCATCATTTATATCTCCCACCGCCTGGAAGAACTGGCCCGCGTGGCTCAGCGCATCGCTGTACTGCGCGATGGCAAGCTGGTCTGCGTCGATGCCATGGCCAACTACAACAGCGACCAGTTGGTGACCCTGATGGTCGGCCGCGAGCTGGGCGAACAGATCGACCTGGGCAAACGCCAGATCGGTGCCGTGGCGTTGTCGGTCAAGGGCCTGAGCCGTTCGGACAAGGTCCGTGATGTGTCCTTCGACGTGCGGGCGGGCGAGATTTTCGGCATCTCCGGCCTGATTGGTGCGGGACGCACAGAATTGCTGCGCCTGATCTACGGCGCCGACATCGCCGACAGTGGTTCGGTGCAGGTGGGCAGCCCGCTGCGGCAAGTGCGCATCGATTCGCCGGTCGATGCCGTCAGCCATGGCATCGCCCTGATCACCGAAGACCGCAAGGGCGAGGGCCTGCTGCTGTCGCAGTCGATCAGCGCCAACATCGCGCTGGGCAACATGCCGGCGATTTCCAGTGCGGGCGTGGTCAACGGCGCTGCGGAAATGGCCCTGGCCAGGCGTCAGGTCGAAGCCATGCGCATTCGCAGCTCGAGCCCCACGCAACTGGTGTCGGAGTTGTCTGGTGGCAACCAGCAGAAGGTGGTGATCGGCCGCTGGCTGGAGCGCGACTGCCAAGTGATGCTGTTCGACGAACCCACTCGCGGCATCGACGTCGGCGCCAAATTCGACATTTACGCACTGCTGGGCGAGCTGACCCGCCAAGGCCGCGCATTGGTGGTGGTCTCTAGCGATCTGCGCGAGTTGATGCTGATCTGCGACCGCATCGGCGTGCTCTCTGCAGGGCGCCTGATCGACACCTTCGAGCGCGACAGCTGGACCCAGGACGAACTGCTCGCCGCGGCCTTCGCCGGATATCAAAAACGTGATGCGCTGCTCGCTGAAGCCGCGCCCAGGACTGCCTGATGAAAACTTCTACCACTCAAGCCGCGCTGCCTTCCGTGGGCAAGCGCAGCGGCAATTATTTTGGCCTGGGCACCTATCTGGGCCTGGCCGGCGCCTTGCTGGCGATGATCGTGCTGTTCTCGCTGCTCAGCGATCACTTTCTGTCTTATGAAACCTTCAGCACCCTGGCCAACCAGATCCCCGATCTGATGGTGCTGGCGGTGGGCATGACTTTCATTCTGATCATCGGCGGCATCGACCTGTCGGTCGGTTCGGTGCTGGCGCTGGCGGCGTCGGCCGTGAGCGTCGCCATGCTCGGCTGGGGCTGGGGCGTACTGCCGGCGGCGCTGCTGGGTATTGTCTGCGCCACGGCGGCGGGCACCCTGACCGGTTCGATTACCGTGGCCTGGCGCATTCCGTCGTTCATCGTGTCGCTGGGCGTGCTGGAAATGGCACGGGGTCTGGCCTATCAGCTGACTGATTCGCGCACCGCCTACATCGGCGACTCGTTTGCCTGGCTGTCCAACCCGTTGGCGTTTGGCATTTCGCCTTCGTTCGTGATCGCCCTTGTGGTGATCTTCGCCGCTCAGACGGTGCTGACTCGCACGGTGTTCGGTCGCTACCTGATCGGTATCGGCACCAACGAAGAAGCCGTGCGTCTGGCGGGGATCAATCCCAAGCCCTACAAGATCCTGGTGTTTTCCCTGATGGGGCTGCTGGCGGGGATTGCTGCGCTGTTCCAGATTTCCCGTCTGGAAGCCGCCGACCCCAACGCAGGCTCCGGTCTGGAGTTGCAGGTCATCGCAGCGGTCGTGATTGGTGGCACCAGCCTGATGGGCGGCCGTGGTTCGGTGATCAGCACCTTCTTCGGCGTGCTGATCATCTCGGTGCTGGCGGCAGGCCTTGCGCAGATCGGCGCCACCGAACCGACCAAACGCATCATCACCGGCGCGGTGATCGTCGTGGCAGTGATCCTCGACACCTACCGCAGCCATCGCGCTAAACGGCGAGGCTGACATGGCCACCATCAAAGACGTTGCCGCCCTCGCGGGCATTTCCTACACCACGGTGTCGCACGTTCTGAACCGCACTCGTCCGGTGAGTGACGGGGTGCGCAAGAAAGTGGAAGAGGCGATTGCACAACTGGACTACGTGCCCAGTGCCGTCGCCCGTTCGCTGAAAGCCAAATCCACGGCCACCATCGGCCTGTTGATTCCCAACGGCATCAACCCGTACTTCGCCGAACTGGCCCGCGGCATCGAGGACTACTGCGAACGCAATGGCTTCTGCGTGATCCTCTGCAACTCCGATGACGACCTGGACAAGCAACGCAACTACCTGCGTGTGTTGCTGGAAAAGCGTGTGGACGGCCTGATCGTGTCGTCAGTGGGCGGTGACGACGGCCTGGTCGACAGCCTGGCGGCGGTCCGCACACCCTTGGTGATCGTCGACCGGGATCTGGAAAACATTACTGCGGACCTGGTGCGCATCGACCACGAACTGGGCGCTTATCTGGCGACCTCGCACCTTCTGCAACTGGGTCACCGTCACATCGCCTGCATCTGCGGCCCTGCCCAGACCAGCGTCGCGCGCATGCGTCTGGCCGGGTACCGGCGGGCGATGCAGGAGGCTGCTGTCGCGGTACAGGACAGTTGGATCGTCGAAAGCGACTTCACCGGCCCCAGTGGCTATCGGGCGGCCTGTCAGTTGCTGGAGACCGATCGCCCGACTGCGATTTTCGCCGCCAACGACATGGTCGGCATCGGCGTGTTGCGCGCGGCGGCCGAGCGCAACGTCAAGGTACCGGCAGATCTGTCGGTGGTGGGTTTCGACGACATCCAGATGAGCCAGTTCGTCTATCCAGCGCTGACCACTGTGGGGCAGTCGATCCTGCAGTTGGGCGAGCGTGCCGCTGAAGTCTTGCTGCGCCGGATTTCCGCGCGCGGCGAGGCGCCGCCGGTGCAGCAGGCGATTGTCGCGCCGAGCATGGTGGTGCGCGAGTCCACGGCGCCGCCGACCAACGCATTCAACGAGTTTCGCTGAACCGGCCCCGGGCCGGATTGAAGAGTATTGACGTCATGCAAGCAAAAGTAGTGATAGTGGGCAGCCTGAACATGGATCTGGTGACCCGTGCGCCGCGCCTGCCTCGCGCCGGGGAAACCCTGGCCGGGCAATCGTTCGTCACGGTGCCGGGCGGCAAGGGTGCCAACCAGGCCGTGGCGGCCGCGCGCCTGGGGGCGAGCGTGGCGATGGTCGGCTGTGTCGGTGGCGACGCCTATGGCGAGCAGTTGCGCGCTGCGCTGCTGGCCGAAGGCATCGATTGCCAGGCCGTGACTGCCGTCGCCGACGAGTCGACCGGAGTTGCCTTGATCGTGGTCGATGACAGCAGCCAGAATGCTATCGTCATCGTCGCGGGCGGCAACGGGCATGTCAGTGCCGAGGTGGTCGACCGCTTCGATAGTCTGCTGCAGCAGGCCGAGGTGATCATCTGCCAGCTGGAAGTGCCGGAGGCCACCGTGGGCCATGTGCTCAAGCGCGGGCGCGAGCTGGGCAAGACGGTGATCCTCAACCCGGCGCCTGCCACCGGGCCGTTGCCGAACCAATGGTATGGGTGGATCGATTACCTGATCCCCAACGAAAGCGAAGCGACGATGCTCACCGGCCTGCCGGTCGACAGCGTGGCCAGCGCCGAAGCGGCCGCCAATGCGCTGCTGGCCCAAGGCGTCGGCAAGGTGCTGGTGACGCTGGGCGAGCAGGGCGCGCTGTTCGCCAGCAATGGCCGCAGCGAGCACTTTCCGGCCCCTAAAGTGAAGGCCGTGGACACCACCGCAGCGGGCGACACCTTTGTCGGCGGTTTTGCAGCGGCGCTGGCCGACGGAAAATCCGAGTCCGACGCGATACGTTTCGGACAGATCGCAGCGGCCCTGTCTGTCACCCGTTCGGGTGCACAGCCCTCCATTCCGACCCTCTCCGAAGTGCGGAGTTACAAGCCATGAAAAAGACTCCGTTGTTGAACATTGCCCTGTCGCGGGTCATCGCATCCTTGGGCCACGGCGACGTGCTGATGATCGTCGACGCCGGCATGCCGGTGCCGCCCGGAGTGGAACTGATCGACTTGGCCCTGACCCGCGGCGTTCCCGATTTTGTCAGCGTGCTGGATACCGTACTGGCGGAAATGCAGGTGGAAAGCCATGTGCTGGCCGAGGAAATCCGCCTCAAGCAGCCACCGGCGTTGAGCGTTCTCGACCGGTTGAATGCCGAAGGTGCCCTGGGTGAGCAGCGTGTGGTCAGCCACGAGGCGCTCAAGCAGTTGAGCCGCACTGCCCGCGCCATCGTGCGCACGGGGGAGTGCCAGCCTTACACCAATATCGCCCTGGTGGCGGGCGTGGTCTTCTGATCGCGTCGTTTCGACTCATACCCATGAAACAGGGAGTTTCACATGCAAAAAAGCCGTCCTTTCCTTCTCGATCTGCTTCGGAGCATCGCACTGTTGGCCCTTTTCTCTGCCACTGCGGCCCAGGCTGCCGAACGACGTGATCTGATCATCGACACCGACCCGGGCGCCGATGATGTGGTGGCGTTGCTACTGGCGCTGGCATCCAAGGATGAACTCAACGTTCTGGCCATCACCACCGTCGCCGGCAACGTGCGCATCGACAAGACCTCGCGCAATGCGCGCCTGGCTCGCGAGTGGGCAGGGCGTGAAGAGGTGCCGGTCTACGCGGGTGCCGGGCGGCCGCTGGTACGTCCGCCGATTTACGCCGAGAACATCCACGGCAAGGAAGGCTTGCCGGGCGTTGAGGTGCACGAGCCGAAGAAGGGGCTGGCCAAGGGCAACGCCGTGCAGTATCTGGTCGACACCCTGAGCAAGGCCGCGCCACACAGCATCACCGTCGCCATGCTCGGGCCGCAGACCAATCTGGCGCTGGCACTGATCCAGGCCCCTGAAATTACCCAGGGCATCAAGGAAGTGGTGGTCATGGGCGGCGCGCATTTCAACGGCGGCAACATCACGCCGGTGGCCGAGTTCAACCTGTACGCCGACCCCGATGCCGCCAAGGTGGTACTCGCCAGCGGCGTGAAACTCACGTACGTACCGCTGGACGTGACCCACAAGATTCTCACCAGCGAACAGCGCCTCAAACAGATCGAAGCGCTGAACAACAATGCGGGCAAGTTGGTGGGCGACATTCTCAACGAGTACGTCAAGGCCGACATGGTGCACTACGGCTTGCCTGGCGGGCCGGTGCACGACGCCAGCGTCATCGCCTGGCTGCTCAAGCCCGAGCTGTTCACCGGCAAGCAGATCAACGTGGTCATCGACAGTCGCGAAGGGCCGGGCTTTGGCCAGACCGTCGCCGACTGGTACGACACCCTGGGCCAGCCCAAGAACGTGTTCTGGATCGAGAACGGCGACGCGCAAGGGTTCTTCGATCTGTTGACCGAGCGTTTGGCGCGTTTGAAGTGATCTGCAGGCTAAACGCCGTTCCAGGCTTTACTGAAGAGAACTGATCCAAAGGCAGGTGCTGGCAGCATTGGCTAACGTTTTGTGACGATTTGCCTGCCCGGGCAGAGGACCTGCTCGGGCAAACTGCCAGCCTTTCTGGCGCAGCCAGCCGCCGGGGTTTGCCGCCAAGGGTGAAACCAAGCGGGCGAGGTGCTGTCGCAGAGGTTCTGGTTCATGTAAATACAAGGAGGCTGTATGCCCTGGAAATACGCATCATCGGGTCTGGTTCTGGTAGCAGCACTGCTGGCAGGTTGTAGCACGACATCCGAATCGTCGAAGCCCACCGAAGGCAGCGCCACTACCGAAACCGGTCATTCCCGCTGTGATGCAGCCGCCGCGCAGTTCGCGGTTGGCAAACCGGCCACGCCAGCCTTGCTGGAACAGGCGCGGGTGAAGGCGGGCGCGCAGACGGCCCGGGTGCTGGGCCCCAACGACATGATCACCATGGAGTACCGCTCCGATCGCCTGAACCTCAATACCGACCAGGCCGCCACGGTCAATCGCGTCAACTGCGGCTGAGCCGTTTTGCAGGCATAAAAAACCCCGTCAGTGACGGGGTTTTTTCAGCGCGCTCGGATTACTCCGGGCGAACCTGAGCGGCTTGCATGCCCTTTTGGCCTTTCTCAGCCACGAAGGAAACGGTCTGGCCTTCTTTCAGGCTTTTGAAACCGTCAGCTTCGATAGCCTTGAAGTGTACGAACAGGTCGTCGCCGCCACCCTGTGGAGTGATAAAGCCGAAGCCTTTTTCATCGTTGAACCATTTTACGGTGCCGGTTTGGCGATTAGACATGGTGTATCTCCAAAAACATGATATTCAGTAGTGCTGTGCTGCTCAGGCCAACTGGGCACACGCGGGCTATCATAGTCGAATTGTGTGAAGGCTGGACTTTTTCAGCGAGAACTTTGCGCCAATGCCGCAAATAGATACGTCGAATTGATTTGCCCTTGCCCTGTTTCTGGCCGAATCAGATTGTGTTCGGCGCTCTTCTGAAACGTCTGAAGCCCGCGAATATCGCGGGCTTCAGCATTTTGCTGGAAAATTTTCAGTGCGCCACGGGGAGCGTATGTGTAGCGCAGTGTAAATTTTTTATTTTTTGCCCTTCAGGCAGTTTTGCGCCACCGCATTTTGCAGGCGAGAGGTCATTTCGGTAGTAGGAGGCGTCGTTTTGTCATTCAGCGAAGCGATCTCCTTGTCCGAGAAGTTCTTGTCGATCTGCTGGGCGCCGCACTCGCAATGGGCCTTGACGGCGGCAGCGTTCATTCCCTGATTGTTCTGGGTGGCCGCGGCCGTGCATTCGCTCATGTAGGTGGCCCTGGTCTTGGCGTCCATGGCAGCGTGAGCGCTGAGCGGCAGCGCCAGGGCGATTGGGGCGAGGAGGGCGGCAACACGTAGAAGCTTCATGGTTGATTCCTTTTGTCGGTGGGACCTGCGTTGGCGCAAGTCTTTAACGGGCCTCGGTAAATCTGACGACAAGGAATCGTCCCAGTTCAGTGATCGGCGTTTTCTCACAGCATTTGCAGAAAAGATTATTGATCCAGAGCGCTCCCTTTACCGTCGCCAAGCGGGCTGGCTGTGCTAGGATGCGCGTCCTGCAGAGTTCTAGCGGCTTGCGCAGCCAGGTTCGTGCCTGGGCAACAGATTTCGATTTCGTACATTCCAGTCACTCTGGTTCGGTCAAACGGTTGGCCCTCGGGCTCCTGCCACTGTGAGGCAGGTACACCACCGAATCGCGTACTGGCTCTATCCCAACCCACGTGACCTTTGGTAGGGGTCACCACTAGGAGAGGAGGCGCCATGCCAACCATTACTCTTCCCGACGGCAGTCAACGTTCTTTCGATCACCCGGTTTCCGTAGCCGAGATCGCCGCATCCATTGGCGCAGGCCTGGCCAAGGCAACCCTTGCCGGCAAGGTCAATGGCCAACTGGTCGACGCCAGTGACGTCATCGACGCCGACGCGACCCTGCAGATCATCACCTCGAAAGATCAGGAAGGCGTGGAAATCATCCGCCACTCCTGCGCGCACCTGGTGGGCCACGCAGTCAAGCAGCTGTACCCGACCGCGAAGATGGTCATCGGTCCGGTGATCGAGGACGGCTTCTACTACGATATCGCCTACGAGCGCCCGTTCACGCCGGATGACCTGGCGGCGATCGAGCAGCGCATGCAGCAGCTGATCGAGAAAGATTACGACGTCATCAAGAAGGTCACTCCGCGCGCTGAAGTGATCGAAGTGTTCAAGGCCCGTGGCGAAGACTACAAGCTGCGCCTGGTCGAGGACATGCCGGACGAGAAGGCCATGGGCCTGTACTACCACGAAGAATACGTCGACATGTGCCGCGGTCCGCACGTGCCGAACACCCGTTTCCTCAAGTCGTTCAAGCTGACCAAACTGTCTGGCGCCTACTGGCGCGGCGACGCGAAGAACGAGCAGCTACAGCGTGTCTACGGCACCGCCTGGGCTGACAAGAAGCAACTGGCGGCCTACATCCAGCGCATCGAAGAAGCCGAGAAGCGCGATCACCGCAAGATCGGCAAGCAGCTCGACCTGTTCCACCTGCAGGAAGAAGCGCCGGGCATGGTCTTCTGGCACGCCAATGGCTGGACCGTTTATCAGGTGCTCGAGCAGTACATGCGCAAGGTGCAGCGCGAGAACGGCTACCAGGAAATCAAGACCCCGCAAGTGGTCGACCGTATTCTCTGGGAACGTTCCGGCCACTGGACCAACTACGCCGAGAACATGTTCACCACTTCGTCGGAAAGCCGCGACTACGCCGTCAAGCCGATGAACTGCCCGTGCCACGTGCAGGTGTTCAACCAGGGCCTGAAGTCCTACCGCGACCTGCCGCTGCGTCTGGCCGAGTTCGGTGCCTGCCACCGCAACGAGCCGTCGGGTGCCTTGCACGGCATCATGCGCGTGCGTGGCTTCGTGCAGGACGACGCGCACATCTTCTGCACCGAAGATCAGGTGAAGAAAGAAGCGGCCGACTTCATCAAACTCACCCTGGACGTCTACAAGGACTTCGGCTTCTCCGATATCGCTATGAAGCTGTCCACTCGTCCGGCCAAGCGTGTCGGTTCCGAAGAACTGTGGGATCGCGCTGAAGGTGCATTGGCTGACGCACTGAATGACTCGGGCCTGGAGTGGGAATACCAGCCGGGCGAGGGCGCGTTCTACGGTCCGAAGATCGAGTTCACTCTGCGCGACTGCCTGGGCCGTAACTGGCAGTGCGGCACCCTGCAGTACGACCCGAACCTGCCGGAGCGCCTGGACGCCAGCTACGTGGCCGAAGATAACAACCGCAAGCGCCCGGTCATGCTGCACCGCGCGATCCTCGGTTCGTTCGAACGCTTCATCGGCATGCTGATCGAGCACTATGCCGGCGTTTTCCCTGCCTGGCTGGCGCCGACTCAGGCGGTGATCATGAACATCACCGACAAGCAGGCCGACTTCGCCCTCGAGGTCGAAAAAAATCTCAATGAAAGCGGGTTCCGTGCCAAGTCTGACTTGAGAAATGAAAAAATTGGCTTTAAAATCCGCGAGCATACTTTGCTCAAGGTTCCTTATCTCCTCGTCATCGGGGATCGGGAGGTTGAGACGCAAACTGTCGCTGTGCGTACCCGTGAAGGCGCAGACCTTGGCTCCATGCCGGTCGCCCAGTTCTCGGCGCTGCTCGCGCAAGCGGTTTCCCGGCGTGGTCGCCAAGATTTGGAGTAATTATTATTAAGCGTGAAATGAGACAAGATAAACGAGCTGCACCGAAGGCCCCGATCAACGAGAATATCTCGGCACGCGAGGTTCGGTTAATTGGCGCTGACGGCGAGCAGATTGGCATCGTCTCGATTGATGAAGCGCTTCGTATAGCTGAAGAAGCGAAGTTGGATCTGGTGGAAATCTCCGCAGACGCCCAGCCACCTGTCTGTAAGGTGATGGACTACGGCAAGCACCTCTTCGAGAAGAAGAAGCAGGCCAGCGAAGCGAAGAAGAACCAGAAGCAGATTCAGATTAAAGAAATCAAGTTTCGTCCAGGGACGGAGGAAGGGGATTACCAGGTAAAACTACGCAACCTGGTACGTTTCCTGAGTGACGGGGACAGGGCCAAGATTTCCTTGAGATTTCGCGGTCGTGAGATGGCCCACCAGGAGCTGGGGATGGAGTTGTTGAAGCGGGTCGAGGCTGACCTGACTGAATACGGCTCGGTCGAACAGCATCCTAAGATGGAAGGACGCCAGCTGATCATGGTCATCGCCCCGAAAAGAAAGAAATAACCTCCAGGGCACGGCAGGCCTTGCGGTTATGTTTATCAACTGAATGCGGAGTATCCGAACATGCCAAAGATGAAAACCAAAAGTGGTGCAGCTAAGCGGTTTCTGAAAACCGCGAATGGCATCAAGCACAAGCACGCTTTCAAGAGCCACATCCTGACCAAAATGTCGACCAAGCGTAAGCGTCAACTGCGCGGTAGCAGCCTGCTGCACGCATCTGACGTGGCAAAAGTCGAGCGCATGCTGCGCCTTCGTTAATTTTGATCAAAGATAGAGGAAGTTACTCATGGCTCGTGTAAAGCGTGGCGTCATTGCCCGTAAGCGTCACAAAAAAATTCTGAAACTTGCTAAAGGCTACTACGGCGCACGCTCCCGCGTGTTCCGCGTTGCCAAGCAAGCGGTAATCAAGGCAGGCCAATACGCCTACCGCGACCGTCGTCAGAAAAAACGTCAGTTCCGCGCTCTGTGGATCGCTCGTATCAACGCTGGTGCTCGCATCAACGGCCTGTCCTACAGCCGTCTGATCGCTGGCCTGAAAAAAGCGTCGATCGAAATCGACCGTAAGGTTCTGGCTGATCTGGCAGTGAACGAAAAAGCGGCGTTTGCTGCGATTGTCGAGAAAGCTAAAGCCTCGCTGGCCTAAGTCCCCGGCAATCACCGGACCCTTCGGGGTTCGGTGTTAAACGTCATGGATAGGGGAAGAGCCTTGTAAGCTCTTCCCCTATTTCGTATCTGGAGTCTGTACATGGAAAACCTGGACGCGCTGGTCTCTCAAGCACTTGAGGCTGTGCAAAGCGCCGAAGATATCAATGCCCTGGAGCAAATCCGGGTCCACTACCTCGGCAAGAAAGGCGAATTGACTCAGGTGATGAAGACCCTGGGCAACCTGCCGCCTGAAGAGCGCCCGCAGGTCGGCGCCCTGATCAACGTTGCCAAGGAGCGTGTCACAGAGGTTCTCAATGCGCGCAAGGCGTCGTTCGAGGAAGCGGATCTTGCCGCCAAACTCGCCGCCGAGTCGATTGACGTGACCCTGCCTGGCCGCGGACAGACCACTGGCGGTCTGCACCCGGTCACCCGGACTCTGGAACGTATCGAACAGTTCTTCACCCACATCGGCTACGGCATCGCCGAAGGCCCCGAGGTCGAAGACGACTATCACAACTTCGAGGCGCTCAACATCCCAGGCCACCACCCGGCCCGGTCGATGCACGACACCTTCTATTTCAACGCCAACATGCTGCTGCGCACCCACACCTCGCCGGTACAGGTCCGCACCATGGAAGCGAACAAGCCGCCGATCCGCATCGTCTGCCCAGGCCGTGTGTATCGCAGCGACTCCGATATCACTCACTCCCCGATGTTCCACCAGGTCGAAGGCCTGCTGGTCGACCGCGATATCAACTTCGCCGACCTGAAGGGCACCATCGAGGAGTTCCTGCGCGTGTTCTTCGAAAAAGAACTCGCGGTGCGTTTCCGCCCGTCCTACTTCCCGTTCACCGAGCCTTCGGCCGAAGTGGACATGGAATGCGTGATGTGCAGCGGCAAGGGCTGCCGTGTCTGCAAACAGACCGGCTGGCTGGAAGTCATGGGTTGCGGCATGGTGCACCCGAACGTGCTGCGCATGTCCGGCATCGACCCTGAAGAGTTCCAGGGCTTTGCCTTCGGCATGGGGGCCGAGCGTCTGGCCATGCTGCGTTATGGCGTCAATGACTTGCGCCTGTTCTTCGACAACGACCTGAGGTTCCTGGCGCAATTCCGCTAGGGCTCACCCACGTCAAATCATTAGGAGAACAGCATGAAATTCAGCGAACAATGGTTGCGTGGCTGGGTCAGCCCGCAAGTTTCCCGCGACGAGCTGGTGGCTCGTCTGTCGATGGCCGGCCTTGAGGTCGATAGCGTCACCCCGGCTGCCGGCGTCTTCAGCGGCGTGGTGGTCGGCGAAGTCCTGAGCACCGAACAGCACCCGGATGCCGACAAGCTGCGGGTCTGCCAGGTCAGCAACGGTTCGGAAACCTTCCAGGTGGTCTGCGGCGCGCCAAACGTGCGCCCGGGCCTGAAGATTCCGTTCGCCATGATCGGCGCCGAGCTGCCGGGCGACTTCAAGATCAAGAAGGCCAAGCTGCGCGGCATCGAGTCCAACGGCATGCTCTGCTCTCAGGCCGAGCTGCAAGTGGGCGAGGGTAACGATGGCTTGATGGAGCTGCCTGCCGACGCACCGGTTGGTGAGGATTTCCGCGCCTGGCTTGAGCTGGACGATGTCAGTATCGAGGTCGATCTGACGCCCAACCGTGGCGACTGCCTGTCGGTTGCGGGCCTGGCCCGTGAAGTCGGCGCCCTGTACGACGCCAAGGTGACTCGCCCGCAAGTGGCGGCGGTCCCTGCGGTCCACGACGAAGTGCGCCCGGTCGAAGTGCTGGCGCCAGCTGCCTGCCCGCGTTACCTGGGTCGTGTCATTCGCAACGTCGACCTGTCGCGCCCGACCCCGCTGTGGATGGTCGAGCGCCTGCGTCGCTCCGAAGTGCGCAGCATTGACTCCGCCGTCGACATCACCAACTACGTGATGCTCGAACTGGGCCAGCCGCTGCACGCTTTCGACCTCGCCGAAATCAACGGCGGCATTCGTGTGCGCATGGCAGAAGAAGGCGAGAAACTGGTGCTGCTGGACGGCCAGGAAGTCAGCCTGCGCGCCGACACTCTGGTCATTGCCGACCATCAACGCGCACTGGCGATTGCCGGTGTCATGGGTGGCGAGCACAGCGGCGTCAACACCGCGAGCACCCGCGACATCTTCCTGGAAAGCGCTTTCTTCGACCAGATCGCGGTCGCCGGCAAGGCCCGTTCCTACGGCCTGCACACCGACGCCTCGCACCGCTACGAGCGTGGCGTGGACTGGCAACTGGCCCGTGAAGCCATAGAGCGCGCCACTGGCCTGCTGCTGGAAATCACCGGCGGCGAAGCCGGCCCGGTCATCGAAACCGTCAGCGAGCAGCACCTGCCTTCAATTGCGCCGGTCACCCTGCGCGCCGAGCGCATCGAGCAAATGCTCGGCATGAAGATGGAAGCGTCCGAGGTCGAGCGCCTGCTGGCCGGTCTGGGCCTTGCGGTGTCCGCGCAAGCGGCGGGTGAGTGGCGCGTCGAAGTGCCAAGCCATCGCTTCGACATTTCCCTGGAAGTCGACCTGATCGAAGAACTGGCCCGTCTGTACGGCTACAACCGCCTGCCGGTTCGTTATCCGCAGGCGCGTCTGGCGCCGCAAGCCCGTGCCGAAGCGAAAGGTGATCTGCCTGCGCTGCGTCGTCTGCTGGTCGCTCGCGGCTATCAGGAAGCAATTACTTACAGTTTCATCGACCAGAAGTGGTTCGAGCTGTTCAGCCCGGGCGTCGAGCCTCTGCTGCTGGCCAACCCGATCTCGGCAGACATGGCGGCCATGCGCTCGTCCTTGTGGCCGGGCCTGGTCAAGGCGCTGCAGCACAACCTCAACCGCCAGCAGGACCGCGTGCGCCTGTTCGAAAGTGGCCTGCGTTTCGTGGGGCAACTGGAAGGTTTGCAACAACAGCCTATGCTGGCAGGTGTGATCTGCGGCAGCCGTCTGCCGGAAGGTTGGGCACAGGGCCGCGACGCCGTGGACTTCTTCGACGTCAAGGCCGACGTCGAGGCAGTACTGGGCTTCGCCGGAGCGCTGGATGATTTCCGTTTCGTACCGGGCAAGCATCCTGCGCTGCACCCTGGCCAGACGGCCCGCATCGAGCGCGATGGCCGCGAAGTCGGTTACATCGGCGCACTGCATCCGGAGCTGGCCAAGACCCTGGGTCTGGACCGTTCGGTGTTCGTGTTCGAGCTGGTGCTGGCGGAAGTGGTGGAAGGGCGTCTGCCGAAATTCCACGAATTGTCGCGCTTCCCTGAAGTGCGTCGCGACCTGGCGCTGCTGGCCGATCGCGAGGTTGCGGCCACTGCCGTGATGGATGTAATTCGTGAAAATGCAGGGCAATGGCTCACAGACCTCAGCCTGTTTGATGTTTATCAGGGTAAAGGCATTGATCCGCATAGAAAAAGCCTTGCCGTTGGCTTGACCTGGCAACATCCATCGCGCACTCTTACTGACGATGAGGTAAATGCTTCGACGCAGCAAATTCTCACCTCGCTCGAGGAAAGGTTAAACGCCACGTTAAGGAAGTAGCGTATGGGGGCTCTGACGAAAGCTGAGATGGCCGAACGTCTGTACGAAGAGCTAGGCCTGAATAAACGAGAAGCCAAGGAACTGGTTGAGCTGTTCTTTGAGGAGATCAGGCACGCTCTGGAGGATAACGAGCAGGTCAAATTGTCCGGATTCGGCAATTTCGACCTGCGAGATAAACGCCAGCGACCGGGTCGAAATCCCAAGACAGGGGAAGAAATTCCGATTACGGCTCGCCGTGTGGTCACCTTTCGCCCAGGGCAGAAACTGAAGGCCCGAGTTGAGGCTTATGCTGGAACCAAGTCATAACGACGAGCTACCGCCCATTCCCGGCAAACGCTACTTCACCATTGGTGAGGTCAGTGAGCTCTGCGCGGTAAAACCGCACGTTTTGCGCTACTGGGAACAGGAATTTCCTCAGCTCAACCCGGTCAAGCGCCGCGGGAATCGCCGGTATTATCAGCGCCAGGACGTGCTGATGATCCGGCAGATCCGCGCGCTCCTCTACGATCAGGGCTTCACCATCGGCGGGGCGCGTCTGCGACTTTCCAGTGATGAGGTCAAGGATGATTCCCTGCAGTACAAGCAGCTGATTCGGCAGATGATTGCCGAACTGGAAGATGTGCTGGTGGTGCTGCGCAACTGATGCAGCTTCATCAAAATACTTCCATGTTTCAAAAGCTTAGGGTATATTCCTCAACGCTTTCACAAGAAGCGAAACAGATACACGCCTAGTCGGGGCGTAGCGCAGTCCGGTAGCGCACTAGCATGGGGTGCTAGGGGTCGAGTGTTCGAATCACTCCGTCCCGACCATATATTTCAATGATTTGGCCCAATCTTTTCAGGTTGGGCTTTTTCATGCGTGGGGACTTTTGCGGGGGGGCATCCCGTTTTCCTCTTCAAGATCGTCAGTGCCGGTCCTCGCGAATCCGTGGCTGGCACCTTGTTCGCTTCCTCAATCAATCGTCCAGGCTCTGCGGTAGAACAGTGACGGGTGACGCTGCCGCTCTTGTGGCCAAGCGATGCGTTCCGGTCCTCCAGTGATACGCCCTGACCCGCGCCTTCATCCAGGCCAACCCATTTTGCAGGCAACGGGTATCTAATATCTTTGGGGCCAGCCTTGAAACGCCCGTTAGCTGGGGCTATTGACCTTACTCAGCCGAGTGGTGGGATCCGAAGTCAGTTTCCGTTCAGCGTGCACCCGGTGGCGACCTCGCAAGGGCGCCACACGTGTTTCTATGGACCTGGGAAAAATTGATTTCAGGCCAACTTTTTCGAAGAGTGCCGCTGAACAACGCCGCGAGACAGTCGATCCAGCAACAATGCGATGGCAACAATGGCAAGGCCTGCACGCAGCCCCAGCCCCATCTCCATCCGAGACAACCCTCGTGTTACCTCCGCTCCGAGGCCACCGGCACCTACCAGACCTGCCAGTACAACCATGGCCAATGACATGAGAATGCATTGGTTCAAACCAACCAATAGCGTGGGTGCGGCAGTCGGCAGCTCGATTTTGAACATGATATCCCGAGGAGACGCGCCAGAAGCCTGGCCCAGCTCTAGCAAGTCTTTCGGTAATTGCTTGAATGCTAATGACGTGAGCCTGAGCATCGGAGGAATGCCGTACACAATGGTGGCGATGATCGCCGGAACCCGCCCGAGGCTGAACAGCATCACAGCAGGAATCAGGTAGACCCACGGTGGCACTGTTTGCATGATGTTGAGGATCGGAAGAATGACGTCATCAACCTTTTTCACGCGGGCAGCGAGGACTCCCAGGGGGAAGGCAATCGAAACAGAAATCAGCACTGCCACGCACACCAGCGCGATGGTCTGCATGGACGCAACCCATAGCCCGGAGCACAGGCAGAACGCCAACATCGCAAGCGCGAAAACTGCGACCTTTTTGTTGATCCAGATCACCGCCACCGCCACGACTATAGCGATGAACAAATAGGGGGGTGGGGCTAACAACGCCTTCTCCACCCAACTGAGCAGAAACCCAACGGCGACGCTGATCGCGTTGAAAAAGCCATGCAAATGGGTGTTAAGCCAGTCCACAGCCGGCGCTAAATACTGACCAGGGGAGAATTGCAGAGTCATTGGGCTGTACCTGTGCGTGTCTTGGCCATCGCTTGCGCCAATCGATCCAAAATCAGCGTAAGCACTACGATGGCGATGGATGCATTGATCGATTTGGCGATGTCCAGCGTTCGTATGGCGCCGTAGATCGCTTCGCCTAGCCCACCCGATCCGACGATGCCGGCGATAACGACCATCCCAAATGCCATCATCAGGCTTTGGTTGATGCCCGCCATGATGCTGGGCAATGCGAAAGGCAAACGGATCTTGAAAAACATCTGCATTGCGCTTACGCCGCTCGCGTCACCTAGCTCAATGAACTCTTTCGGAGTCATCCGAATACCCAATGATGTGAGGCGCATAGCGGGTGGCAGCGCGACGATGAACGTCGCCAACAGCGCGGTCGAAGGCCCATATCCCAGAAGCGCAATCGCCGGCAAGAGGTAGATATAAGGTGGCATCGTTTGAAGCAGATCAAGAAACGGATCGACCACCCGATCAAATGAAGGTGTCAGACCTGCAACGACCCCGAGTGGTATTGCGACTATGAGCGCCAACACCGTTGAGCTCATCACCAACGCGAGTGTGCTGACCGTTTCTGGCCATAGCCCCATGAAGTCCGTGAATGCGAGCGCAACAGCTGTAGCCACTGCGAACCTCGTTCCGACCATCTTCCATCCCATGGCTGCCAGTACGACAATCAGCGCATAGTGCGGAGGCGTTGCAACGCACCACAAGATGGCTTTATAGATTCCGGTCAGCCACTCATTGATCGCGTCGAAGACAAACGAGCCTTGGTCTGAAAGCCATTCAAGAGCCGTGTTTACGGCTCCGTCGAAGCCTTCGGAAAAGTCTGGCGTGTTCATACCGCTGTCTCCAACTGGGATGCCAAAGGAGAGAGAAACTCGTTGGGGATCCCCTGTACGCCACGGAGCAGGTCTCGCAACGTAATCACGCCTATTACCGTGCCGTTGTCAGCCACTGCAACAGCATCTCTGTTCGATTTCATGGCGAGTTCAATGAGCTGATTGATATCAGCATCCGGTGAGGCCTTTGCGAGCTTCGAAAGGTCGAGTCCGGAGTTGCCGGCCACAAAAGTTTGCACTGGGGTCATCACAGAGTGAGCCTTGATCAGATGCAACCGCGAAATGCCCGCGACGAACTCTTCCACGTAGTCGTCCGCTGGGTTGAGCACGATCTCTTCTGCCGTACCTACCTGAATGATCACACCGTCCTTCATGATCGCGATGCGATCACCGATTCTGATGGCTTCCTCCAGGTCATGGGTGATGAAGACTGCTGACTTGCCCAGCTCTTTGGTTAGCTGTCGGAATTCATCCTGGAGTTGTCGGCGAATCAGCGGATCGAGCGCACTGAACGGCTCGTCCATGAGGATCACTTCTGGGTCTGCGGCAAGCGCGCGAGCCAGGCCGACGCGCTGTTGCATCCCCCCAGAGAGCTCGCTTGGATAGCGATGAACCCACTCACTCAGGCCGACCTTGGCTAACGCTTCCTGAGCAGTTTTGAGCCGCTCAGATTTCGGCACACCTTGTACTTCCAGACCAAATGCGGTGTTCTCCAAGACTGTGCGGTTGGGTAAGAGCGCAACGCTCTGGAACACCATTCCGATGTCCCGAGCTCGGACGGTTCGCAAGTCCTTCGCGTTGAGGCTTGAGAGGTCACGTCCTTTGACCATGACCTTGCCGGAGCTCGGAGTGATGAGTTTGTTCAATAGCCGAATCAGCGTTGATTTACCGCTGCCAGACAATCCCATGATGCAAAAGATCTCACCACGGCGAACCTCAAGGTTTACGTCCGACACACCTACAACGCAACTGTAGTCCTGGAGAATCTGCTTCTTACTATGGCCTTTTTCGACGACTGCTTTCATTGCGGCAGAGGAGTTATCGCCGAATATTTTCCATACTGACTGACAGCTCACCAGCACTTCGTTCACGTTTGAATTTGGAGTAGTCATAGCAATCCCATTGAAGCTTTATAAAGCCAGGCTCATTGAATGTTCGGCAGCTTGATAAATGCCAATCTGGCTGAATCAATTTTTCTTGTTGTTTTCCCAGCGCGCCATCAGGTCTTTATTTTTAGCGACCCATGCATCTACAGACTCATTTACAGATTTTCCGTCACGTATGTCGCCATTGATAGCGCGAATATCTGCAATTGGAATAAAGATGCTGGCTACAGCCTCACGAGCTTGAGGGTTTTTTTCCGAGAATCCTTTCTGTGCGATCCAGTAGTAGGATTGCGAAGGTGGAAATACACCTTTGGAGTCGGTCAGGTATTTGACATCAAACTTCATCGACATCCAAGACGGATCCCAGAGCGTAACGGCAATCCATTCCTTGCGGTCAATCGCCGACTTCAGCGCAGCCGTCATAGCCGCCGAGCTACCCTCGATCAACTGCAGCTTCAGATCGTAGTCCTTCACAGCTTTGGTAGCGTCACGCATCAGGCCTGAGCCTGGCTCGATGCCGATGATCTTTCCGCCGAATTTGTCAGCGTTGGCATTAAGCTCTTCAATTGTGTTGGCAGTGACGTATTTGGGTACAGCAATACCTTGGTATAGGCCGTCCGATACAGGGGAAATTCGCTCAAGCTTGTTCTTGCTTTTGTTCCAGTAGTCTTGAGCCAGATAGTTAACCTGGGATACCAACAGCTGAATATCACCCTTGGTCAAAGCGGCATAAGCAATACCCCACTCGGAAAATTCAGTGAGTTTTACAGTGAAGCCCTGATCTTCAAGTGCTTTTTTTGTTATCAATGCCATAGGAGACATGTCTTCCCATGCCATAGTCCCCATCGTGATCGATTTTTCTTCTGCCTGCAGCGGTAGGATGATGGCGGCCATCATCACAAGAGCAATAAACGCTTTCCAGATTGTCTTCATAGTTTTTCCTCAGCGAAGGTAAGTTGATGCCCTGTCAGGCACGCAGCGGGTGTTGTTATGGTTGTTACCGCTAAAGCGATGTTGCTGAAAACTTTTAACGACTGATTGGCAGGCTATTTAATTTCGAATCACTCTCGTCCAGCGCGCCACTCACGTAGCTTCAGATCGGCTTTGGCACCCATACTGAGAAATGGCTGCGGCGGGAGCTTTTTGGGTGCGTCATACTTGGAAAGAATGTCGACTAACACCGACTTCTGATTCATTGCGGCCTCTGCGGCAGCGATGCCTGCGGCACTTGATTTGGATGCGCCCAGGCCGTTGCAGGCACATGCGGAAAACAGACCTGGCTCGATCTCGCCAAACAGTGGGACGCTGTTCCAGGTAAGCGCCATCGGCCCACCCCAGCGGTACTGCATCCTCACGCCGGCAAGGCCTGGAAAGCGGTCTGCAAATTTTCCGTCGTGCACTCGCCCGGCGCTTTGAACATCACCGTCGCTGATTTCCAAGCCTGCGTGGTAGGAGTATCGCGAACGGATCAACAGCCGATCTCCATCTTCGCCGCTGACCCGCCTAACCGTCGTGCCCATTGGCAGTGCCGGGGTAGCAGCCCAATCGCGTTTACCACTCAACCGCTTCGGATCGAAAGGCTCGGTCATCGATGCATAGGTGAAAACATGCAGCAACTGGTTCGGGAACAATCCGAAGCTCTGAGCGTGCCCATTGGTTGCGAGGATGATCCGTTTGGCAGATACCGAACCTGTTTTGGTTTTCAGCAGCCAGCCACCCGACTGCTTCTCAAAAGAAAGTACAGGCGAGTTTTCATACAGCTTGACTGGAGCTTTCAGACTGTCGGCTACTGCCCGGATATAGGCGGCGGGCTGCACCATCACAGTCCCAGGCATGTAGAGGCCAGAGGTGTAAATTTTGCTGCCGGTCACCGCGAAGATACCGTTGGCATCAAGAATTTCGTGAGCCTCACCCAAGCCTGCGAGTTGCTTAGCGTAGGTCTTGATGTGCGCATCACCTTTTTCGCTGATCGCCACGCTGTATCGTCCACAGGGATCAAGAACCTCTCGACCCCAGCCGAGCTCTTGGGCCATGTCAGTGGCGAGGCTTATTGCGGAGCGGTAGAGGGTGATGTCGCGCTTGGCACGCTCGGTCGAAGTATCACCGAAGTCCTCCGAGCTGACTTCATGAGGTAGGTCAATGATGAAACCTGAGTTTCGTCCAGTGGCACCTTCACCCACGAGACCAGCTTCCAGCACTGCAACCTTCAAGTTGCTGTCCAATTGCGACAAGCGTCTGGCTGCAGACAGGCCGGCAAAGCCTGCGCCAATTACAGCGACATCTACTGTCTCGGCGCCGGCTAGCGCTGGTTTTGGGGTGCGGCGAGGCAGCAGGGCGACCCATGCAGACAGGCTATTGTTTTTGGGAAATTTCTTAGCGACGTACATGAGTGCTCTCCATCTCGTCAGGCGAGGTCTGACTCGAACGCGATCAGTGGCTCCAGAGCAGCCTTGAGTGCGCCGAGCTTGTCCTGGCTCAGTCGAGACAGTGGACGGCGAGGTGCGCCTGCGCCGTAGCCTGCGATCTCTGCACCCGCGTAAACGGATTGCACGTAGTCGCCTTGCCAGATGAGCGACATGACCGGCTCCAGTGCGCGCCAGATTTCACGAGCGCGTGCCCAATCCTGTTGCTGAGCAGCCTTGACTACAGCAACGCAGGCTTTGGGGGCCATATTCGCGCCGCCCCAGATCAGGCCAGCGGCGCCGGCAAACAGTGCGTAGGGAACCAGAGGGTCTGCACCGTTCATGGTCGGCAGGCCGGTACGGATCAACGATGCTTGCGCCGCGAGATCGCCGCTGCTGTCTTTAACCGACGCAAAGTTCGGGATCTTGCTCAGTTGTTCAAACAGTGCAGGCGTGACCTCGATCCCGACGGCTTGAGGGACGTTGTAGCCAATGATCGGCAAACCGGCCTCAGACACAGTCGAATAGAAGTTGATGATGTCTTGATCGTCTGTCGGCCCTTCGAAAAAGGGCGGCAGCACCATCACGCCGTCAGCCCCATGTTCAGCAGCATGGCGAGTACGCTCGATGACCTCATCCGCCAGAAGAGCGGAAGTTTGAACGATCACACGAGCCCGACCGCCAATCGCTTTGGCGCCGACTGACACCAATTCCTTCGATTCTTCCTTGCTCAGGTAAACATGCATGCCGGTACCCGAGCTGAGTACAAAGCCATTCACACCTGCAGCGATATAACGCTCGATCAACGCCTCGAAACGGGCGTAGTCAATCTTCCCCTGCGCGTCGAACGGAGTAGTGATTGCCAGGTTGATGCCGGAGAAAGCGAATGCGGACATTGAATCAAACCTCTTCTTCGTCGCCGGACAGATCCAGCCAGATTGTTTTCAGTTGGGTGTACTGATCGTGAGCGTGGATCGAGTTGTCTCGGCCACCGAAGCCTGACTGCTTGAAGCCGCCGAACGGGGTGGTGATGTCACCTTCGCCGAAAGAGTTAACAGTGACCGTCCCAGCCCGGAGCGCTCGTGCAGCACGTACAGCGCGTTTCGCGTTGTCGGTGAAGACAGATGCCGCGAGTCCGTACTCGGTATCGTTGGCGATGGCCACAGCCTCTTTCAGGCTGCTGACTGTGATTACGCTGAGTACAGGGCCAAAGATTTCTTCCTTGGCTGGCCGAGCGTCGTTGCTCGTAACTTCAATGATGGTGGGATGCACGTAGCGACCTTTGCTGGTCTCGCCGCCGTACAGCACTTTGTCGCCGTTACCGAGGTAAGAACTGACTTTGCTGAAGTGCTCAGTCGATACAAGTGGGCCGATACGGTGTTGGGGATCCAGTGGTTCACCGACGTGCCATTCGCTCGCCAGCTTGTAGATCTCCTCCAGCAGAGGTGCTTTGACGGCTTCATGCACGATCAGCCTTGAGATCGCGGAGCAGTTCTCGCCCATGTTCCAGAAGGAGCCGTTGACGATGTGTGAGGCCACGCCTTGGAAATCGCTGATGTCATCCAGAACGATGCAGGGGTTTTTTCCACCCATTTCCAAGGTGACTTCTTTGAGGTTGCTCTCCGAGGAGTACTTCAGGAAGCGACGACCCGTTTCTGTCGAGCCGGTGAAGGAAACGACATCGATATCAGGGTGGCGGCCAATGGGCTCTCCGACCTCTGCGCCGCCCCCGGTAACGACGTTGAAGACGCCGGCTGGAATGCCAGCCTCGACCGCCAGTTGCGCGACTCGCAGAGCGGTCAAGGACGTTTCTTCGGCAGGCTTGACCACCAGCGTGCATCCCGCAGCCAGTGCTGGGCCGATCTTCCAGGCGAGCATCAGAAGCGGGAAGTTCCACGGCAGCACCAAGCCGACGACACCGGCTGGCTCTCGAATCACCAAGGCCATATGCGCGTCAGAAGCCGGAGAAACCTGGTCGTAAATTTTGTCGGCGGATTCGGCATGCCATTTCAGGCAATTGATGGTTTCAGGGACGTCGACAGTGACGCAGTCGAAGATGGTCTTCCCGCTATCAAGGCTCTCCATCACAGCCAGCTCTGCTGAGTTAGCCTCGATAAGGCTCGCGAGCTTCAGCAGTGCTTGCTTGCGAGCTGAAGGGTGCAACTTTGACCAGCGGCCATCATCGAAGGCCTCGCGAGCTGCGACCACGGCACTATTCACGTCCTCAGCGGAGCACGCGGCGATTTCTGCCAACACTTCACCATTGGCAGGATTAACCGTGGTGAAAGTAGCCCCCGAAACTGCCAAACGCTCTTCACCGTTAATCAATGCCTTAGCCGGGAAAACAATAGCCTTGGCAATAGCGAGATATTCTTCATGCGTCTTGAGTTGCGTCATAATATTTTCCCAATCAAATACATTGCATGCTGGACGTTTGGGCGTAATAGGCCGCACGCAGCTACAGAGCTGAATAAGTTGGCAGTGGAACAATAAAGATCGAAGCTGATATCAAAAAACTAAATGCTTTTGATACGGATGCAGCACGCGAAATTTTATTGTTGTGTCCCCAGTCCTTATATAGAAGGGGATTCTCCGCATGGCGAAAGAAAGATGCTTTGAGTCACCCCGACGAGTGCTTCTCAGCTGTCGAGGTGAAGGATAAGGGGGGCAGAGAAATCTAAAAAACGACTTTTATGCGAGTCTACTGATGAGCTGGGCTCATGGTTTCCTGATGCCCATTTCATGGCTGAATTGGTGAAGAAGCCAGTCCCGCAGGGTGCAGCAGCTCGAATCGCGCGCTTTGTCCTCGTTGAAATTCAGATAGTGCAGCGTGTCCTGATGCACCAACTGCTCTTCAACGGGTTTGACGAGCAACCCCTTCTCCAGCAGCGGGGCAACCAGATAATGCCAGCCCAGCGCTACGCCTTGATGACTTAGTGCTAGCTGAATCAATAGGTTGTAGTCGTTGGCGTTGAAGAAGTGCGGGGCGTCGCTGGCACGACCTTTCAAGTCGATGTTGTGGCATGCCAGCCACAGGTTCCAGTCCACATGCTCTGCCACTTGGGAGCGTCCGAAAGGGCTGAGGTTGAGAAGCGCCGCATCACGAAGCTCTTCAATTGAATGAAGCTCTGGATGGGCCTGGAGATATTGGGGTGTGCAGACTGGATAGATCACATCGCACATAAGCGGTTGGCTATGGTAGCCATCGTGGCTCTTCATCAGCTTGCAGATGATCATGTCGGGATGGACACCGCTTTCCATTGTAAGGAAGTTTTGGGTCACCACCAGGTTGAGGTCGATTTCCGGATGCTTCTCGAAAAAATCGGGGAGGCGTGGTGCCAGCCAGAAATTGGCGAAGGCGTGAGAGCAGCACAGCGTTACGACGTGCTTAGCGCTGCTATTGCTGCGAATTCGCTCGGCGACCTGGCCGATACTTGTGAATGAAAGCTGGACGACGTCGTAGAACACCGACCCTGTGGCCGTGAGCTCCACGGCGCGCCCTGCTCGCTTGAAGAGTTCTGTGCCCAGGTGGTCTTCCAGCTCGCGTATTTGGCGACTGATAGCTCCCTGCGTGACGCAAAGGGCTTCCGCTGCACGAGTGAAATTCTGGTACCTGGCGGCTGCAACGAAGGCTTTTACTGCCCGCAAAGACGGGAGTTTGATGAGGTTTTGATCGGGGTCTGTGGGTTTAACCATTACGAGATCTCATCAGTAGCTCATCGAAAATGTCGGTTCTAGAAGCTCTTAGGCTGCTCCTACACTGTTCCCAGAACGGCGGGAGGATGCGTCACGCATCCGCTGCGGCAGAGTATCTGATTTATCCAGCGTGTAGAAGCACGTGAAAAACAGGCTCTGAATGTCCTCTGTGCTGGCGGCTACACCTATTGCAGAATGCTTGACGCTAGGAGTCAAAAATAAGATGCACGCTAAGACCGTGGTATATGACCTGTTAAAACAAAGAAAAGCACAGCACGGCCTTCCAGGTGCCGTTTATTCCGACGCTGAAGTTTATCGTCAGGATCTTGAAAATATCTGGCATCGCGAATGGATCTTTGCTGGCCATACTTTTGAGATTGAGAAAACTGGTCAGTACCTAACGCTGCAAATCGGGGACTACCCTATAGTTGTTATAAGAGGTAAGGACGGTAACATCCGTGCATTTCACAACGCCTGCAGGCACCGTGGCTCGAAGGTTTGCACCGAAGAAAAGGGCAAAGTGGCAAAGCTTGTTTGTCCCTATCATAAATGGACTTTTGAGCTGGATGGCAAGCTCCTTTACGCAGGCAACATGGGCCCTGATTTCAATCCAGCGGATCATGAGCTAACACCCGCTCACTGCGAGGTGGTGCACAGCTATATCTACGTCTGTGTAGCCAAAACCGCTCCCGACTTCGAGAAGTTCAGAAGCGCTGTTTCTCCTTTCATCGGCCCCCATTACCTTGAGGACTGCAAGGTAGCCTTTGAAGCGAACCTTGTGGAAAAAGGCAATTGGAAGCTGGTCTTCGAAAACAACCGTGAGTGTTACCACTGTGATGGTACGCACCCGGAACTGCTTAACTCCTACATCGAGGATCCTTCGGTTCAGGGAGTGGGTGGGCCAGAGAATCCGGAACTGGCGGCGTACTGGGATACGTGTGAAGCGGGTGGATTGGCCAGTCGCTTGATCATGGATCCGGCGGGGCAGTTTCGCATGACCCGCATCCCGCTCACGAACGGCGCGAGTAGCTACACCATGGACGGAAAGCCTGCTGTAGCGAGGCGGCTGGATCGTAGTGGCGTGGATAACGTTGGAGCGTTGCTGTACTTCAACTATCCGTCTACTTGGAACCATTTTTTGGGCGACCACGCGCTCAGCTTCCGTGTCCTGCCGATTGGCCCAGGTGAGACAGTCGTCACCACAAAATGGCTTGTACCGAAAGACGCCCAGGAAGGGGTCGACTACGACATTGAGCGCCTCACAAAGGTGTGGATGGCGACCAATGATCAAGACCGCCGTCTGGTCGAAGGTGCCCAAGTGGGAGTGACATCTCCCGCTTACACTCCAGGGCCATACTCGCCGTTGATCGAGATTGGTGTGTGCCAATTCGTTGATTGGTACACCGAGCTCATGATGGATCGCCTAAAGGACTCGTCGTTGATCGTCACCAGTTGATGCCTGAGCGAACGGAGGGTCGTTACCCTCCGTTCCATGCCAGTTCAAACTCTCAAGGCCGATCATGAGTAACGCTTCCCTTGCAGCTGGCAGATCACAGCGTGCCTCCGAAATGCCCAGCGGACTGCATCGAAAACCTTTCAACATAGGTTTTCTCTTGCTGGAAAATTTTTCGTTAACCTGTTTTTCCCAATCGCTCGACGTCTTGGCCACCGCAAACCTCGTCCGGCCAGGATCAGTGAGAGTGCAGATCTTCAGCCGAACTGAGTCTGAGGTGATGAGTGATCTCGCGATCCCCATCAGGCCTGATACTCCCCTCACAGACATCCGAATCTCGAGTTTGGATTTGATGATTGTCTGCGGTGGTTTGCGCACACCCAGGATGGTTTCTCCTTGGCTCGCCAGTTTGCTGCAGCGGCTTGCACGATTTCCCGTCGCCTTGGGTGGCATTTGGAATGGCGCTTGGTATCTGGGTAAATCGGGCTTGTTGGACGGATACCGTTGCGCGATACATTCCGAGCAACGAGTTGCTTTGGCTGAGCAATCTCCAAATGCCAGCGTGACTCAAGAGATTGCGGTCTGTGATCGAGACCGGCTCACAGCAGCTACTCCTGCTGGGGCGTTTCAAATGATGGTGAGGTGGCTGTCGGCGGCATTCGACGAGGCTCTAGCAGATGGAGTAGTCGCGCTCCTGGATTACGACCAGTCGCGCTTTTCCCAGGTTGTCCCGCTGGAAAAGCAGCCGATCAGTTCCCCTGTGCGAAATGTCGTGATGCTGATGGAGGCCAACCTTGAGGAGCCTCTGGAGCCCACTCAACTCGCTGCTTCAGTTGGCCTGTCCACTCGGCAAATCCAGCGACTGTTCAAGGAAGAACTCAACACCACACCTCAGAAGCATTACCTGCATCTGCGGGTCTCGGCTGCCCAACGTCTTATTCAAAACTCCAAGATGAAGATGGTAGATGTCGCGCTAGCCTGTGGTTTCGTCTCGGCCAGTCACTTCAGCCGTTGCTATCTGGCACTCGTAGGCCATCCTCCGTCGAAAGAGGTCAGGTACGAGGTTTAACCTGAATAATTCGGAGGGTGAACCTGGTGCGAAACGCGCAACGGGCGCTGCTCATCGGCCTCGTCTTCGATGAGCCCACCTCATCACTAGCCGCTCGTAAAACTCGTTATACGCCTTGATTCCCAAGCGGTAACCTCTTCTCAGAGCACGTCCCGCTGAACCACACGATCCGGATGCGCTTTGTCTGCCCATAAGAAATCGAACGATAAAAATGAGGGGTTACCCATGCAGAGATTTCACATAAACCAACGGGGAGTCAGCGGCTGGCTTGCAGGACTGGCTTTGGCCACTATTAGCGTTTTTGCTCAGGCAGCTGAGCCAGTAAAGATCGGCTGGGTTAACTGGGCCGACGCAGAGATTGCCGCGAAGCTTGCCAAGGTCATCTTGGAAAAAGAGGCCAACCAGGAAGTGAAACTGCAGCAGGCAGCCATCACTATCCAGTTTGAAGCGCTCTCGGCTGGCAAAATCGATATCGTGCCAATGGTCTGGCTTCCGACCTCCCACGGCGAACTTTGGAAGAAGTACAAAGACAAGGTTGACGATCTTGGCATCGAATACCAGGGCAAGGTGGGTATTGCAGTGCCGGCGCTCGTGTCGGATGACATCAAAAGCATCAGCGATCTGGCCAAGCCCGGTATGAAAGAAAAATTCGGCAGTCAGTTGCTGACCTCGGAGGTCGGCAACGGCCAGTACAAGCTGGGGCAGCAGGCGATCAAGGAATATGGCCTCGACGGGTGGAAGCTCGTAGCTTCTTCTGAGACGGGCATGATCACAGAAGCAGATCGTAGAACCAAACGTGGCGAGTGGTCGGCGATCAATGCCTGGAGCCCGCACTGGATGTTCGCCAAGCTGACTGGTCTACGCTACCTGGATGACCCCAAAGGCATCTACGGCGGGCCTGAGGACATCCATGTCGTTGCCCGCAAAGGTTTCGCTGAAGAGAATCCCAAAGTCGCCAATTTCTTCCGTCACTACAAACTCAAGCAAGATGATCTGCAGAACATGATGAATGAGGCGAGGGACAAAGGTGTTGATGCAGTGGTCGAGGCGTATTACCAAAAAAACAAAGCAGAATTCGCGGCCATGCTTCAGTGACTCAATCTTTCGGCATTTCCGTGCGATGAAGGTAGGACAGGCCAGCGCCCAGCTGGCCTTTCTGTTTGTCTGCTGATATGAAGCCTGCTCGATCCCATCGCGCTTGTTGTGAATCACTCAACCCTCATTGCTGGTGGCGGTGTTTGAACGTTTGATCCGGATGTCGCGGCCTTCAACAATCCAGGATCACGTCGCTCTCAGGGACTGCAGCACACAAGAGCGCATGCCCCTTTCTGGCCCGAGAAGGTTCGGCAAGGGAGAAGATGTCACCTTCCACCAGAACACACTCACACGTCTGGCATAACCCTGCGCGGCAGTGGGCCGGTATCACCAGGCCTTTCGACTCGGCGAAGCTCAACAAGGGCCCGTCCTGAGGCTGCCACTTGGCCGAGACCCCTGATCGTTTGAAGGTCACATTGAATGGCCCGCTCTGCGGGATCGCTCGCATCTCTACAGCGCTGTCGGGGGTAACGAAACTGTCCATGTACAGGTGTTCTGCAACGCCGGCCTCGGTCGCAGCGGCCAATACCTCTGCCTGGAATCGTTCGGGGCCACAGACGTGAATAGCGGCGTTCATCCGCGCAGCTTCGGCAATCAGCTCAATGATGTCCGGGCGGCTTGTGGCGGCGTTCTTCACCCCAACGGCGTCTCGAGTGACATGCAATGAGGTGGAGCAATGGCTCAGTCGTGAAGTGATGGCTACCACTTCGTCCCAGAGGGCCAGTTCATGGCTGAAGCGAACGCTGTGCACAACCTTCACAGGTTTCTGATACTCGCCGTCTGCGAGTGCTGCCAGCTTGGTGATGGTGGGTGTGATACCGATACCTGCGCTCAAGACGAGAATGGCCGGGCTATCGACATCCAGAGTCTCTGGGCCGAATGGCCCGCTCATGCTTATCAGCCGCCCAACCTCAAGCCCATGAATCGCTTGAGACCCTGCGCCGGCTTCACGCTTGACGGTAATCCTCAAGCGGTCGCCATCCCGTCCCGAGATCGTATAGCGCCGCCACACACCAGAAGTGGTAAGTCCATGGAGAGCGACGTGTTGGCCAGCCTTTATCTGTTCAAGCGAACCCAGCGAGGCGAGTGGATCTTCCAGCCACAGCGAGCGAATACCAGCTGCTTCCTCGATCACCTCAACCAGCCTGGCGGGACGAGGCCAGGAGACCATCGGCGGAGCCTTCGGAACAGTGGTTGCCACCCTCAATTTGGCGGGGAAGCGCTCGTCGGTTGCGGCCACATGATTGCCTGGAAACAGTGTGCCTGCGCGCTCGACCTGCGCGTACACACCGCAATACATGTGTCCGAAGTGGCGATTCAGCTGCGCAGGGGTGTTCATGTCGACATCGCCCGTTTCGGGGTTCACAGAAGTGGCCCTGCAACGTTTGATCGGTCGGATGATGGATAGACAGGCCTCGCCAAACCGAACGCCCCGACCGAGCCAGTCGAACTCCGAGAACGGCTCAGCTTCAATATAGATGTTGCCGCGAAAGCGCATGGGGTCTACCGACACGCCCAACCTCTGCGACAGAACCCTGACCGTCGCAAGGTTGATGATCGACAGCATCGAATCATCGAAGTCCCAATGCCCCAAGCGATCCGCTCGGTGAATGACGGATGCCTGCTCACCAAAACACTCACGCAGACGTGCGCAGTCATTCAATAGATCGTCGCCGTCGTCCGCGTCCCGAGCACGCAGCGTCAATCGACCTGCGTGGTCGCCGGGATGAAAATGCACGAGGTTCTCATTAGTCGTAAGCTGGTGGAATGGCGCTGCATTCTTTGCGACTGCACCTCGAGTGATGCCGGCAGCGCGGTCACCCGGCACGCCTTCCCCGCAGATCAGCAATACGCGATCCAGCGTTTCGCCCTGGAATCCTTTGATGGGATAGCGGTGCAGCGAAACGACGTGGGCCATTGTGAAAATCCTTGGAAGGCACGCTTCATGACGGGCTTGCGCAAGAAGCCAGTCCGAACGGTGCAGGTGCAGTCAGGTATCTGATCCTGGCAAGTTCGTCGGGGCGGCGACAGTCTGCTTGCGTCGAACTGTCGTCGAAATACGACACCTTGACACCAGACGCAAGCGGCTCCCCCGGCTGAGTGCTCAATAGACGGTCAGCCGTTCGCTGAGCACCGGCGACCTCAGCCCTTTGGTGGCGGCACCGCAGCATCGACAGTGGGTGCAGGGGCACTGGCTTGTGGCGTTGCGCGATCGCGTCGGACTTGCTGATGTCGCCGTGAAGCCTGCCGTTTTGCATGAAGTGCCTGAGATGCAGTCACGACGCCGACCGGTTGACCGTTCAAGTCCAGGCGCTGGGCATTTTCCACCATGCTTTTCCAGTACCGGGTTCCCTGGCACCAGGTCGAGATGCCCAGCTTGAGCTGCTCGAGGGTCAGGCCGAGCAGCTCAAGATGTTGTTCAGCGTCCTTGAGAATGCCCTCTTTGAGAGGCACCTTCGGTGCCGGATTGACGGGGAAAGCCTGCGGAAAGTGCTTTTGCAGTGGCCAGATCGCCTCCACTGCCGGGTCCTGATTTCGAGGTTTTGCCGGCGGGGAAGGCTTTCGTTTGGGAGGTATCGCTTTGTCGGTCTTTGCCGGCGCTTTTTCAGCGCGAAGGCGGTCACGTAACTCAGCTAGTTGTTCAAAACCCATCGTTCAATTCACTGCCTGGAGGTTGATTGCGTGGCCCAAGGATATGCCATGCAGCCCTCGGTGGCAGCAGAAACCATAACGCGCCATCGATCTTGTCTGTACGTCGACCATTGTCTGAAGCGGCACGCGAAGAGTTTTGTTGCCTGACAGGTGTTACTAAATAATAATGCAATCCATTCCCATCTGGTCGTCGGGCTTTACTGCTGTGCTATCTGTCTCGCATAACGCTGTTGGCAAGCTGTACGTTGAACACCATTCCTGGCTTCAAACCTGGTTGCGCAGACGCATGGGGTGCCACAGCGATGCGGCAGATGTCACCCAGGACACCTTCGTCAAACTGCTCCGGGCGAGCAACGCCCAGGATATCCGCGAGCCCAGGCAGTACCTGTCGACGGTCGCCAGAGGTTTGATGGTCGACCTGTTCCGGCGCCGCTCTCTGGAACAGGTGTATCTGGACACATTGGCCAGCCTGCCGCCCTCCGAAACACCGAGTCTGGAGCAACAAGCCATCCTGTTTGAAGCCTTGCTTGAGGTCGACCGGATGCTGACAGGGCTCGGCAACAAGGTGCGGCAGGTGTTCATCCTGTCTCAGCTCGATGGGCTGACCTATCGGCAAATCGCCGAGCGGCTCTCGCTTTCGGTTCGAACCGTCAACAACCACATGGCCAAGGCGATGGAGCACTGTTGCCTGATGCAGTTGGAATGGGCCGAATGAGCGACCAACCAGGCGCGGCGCAGCGTGAGGCGATCCGGGAAGCGGCGCGCTGGTACGCGTTGTTGGCCTCGGGTGAAGCGAGTCACACGCAGCGTCAGCAATGGCAGCAGTGGCACGACGTTGCCGATGTGCATCAATGGGCTTGGGCGCGCATGCAGAGCGTCAGCCAGTCGATGGGAAACATGCCACAACGCGTGGCGTCATCAACGCTGCTGGGTGTCTCGCGATCTCGACGTCACGTGCTCTACGGGCTCGCCTGGCTGTGCGGTGCCGGTGCGCTGAGCTCAGGTGTCTGGCGCAGTGATGTGCGCCGGGAATGGATGGCCGACTATCGCAGCGGGGTGGGAGAACGGCGAGCCATCCAGCTGGCAGATGGCACCCGGCTGATGCTCGATACCGACACGTCGGTGGATGTGCAATTCGACGCCCGCCAGCGCTTGTTGACCGTGCGAGGCGGCGAGGTGCTGGTGACGACTGCGGCAGATCCGCAGCGGCGGCCCTTCATGGTTCAGACGCGCCATGGTCGAGTGCTGGCGCTGGGCACCCGCTTTACCGTCAGCGTGGATGACCGTGGCAGCAATGTGGCGGTGCTCGAAAAGGCCGTGCAGTTGACTGTCGGCTCCGGGCCAGGCATCAGACTCGATGCCGGTCAGCAGGCTCGATTCGGGCCCGGCGGCATTGAGCCGATCCGTGCGACCGATGCCAGTGTGGCGGCCTGGGAGCAGGGCAGCCTTATTGCGATCGATGAACCCTTGGCGAGCTTGCTGGAGCGTTTGTCGCGGTATCGCCCGGGTATCCTTCGATGCGACCCGCAAGTGGCTGGAATGAAAGTTTCAGGCGCATTCCCCATCGACAACACTGACCACGCGCTGCTGGCGCTGCAGGCTGCTTTCCCGGTCGAGATCATCAGCCGTACCCGCTACTGGGTGACCGTGGCGGCCCGCACCGCACAGCGCTGAAAAAATAGTGGGCTGCACTTTGCACTTTTTGTGCGCCTCATTCGGCCTACCTCCCGAACGTGATCAACGAGTGTTCTCGGGGAGGGAACCGTGAGTTTTACCCAACGACCGCATACCGCACTGGCCTTGGCCATCCATCTGACGCTGGGAGCGGGTATTGCCTGGCCTGCCTGCTCACTGGCGTCGTCCACCAGCGTCGGTGAAAGTCGCAGCTACAGCATCGCCGCCGGTTCGCTGACCGAAACCTTGAGCCGCTTCGCCAGCGCTTCAGGTGTGGCGCTAAGCTTCGACGCGGCATTGACCCAGGGGCGGCAGTCAGCCGGACTTTTCGGCCAGTACAGCGTTGACGCGGGCTTTGCCGTGTTGCTGGCGGGTAGCGGCCTGCAGGCGCTGCCGCAAGCCAGCGGTGTGTACCTGCTGACGGTGGCCCCGTCCCACGGCGCCATGGAACTGGGCGCCACGTCCGTGTCGGGCTACGTGCTGGGTGAAACGACTGAGGGCACAGGCTCCTACACCACCGGCTCGACCAGCACCGCGACCAAGATGAACCTGTCGATCCGCGAAACACCACAGACCATCAGTGTCGTCACTCGCCAGCGCATGGACGATCAGCATCTGCAGAGCATCTCCGAGGTGTTGAACCAGACGCCGGGCGTCACGATGTCTCAGGATGGCGGCGAGCGTTTCAACATTTACTCGCGCGGCAGCGCCATCAATACGTATCAGTACGACGGCGTCACCACCTACCAGGAAAACCAGACGCGTACCATGCCCAGTACCCTGATGGACATGGCGATCTATGACCGGGTAGAGGTCGTGCGGGGAGCCACCGGCCTGATGACCGGCGCCGGAGACCCCAGCGGCGTCGTCAACGTGATACGCAAACGGCCCACCCGGGATTTTCAGGCTCACGTACAGGGCGGTGTCGGGTCATGGGATTACAAGCGCCTGGAGGCGGATGTCTCCGGCCCATTGACGGACACCGGCAACGTACGCGGGCGCATGGTGGCGGCCAAGCAACTGAACAACACCTTCATGGACTGGTACGAGCAGGATCGCGACATTGTGTACGGGGTGCTCGAAGCTGATCTGAGCGAGGACACCGTTGCGCGTTTCAGTATTGATCATCAGCGCTACCGGCCTACGGGGGCGCAGGGCGTGCCCTTGCTTTACACCAACGGCCAGCAGACTGATTTTTCCCGTTCCACCAGCTCCGGTGCGCGCTGGAACTCGGATCGCTTCGACACCAACAACTACACCCTCGGCATCGAGCACCAGTTGGCCAACGATTGGCAATTGAAGCTGGCAACGACCTACATGGAGGTCGATCGAGACACGCGCACCGGGTTCTACCAGAGCTCGACGGGCGCCTCCTATATCACGCCCGCTAACATCGCGAACATCAGCCAATCCTCCTCAGAAGCCAATCAGCGGCAGAAGGCGGTAGATGTCACGCTACAGGGCCCCTTCGAACTGTTCGGGCAAACCCACGAGCTGATTTTCGGTGGCAACTACCTCGACTACGTCAACCACCATTACGCGCTGACCGGGCCGACCGTGCAGGTGGATTTCGACAATTGGAACAACGAGCTGCCCAAGCCTGACAAAGACACTTTCGCACCATCGCTCGACTACGACGTGGACACCCAGCAAAGCGGTTACTTCGCCGCCACGCGGCTGAATTTCACCGACAGCCTGCACCTGATTCTCGGCGCTCGGGCCAGCAACTACCGTTACCACTACTACTCCAAAAGCATCGCCTCGGGGTACGTGCTGGACTACAGCATGACCGAGCGTGGCGTGGTCACGCCCTACGCCGGCGTGGTCTACGACCTGACGCCTGAGCAGTCGGTCTACGTCAGCTACACCGACATCTTCAAGCCGCAGTCGGGCCAGGATCGCACCGGCAAGGTGCTCGACCCAGTGGTGGGCAAAAACTATGAACTGGGCTGGAAGGGCGCGTTCTACGATGGCCGACTCAACGCCAGCGTGGCGGCTTACCTGATCAAGCGCGACAACGTCGCCGAGCTCGACGCAGGCTTCACGGTGCCCGGCACGGATGACGATGCTTACAAGGCGGTGAGCGGTGCCAAGACCAAAGGTATCGACCTGGAACTGGCCGGTGAGTTGACCCCGGGCTGGCAGTTGCAGACCAGCTTCAGCCATTCTCGCACCGAAGACGCCGACGGTGAGCGGCTGACCACGCAATTGCCGCTCGACACTTTTCGTTTGTGGAGCACCTATGAAATGCCCGGCGAGTGGAATCGCTTGACGGTGGGCGGTGGCGCCAGCTGGAACTCCAGCAATTCGCTGTATTTCAGCCGCTACAACAGCCGCGTGGGGCAGGACGATTACACCGTGGTCAACCTGATGGCGCGTTATCGTCTGACCGATCATCTCTCGACGACGGTGAATCTCAACAATGTGCTGGACGAGAAATATTACGCAGGATTCTCGGGCAGTTACGGGCACTACGGAGCGCCGCGTAATCTGATGATGAACGTGCGGTACGATTTCTGACTCGAGCCCTCGTCAATCATTGCGTCAGCGCTTCATCGGTCATTAGACGTTTCCGACACCAGATCCTGACCACGAATGAACGCCACGACCTCATCCAGCACCGGGCCAGCCCTCGCATCGACGGGTTCATGTCTACGTCAGCGAAGCGATCAAGCTCGCGAGCGCCTATCAGTCCGCCTCGGCAACTGTCGAAGCTGTTTTATGGCCACTCGTCGATCTCACTGCACGACCGGGCAAGCCGCTTTTCCCACAGGTATGCGCGCAGATTCTGCGCCTCACTCGGGAGAACGACATGAGCATCGACAACAATGGGCCACACGCTGCATATCCCGGCCCGGATGAGAAGAAACCTGATACGGGCGAGGGGCATGGCTCGGGTCTGGAACAGGCCCCCTCTGAGCCGAAGCAGGGCACTGGCGGTCGCCCCGCGGATTGGAATCCGCCGCCTGGCAATCCGGGCTCGGATCAGGACTCACAGGTCCCTCGTGAAAACGGCACTGCCAACACCGATGGCAACGTTGATAAGGACCTGGGGTTTGATCCTGACTCGCCCGACGTCAGCGACCCGCAGGTAGATCCGTTGCATCCTGCCAGGACAAGCAACGACCCCGTGTCCCGCGAAGCGGTTCCGGGCAAGGAGAGCGGTGACAAAATGCCCGAGTAGGGCTGGACTGCGATTCTTTTGGCGCATCGCTGGTCAGCGCCACGAAATCAGATGCGTTCGTTTCGTGGCGCGCTGCAAGTCAGTCGGCCTCTTGTACCAGAGTTGTAACTTCCACGGCATCACCTTAATCTGCCCCTTGACTGTCTAGGCCAATGCAAGAGGCGATTCATGCAAGAAGAAAGCTCGATAGACAGCCAGTCAACCACGCAAAGCCGTGCTGCCGAGTCGCATCCATCTTCCGATCTGCATCAGGCAATGCTTGATGCATCACCTGACTGCATCAAGGTGTTGACACCCGAGGGAAGGTTGATCGCGCTCAGCAAGTCGGGGAGTCATGCGCTGGGTTTGAAGCAATCGGAAATCAGCGGTATCGCCTGGATTCCCCGTTTACCCCAGCCAGTCCATGAAATCGCTTATCAGGCGCTGGCAGCGGCAGCCGGTGGAGCTCCCTCACGGTTTTCGGGGTACAGCGAAGGTTCTGGAGTCGTGACATTCTGGGATAATTTGCTAACGCCCGTCCTGGGCCCGAATGGCGATGTCGACTCGATCGTATGCGTTTCGCGGGATGTTACTGAGAAGACACTTCTTGAAAAAAGCTGGAAGATTCACTGGCTCGGGAGCAGATCCTGACCTTTGAAATGCAGCACAGGATCAAGAACGTTTTTACTGTCACGAATGCTCTGGTGATGATCGCCGACAGAGAGGCGCGTGCCGCAGGTGATCCCAGCCAGATCGGCAGGATCATGACCGAGAAGCTCGGTGCGTTGTCCCGAGCGTCTGACGCAGTGCTCACCCGATCCGGTCTCGAAAAACTCGATCTTCACGCCTTGGCCGATTCAGTGCTGCGCCCCTTCGGAGAGCAGTGCCAGGTGGTCGGTGCCGAGCAGTTTCTGGATGTCGAGCTTTCCAATACGTTGGCGTTGTTCCTGCAACGAATCTGCGACCAATTCTGCCAAGCATGGAGCGCTCAGCACGCCAGGAGGCATGATCGAGATCGGCTGGGAAACCGGTGACCAGTGGCTTGAGATCAGATGGCGAGAATCCGGCGGGCCTGTCATCGATGGTCCGCCATCAAAACAGGGGTTTGGCTCGCAGCTGATCGACCGGATCGTCTCATCGGCAGGCGGGGCGGTGGTCAAGACCTGGTACGCGACGGGCCTGCAGTTGGAGCTGAGGTTGCCGTTGTCAAAATGAAGGCTGCATCGGTAGTTGCCTTCTCAAGGCTCAGGATTTTATGCCGTCCATAGCCTACGCTTGTTGCTTGCACGCCGACGCATGGGGCTGCGCGTGTCAGCTTCTCGCGCCGACCGTCATTCATGAACCGGACAATAGCATGAGAGAAAACACCGAAAAGTCATTAAAGATGGCGCTCAAGGCCGTGCTGCTGTCTGCGCAGGATCAGGGCGTCGATCTGGACGTCCTCCGTCAAACGGCTATCGAGTCGATGCTCAACGACATCGTCTATGACTCAAATGACGTTGCACACGCGGTTATTGCCATCGAGAGGGCCGCAGACGCGCTGGCGGTCTCCTGAGCTGCGGTTACTGCGAGCATGTTCAGGAATCAGACGTATCCATTCCTGAGCGTTCTGGACGGGATGTGCATCGTTTTCGGCTGCAGAAAGCGGCTCAGGATCAGGTTCGCATCGACCGTCGTCATCTGAACCGCTGAGGGAAAAAGCCCACCGTAAAACATTTTCTCAATTGGCATATTTTCTTGGATTTACTGCTGAACGAATTCTGTGAACGCTTGGTCAACCGGTTTCAACAGCCCTGATCCGGTGTATGCCATGACCCAGATGCTTAATAACGTCGCCGAAACGTTAAACGAAGACCTGTACCAGAAGACCCGTGCCCAATTGAATGCATTTCTCGAAGAGACCAATGCGTTGCTGGCGGCGGGTGATGCGTTGCATGAAGACCGGACCGCGCAGGCGCGCGAGCGGTTGGCCGAGTTTCTCGAGGGGGCCGAGCTTGAGGTGGCGCTGGACACGCCACTTAGGGCGCAGGTCCCACCGTTGACCCGGGTGATGGAAGACACGCAGAACTTCGTCAAGGCCAACCCCTGGGCCGCCGTTGGAGCGGCGGCGGGCGTGGGGCTGATCATCAGCATGCTGTTCATTCGCGGTCCGCGCTGAAGGCAGGCAAGCGTGATACGCCGTCGAGGCATCACGACGATGCGCAGAAGTGCAGGGGGACGGTTCGCGCCTTGCTTCAGGCAGGTTCACAGTTCTGCCAGAACGGTCGCGTACCCTTATCGCAGAGGTGAATACCTCGAACCTGTGGTGATCAGGAATAAGGGGGATGGCACAGCGTTGGCATTGTGGTCGGCTGTGCACGCAAGTCATGGGGGAACAGGCATGAATGTCGACGAGGAGGCCGTCCGTCAACTCGCGCAACTGATCTGGGAAACCGAAGGCAAGCCTGAAGGGCAGGAGGCCCGGCATTGGGACATGGCGACCAAGCTGGCAGAGTCGGCCGCCATGGCCCCGGTGCGCACGAGCTCGCGGCACAGAGTCGATACATTGTTTCCTGTGCCGGGCAGCGGATCCGGACCAAAAAAGGGCGCGTGATCCTCGTCGAGTGGGCGCTTAGTCCGGTTTGCCCATCCGCCATTCATCATCCTCCAGCCATTCCTGCCAGAGCTTCTGGGCTTCGCGATCCCGCCGAGGCTTGTGTGAGTCAGGTGTAGAGGAGGGCTTGTGTGCTTCGAATGATTGTTGTTCGACGACGTTTGGCGTGTGGGTGCCAAAGATCGCTCTTAAAGCCAAAAACATGAATAACTCCACCCGCGCGGCGCCAATTCAGGGCTGTGCGGAATAGTGCAGGCAGAAAGGTACGATGTCAGACAATGTGACGTTATTATGATATCACTTTGGATCCACCTGCTGCATGCGTATTTCTACGCAGGGGTCTGGCGATACTGCAGGATGTCGCGCAGTTTCAAACCTCGTTCGCCTGCAATTGCTCAAGCAGCGAGCGGGCAAAACCTTCTGAGGCAATGAAATCCATGGCTTGGCGCAATTTCAGGGTTTCTTCCACGCCGAAGGTTTGGTCGAAGATCTGCGACACACGCTCGGACACCTTGCGCGCCTCTTCATACTTCTGCTGGCCCGCCGCGGTCAGCATCACACGGCGGCAGCGGCGGTCGTGGCCGTCCACTTTCAGGTCGACCAGGCCGTCGCGCACCAGCGGTTTTAGGGTGTGACCCAGGGCCGACAGGTCCATGACCAGCGCCTGGGCCAGCTCACGCATCTTCGGCTGGCCGCTGCGGGCGATATGCGACAGCAGCGAATACTGGGTGGCTTTCAGGCCGCATTCGACGAAGGCTTCATCGTAGATCTGCCCCAGGCGCCGGGAGGCCCGGCGTACCGAGCCATTGGCGCAACTGCTGGGCAGCGGGGTGAAGTCTGAACAGGGTTTCAAGGCCGGGTTACTCGCTGGGCGTGGACAGGCCGAATTATGCCTGCCCGGCCAATCTGGACAAGGCTTTTCGGCCAACAGAGCGGCGACACGCTGCCGCAGGTGGCTTCAGGTGAATCGGCCCATCTTCGCCAGCAACATGGCTTTCACCTCAGGCCATTCGTCGTCGATGATGCTGAACCGCACCGAGTTGCGCTTGCGCCCGTCCGGCATGATGCGCTCGTGGCGCACGATGCCTTCCTGTTTCGCGCCGATGCGCAGGATCGCGGCGCGGGATTTTTCGTTGAGCTCGTCGGTGGTGAACTGCACACGCACGCACTGCATTTTTTCAAACGCGTATTGCAGCAGCAGGAATTTCATCTCGGTGTTCAGGCCGGAGCGTTGCACCGACTGGCCCAGCCAGGTGTGGCCGATCTCCAGCTTGCGGTTCTTGCGGTCGATCTTCCAGAAGCGCGTGCTGCCGACGATCCGGCCGGTTTCCCGCTGCACGATGGCAAACGGCATCACGCTGCCTGCCTTGCGACCTGCCAGGGCGGTGGCGATGTAGCCATCGACAGTCTCGGGCCCGGGAATGACCGTGACTTTCATGTTCCACAACTCGCCGTCCGTGGCGGCATTCACCAGATCGGCGCCGTGGAAATCCTGCAGCGGTTGCAACTCGACCGCCTTGCCGCTCAACACCACCTGTTCGCTTTCCATCACTTCAGTGCTCACGCGCAATCATCCCTTGGGTTTGGCATCGGGCAGCGCTGCGCCTTTGGGCCACAGCATCCAGATCTGGCCTTGCTGTTTCATGTTGCCCGCAAGCTCCCCGGCTGCATCGCCGGTGCCCCAGAACATGTCCGCGCGCACTTCGCCGGCGATGGCGCCGCCGGTGTCTTGCGCGGCCACGGGGCGCACCAGTGGCGTGCCGTCCGGGCGCGTCGAAGACAGCCACAGCAGGCTGCCCAGCGGAATCACCTTGCGGTCGATCGCCACGCTGTAGCCGGCGGTCAGTGGCACGTTGAGCGAGCCGCGCGGGCCTTCGTTGCTGTCCGGGCGCAGGGTGAAGAACACGTAGCTGGGGTTGCTGCCGAGCAGTTCATGCACACGGTCCGGGTGGGCGATGGCCCAGTCGCGAATGCGGCCCATGGACACTTCGTCCTTGGTCAGCTGGCCTTGTTCCACCAGCCAGCGGCCCACCGGTTTGTAGGGGTGGCCGTTCTGGTCGGCGTAGGCGATGCGCAGCTGGCGGCCATTTTCCAGTTGCACGCGACCCGAGCCCTGGATCTGCAGGAATTGCAGGTCGATGGGGTTTTCCAGCCAGGCGAGCACCGGCGCGTTGACGCCTTTTTCGCCGATGGTGGCGGCGTCGTCGTAAGGGCGCAGGATACGGCCATCCAGACGGCCGCGCAGGCGTTTACCCTTGAGTTCCGGGTAGATGCTGTCCAGATTGACGATGATCAAGTCATCCGGCACGCCGTAGATCGCCACCGGGTGGGCATCATTGTGCTGCTCGCTGCCCTTGTAGATCGGTTCGTAGTAGCCGGTGATCAGGCCGTTGGCGCCGTGTTCGGCCGAGCGCAGGCTGTAGACCTGCAGTTGATTCTTGAGGAACTCGCGCACCGCCGCCGGGTTGGCGGGTACTTGCGCGGCCATGGTGCAGGTGCTGCCCCAGACCGGATCTTTCGCCAGACGCTTGCAGGCCGAGAACCAGCTGTTGTAGCCGGACATCAGGTCCTGATCGCTCACGGCGGGCAGCTTGTCCCATTCCACGCTGACGTAGGTGGTGGCTTCGGACGGTTTGGTCTTGGGCGCACCGCCGTCACAGGCAGCGAGCAGGGCGATCAGCGGGGCGAGGCAGAACAGAAAGCGGCGCCAGTGCAGGCTAGGGGTCATCACGCGGGGTGTTTCCTGAAAACAAGTGAAGGCGGCTAGCTTGGTGAAACGCGGCGGCGGCGTCAAATCGGTGTCGAGTTTTCCCGACCCGATCTGCGTGCAGGGCAGGGCAATTTCCTCCGATATCGCACTTTTTCCCGGTTTGCGGCTCTATCCATGGCCGGGACGCCGCGAGCCGCGCGGCGTCCAGACTGTTGAAGCTTGTGATAGATGGCCTCTGATTCTTTTGATTTTCGAGTGCGCCGGACGGGGCGCGCCCTGCTGGCGGTGTGCCTGGCGATGCTCTGCGCCGCGGGTTGCACGCGTCAGGACGGTCGCGACATGGCGACCCAGTTCAGCGAAACCCGGCCGCAGGAATTCTTCCAGACCAGCGTTGATCGCATGGCGACCCTGGCCATGCACGACAACCTGGAAAGTTTGTATCTTTTGATGAGCAAGCTGTACCTGCGCAACCCGGCCGAGTGGCGCAAGTCCGGCTTTGTCGATGCGCGGTCTGCCGAACGTAATGTGCGCAACGCCATCGAGCAGCGCACGCCGTTGCCGCAGTTGGGCAACCGGCGCGATCTGGCAGCCTTGAGTTATGCCTTGAGCCCTGAGTTTCTGGGTGATCGGGTCGGTGCATTCATTTATGCGATCGGCAGCATGTTGGTCACCGCCCACGGCGGCAAGCTGGAATTCTTCATGACCGATCAGATCAATCCGAAGTTCGTCAGCAACGCGGCGCGCAACATCGAGAAGGCCACCTGGCTGCTGAGCCAGCGGCAGAATGCCAATGGCGAGCTGATGCTGTTTTCCAACGAGATTTCCGAGGAGGGCAGCAACCTGAGCTTCGCCACCGAGTTCGGCAAGATCGTGGCGCGCCTGGATTTGCTGGCGCAGATGCTCGATGAGCGCTATCGGCGGATCGGGCTCAATTATGCGCAGAGCCTGTTGTTTCTGAATTTCTTGCCGGTGCAGTGAGCATGATTGTGCGGTGAATATGAAATCGCCCCGCCGGCAAGCCGTGCTGCTACGGGGCCGGGGTTTGACTTGGAACATGCAAGCGCCTCAAATCCCGTAGCAGCCGGGCTTGCCCGCGGGAGCGATCGTGAGGACAACTTCGCCAGCAAGCCCTGCATCGATCAGTAAGAATCCCCGCGAATGTACTCTTCCATCTTCTGGATCAACCGCGCCTGTTCGGCGATGGCTGCCTTGACCAGGTCGCCGATGGACAGCAGCCCCACCAGTTTGCCGTCTTCGACCACCGGCAAATGCCGCAGGCGGCCGTTGGTCATGATGTTCATGCACTGGTCGACCGTGTGATGGCCACCGACGGTTTTCACTTCGTGGGTCATGATGTCGCTGACCGGCGTCCCCACCGAGGCGCGTCCGGCCAGTTCCATCTTGCGCGCGTAGTCACGTTCGCTGACGATCCCCACCACCTTGCCGTCCTTGACCACCGGCACGGCGCCGATGTTCATCTCGGCCATCAACTTGATCGCATCGATCACCATCTGGTCAGGTCTGACGGTATGAACTTCACCGTGGTGCTTTTCTTTCAACTTCAGTAGTTCGGCTACGGTCGTCATGCTGGCCTCTCCGGCACGTATTTGTGATCGCGGCCGCGGAGTCGGGCCGTCCCTACAGAATCGTAGAGAGATGGCATTCCGGCAAGTTTGGAAGCGGCGTGCAATTGGCAAAAAACGTCAGTTGGCGGCGTTTGTCACACTTTTCAGCGCGTTGGCCGACTGATCAGACGAAACGCCGGACCGGCGCCGCCGCCGTGTGCACCCGCAACAGGCCCGGAATCTCGTGGGTCTGGCGCACGAAACCCTGCACCCAGTGCACGAACCCGGCTTCGCTCAGGCCGTCGAGCGGCAACTCGCTGCACAGGCGCACATGGCTGTGTTCATCCAGCGCCAGCCAGCAACCGCTCATGGCGCCGGTGTCGAAGTTCAGGCGCAGTAACCGCTCATAGAGGCCCGGGTCGGGGCGCAAGGTCAGTTTGCAATGCAGGATGGCCACGTCCCCGGAAGCCGGGATTTCGATGATGGCCACTTCACGTTCCTGGTCGAACAGCGCGCACACACCGTTTTCCAGTTTCAGCGGCGTACCCAACTGCTTGCCCAGTGCGTCGATCAGTGCGTTGGCGAGGGTCATGAATAAAGCTCCTTGGTTCTACAATTCGGTGGCTTGCAACAGCACAGACATCACGCCGGGCGGAAGGCTCCATGGTCATCCACGGCCATCTCCCGGGCCGGTCGCGAATCGGCCTTGTCGGCCAGTTCGCCATCGAGGCTGAATTTCTTCGGCGTGGTCTGATCAAGGCCATATTCAAAACTGACTTCGCCACGCAGGCGCTCGATGGCCAGCGCGCTGCCGCTCTTGAAGCTGACGTAGGGCAGGGGCACGCCCAGCGAGTCGTCCTTGGCCGCACTGGTGAAAATGGCGATGCTCTTGATCCGCAGGTTGTCGCGATTGGACAGCTGGTTTTTCAACCCGGCGTCAGTCAGCGTGCCTTTGATCGCCGCGTCTTCGATTTCCTTTTTCAAGCTGTCGGTCACTTCCAGCTTGAGCTCGGCGCGGGTCGTGCCCTTGGCGCTTTTCAGCTCGTCGAGCAAGGCCTTGAGTTGCGGGTCGGCGTTCATCAGGTCGTGGATGCGCTCAGCATTGCCGGGGTTGACGTCCTTGCCGAGCATTTGCTTGACCACATCAATGCCGCGCTTGGTCAGCGCCGCCTGATCCACCCGGTTGACGTTGCTGTGCTTGACCACCATGTCCATCAACGACATCAGGCTGCCACCCTGGGCACTGGCTTGCTGCTGGCGTCGGGTCTGGGCCAGGCTCATCAGCGCCGAATGCTGGGCATCGTTGACCGCCCGCTGGCTGCCGTACTGGGTGTGCAGGCTGGCGAGGCGCTCGTCGACGCTGCGCTCGTCGGCCTTGTCTCGTTTCAATTCGGGGAAGGCTTTCTCCAGGCTGCTTTCCAGGCTCTTCACATCACTGGCCTGCACCGGCAGGGCGTCCTTGAAGCGCACGTCGTAGCTTTTGCCGGTCTTGCTGTCCAGCGACAGGCTGGCGGCGATGCCCATGGGTGCGCCGCCCGCGACGAACAGGTTGTCCGGGCGCGAGGTGAAAATGGTGCTGAACATCCGCCCGTAGCCGGTCACCGAGCCTTTTTCCAGAAACCGCGCGCGGTTGCTGCTGTAGATGTCGGTTTTCAAACCGTCGTTGCCGCGGCCCTGGGTGCGTTCTCGCTCGGCGCTGAGCAGGGCGGCGTTGGCCAGCAAGCCCACGCCGAAACGCATGAAACCGGCCACCGGCTCGGCGTCGGTCTGGCCATAGTTGGTCCGTGATTCGACGTTGGCGCCCAGCTCCAGGTCGAAGTTGTGCTTGGCGGTGGTGCGCACTTCCTGTTCGACGCTGCGATTGAGCAGTTCCATGGGCTTGAGGCCGCCGCCGTCGGGGTTTTTGCTGCGATGCAGCGGCGTGGTCATCAGGTCATTCATAAAGCCTTCCAGCTCATCGTCGCGGATGAAAAAGCTCAGCGCGGTGTTGTCGCTGTACTTGTGCTTGGCGTCCAGGCTGGCGCCGAACCAGCCGCCGTTGGTCTGGTGGTTCTCGTGGCTGTCGCCGGGCGTGGTCTTGACGTCGGTGATGCCGCCGCCAAAGCCGAAACTGGCGGTGCCGCTGACCGTGCCTTCGCGGTTGAGGGCCACTTTCAGGCCGCGGTCGAAGCGGGTGAAGGTCAGGCCGTAGGTGCGGTCGGGGTCGATCGAACCGCGAAAGCCGAGAAAGGAATCGCCCGCCGGGCCGCTGACCCCGCCGGTGATGCCGCCGCCGTAGTTGCGGGTGATCTTCAGGCTCTCCCGGGGTTCGAGTTCCTTCAGGGCCTGGGTCAGGTTCCGCTTGAGCTCGGCGTCATTGCTCGACTTCAGGCTTTCCAGAGCGTTGCGCTTGACCGGGTGGTTTTCCTTGCGCAGGTACTTGAGCAGACTCTTGGTCGCGTCGTAACTGGCTTCCAGCGCTGCGTAGCTGCGAAAGCCGGCGTCGGTGTAACGCTTGATCGGGTTGCCTTCCCAGGCGTCGTTGTGCAGATCGGCCAGCCGTTGTGCGATGCGCTCGGGCCGCGCGCCGTGGGGCTGCCCGGCATCCACGACCATGCGGTCGAGCTGGCTGCTCAGTTCTTTCATCACCTGCACGTTGACCGCCAGCCGCGCGCACAGGAGTGCCTGGTTGTCGCCGCGCACACGGGATTTATCCAGTGACGATTCCGGGTTGCGGTGTTCGAGGGTGAAGCCGTGGTCGCGCAACGATTTGATCATCGCGCCCAGCTCGTCGGTGTCAGTGCCGCCATTGTTTTTCAGCACCTGAGAGACTTCGGCCAGCAGGTCGGTCTTGGGTGGCTTGCCAGGGCGGAATGCCAGGTTGTTGTCGCCATTCTTGAGCAGCGCGCCCTTGTCCTGCGCGAGTTCTCGCAGGGTTTTCTGCATGTCGTCGGCGACGCTCTGGTGAAACCATTTGAAGATTTCGGTCAGTTCGGCCATCTCAGGGCTCAACGTAAGCGAATCCAGTCTGTCCAGCCGCGCGGCGGTGGATTTCGCCACTTTCAGCGGGCTGTGGCTGGCATCCGAGCGCAGTTCCTTGAGCGCGTCGATTTCGTGCCGGTACACCGCCTTGAGCCCTTCGCGCCCGGACCAGGCGTGCTGCACGCTGTCAGCCGGCACCTTGAACGCGCCGGTGGAGGCCAGGTGCGAGGTCACGTAGTTCTGGGTCAGGGTATTGGGCGCGTAGTTCTTCAGCCGGGCGGTCTCGACGTTGTTGCGGCCCAGCACGTTGAAGTTGGTCTTGATGTTGCCCCGGCGGGTGAAGTCAGGCTCGCCGGCGGTCAGGTCGTTGAAGTGCTGGTGGTTTGTGCCGGCGGCGGGCGCCGTGGGCGTGGCGGGCGTCCACTGGCCGTTGTCGTCGTGAACGAATTCGCGGTCGGCGCGGGCGTTGGCATCGGCTTCGGTGGGTGTTGCAACGGAGGCCTTCAGGCACATGCGGCCTTCATTGTCGGTGTACAGATCCTGCGGCGTTGCGCCATCCGGCAAACCAGCGGTGGATGCCGCCTGCCACTGGCGGTCGGCGGACAGGCTTTTCGGGTCGGCGGCAGCGCCGCTCAGTTGCTGCACCACGCCGTCCTTGAGCGCGAACCAGTCTTTGCCTTCGCTGGAAATGCCGGTGATGTTACCGTTGCCCGGCACGGCGGGCAGGGTGGCGCGCTCGCCGTTCTGGTCATGCAGGCGCAGGGTGCCGGCGCTCAGGGTCAGGTAGCGCTGGTCGTTCTGCACGGCGGCCTTTTCCACGCTCAGGTGCTCGGCGCCGCGCAGGATCGTGCCTTTGGCTTCGGTGCCGCGCCCGGGCAGGGCCAGATCGAGGCCCTTGCCCAGGTCGTGGGCGGTGGCCTGGGGCGCGACTTTCAATTGCTTGAGCTTGTTGTCCTTGTCGATCAGGTAGGCAAAGCCGTCCTTCGCGGCGATCAGGCCCTTGATGTCGGTTTCGCTGGTTTTCTTCCACTCCTCGGTGCGCGGATCCTGAGTCAACAGATCGTCGCCGTGGCGGGCGATGGCTCCTCGCGCCAGGCGAATCTGCTGGCTGGCCTCGGGGAGCAGGGCCGGCAGGCCTTTCTGGCGGTCCATGACCAGCGCGCCCATGTGCCAACCGGGCCTGAAGTCATTGAGCTGATGGTCCCACGCCGCGCTGTGTTCGACGCCTTTCTGGTCCTTGATGCGAGCGTGCAGCTGGCCTTGGTCGTCATGGAACAAGTCACTGAAACTGTGTTCGCCGAAGGTGTCCTGCAGGCGCGGGCGTGGCTGCTCCACTTGCAGTTGCAGATCGAGGCCCGGGGTCGGAGGCCTTGGCTCGTAGCTGTCAGCGTCGGCGTCGGGGTCCAGCGACGGCATGTCGTCGTGATCGGCGATGTGCGCCTTGAGCAGCTTGCCCGAGGCGCAGGTCGCGAACAGCGTGTCACCGATCACCGCCACCGATTTGGGCGTAAAGGCTTCGGCGTGATTGATGCCGGCCGGCAAGCGCAGTGGCTGGATGTCGTGCAGGTCTTCGCTGAAGGCCTTGAGCCGCTCCAGCACGGTGTTGCCGTCGTCGTCGGTTGACAGCGCAATCAAGCGGCCTGTGGAAGTCGCACCCAGGGCAGACACCTTGTGGGTGAAATCCAGCGGCAGGTTCGGCTGCTGCAGTGAGCGGACCTTGCCGTCTTCGCCCAGCGCATAGACCTGCCCGTCGCCCATGCTGTGCAGGCTCTTGACGCCAGCCGGACGCTTGCGCTCCTGCCACCGGCCATCATCCTCCAGCGCGTAGAGTTTTTTCTCGTGGATACGCCAGGCCTGGTTGTGGCTGTCGACGTGTACACCGGTGATCTGTGCGCGATGCGCGTTGTCGGGGCGAGCCACGAGGGCGGCGTTGATTTGAGTCTGGCTGCTCTTGAACACTGAAACCGCCAAGTCGCTGGCGTGGGCATGGACCAGTCGGTCGCGGGCATCGACAAGCAGGTATTCGGTCTTGCCTGGGGCCTCGGGTATTTTCGTAAGCGCTTTGTACTGGGCACCGGGCTTGTTGAGTACGCCATCGAGCAGTTCTTCTGTGCGATTGGTGCGACCGTCCGTGCCCAGTACCAGTTGCTTGCCATCCAATGCCATGTTCATCCGCGTGCCCATCTCCATGGCGGGAGGGGGCGCGGCAGTGGTGGCGGGAGCCGAACGTCCGCTGCGGGGGACGGCTGTCGCGTCTGTCTGGCGCGCGCGGAACATGCCCTCCCGAAGGTTCCGGCCATGGGTTCTGAGCGACTGGCTGGCGGCCGCCATGCGGCCCATCACGCCCGTGCGCTGTTGCGGCCCTCCGGTATTGGCGGGCGGGCCGTTGTGCACTGCGCCAGTGGCAGTCGTGGCGTTGGGTCTGAGAAATTGTGGGAGCGAAACCATGCTGACGCCGTCCATGCAGTGGGTACTGTGTGGACTGAGTGGCGTCAGCGCAGAAGCGGTTCCAGAACGGCTCGAAGATAAATCAGGCAGGTTTTTCCGGGCGCGGGCGACGGGGCCGGGAGACCACCGATTCGATGTTCTTGCGGCCGATCAGCAGCGGGCTCTTGGCCTTGCGCGAGGCCGGCATGTCGGCCAGCCATTTGTACATCACCAGGCAATCGACCAGGCCCAGGCGGGGGTGACGATAGGCGCGGGGCAGGCGGCCGACGGTGTCGAAGCCCAGCTTTTGCCACAGCGCGACCGCGACTTCATTGGTGGCCACCACCGAGTTGAACTGCATGGCGCTGAAACCGCTGTCCAGCGCCAGTTGCTGCGAGTGTTCGCACATTGCCCGGGCAATGCCGCGCCCCCGCGCCTCTGACGTGACCATGTAGCCGCAATTGCATACGTGGCTGCCGGGTCCTGCAGCATTGGCCTTGAGGTAATAGCTGCCGAGCAGCACGCCGTCTTGTTCGGCGATCAGCGTGTGCAGCGGGTATTCGAGCCACAGCTGCAGCGCCTGCTCGAAGGTCAGGTCGGGATCATAGGCATAGGTGTCCTGCGCCTTGATCACGGCCTGGAAAGTGGGCCAGAACGCCTCGAAATCGGCGGCGGTCATGGGGCGGATGTTGATCATTTGAGTTCCAGCGGGTGATACGCAGATATGTTTTGTGGGAGCCGGCTTGCTGGCGAATGCGTCGTGTCAGATACATCAATATTGCATGACACACCGCATTCGCCAGCAAGCCGGCTCCCACAGATTGAGGATGTGAACAACCGTCGCCGTCCGGCGTGTGTTGCTTATGAAACCACGCGATAGCACGGCACATACGCCGCGCCGCCCGGCAACTTCATCCGGTGCTGCTCGACGAACGACTGCAGCAAACGGTCCAACGGCTGCATCACCTCGGCGTCGCCATGGATTTCATACGGGCCATGCTCCTCGATCAGGCGGATGCCCTTGTCCTTGACGTTGCCCGCCACAATGCCGGAAAACGCCCGGCGCAGGTTGGCCGCCAGTTCGTGGGGTGGCAGGCTGCGGGACAGTTGCAGGCTGGCCATATTGGCGTGGGTCGGGTCGAAGGGGCGCTGGAAGCTTTCTTCGATCTTGAGCAGCCAGTTGAAGTGGAACGCGTCGGCGCGTTCGCGACGGAACTGGCGCACGGCGGTCAGCCCTTCGGTCATCTGCCGCGCCACTTCCGCCGGGTCGTCGATGATGATCTGGTAATGCTTGTGTGCTTCTTCGCCCAACGTGGCGCTGACGAAGGTGTGCAACTGCTCCAGGTACTTCGCCGCGCTGCGCGGGCCCGTCAGGATCACCGGGAAGGGCAGGCCGGCGTTGTCCGGGTGCATCAGGATGCCCAAGAGATAAAGGAACTCTTCGGCCGTCCCCGCACCGCCCGGGAAAATGATGATGCCGTGACCGACGCGCACGAAGGCTTCCAGACGCTTCTCGATATCCGGCAGGATCACCAGCTCGTTGACGATCGGGTTAGGCGCTTCGGCGGCGATGATGCCAGGCTCCGTCAGCCCCAGGTAACGCCCGCCATGGATGCGCTGCTTGGCGTGGGCAATGGTCGCGCCCTTCATCGGGCCTTTCATGACGCCGGGGCCGCAGCCGGTGCAAATGTCCAGCTTACGCAGGCCCAGTTCGTGGCCCACTTTCTTGGTGTATTTGTACTCGTCGGTGTTGATCGAGTGGCCGCCCCAGCACACCACCATCTTCGGCTCGACCCCGGCGCGCAGGGTGCGGGCGTTGCGCAGCAGGTGGAAGACGTAGTCGGTGATGCCCTGAGAGTTGCTCAGGTCGATGCGCTGGCTGTCCAGTTCGCTTTCGGTGTAGACGATGTCACGCAGGGCGCTGAACAGCATTTCCCGGGTGCTGGCGATCATTTCGCCGTCGACGAACGCGTCGGCGGGGGCGTTCAGCAGTTCCAGGCGTACGCCGCGATCCTGCTGATGAATACGGACTTCGAAGTCCTTGTAGGCTTCGAGAATGGTTTTGGCGTTGTCGACATGGGCGCCGGTGTTGAGGATAGCCAGGGCGCACTGGCGGAAGAGGTTGTAGGTGCTGCCCGAGCCTGCGGCGCTGAGCTGCTGGACTTCACGTTGCGACAGAGTCTCCAGGCTGCCTTTGGGGCTGACCTGGGCATTGATTACGTGTCTTGGAGCCATTCTGAATTCCTTGAAAGCGATGCCGGTCATCCGTGTTCGATGGCAGGCATTAGTACAGTGAGCGAGTTGTGCGCTCACCCTAGGGCCATGTTTTACATGGCTGGCACAGGAAAGCAAACAGTAGCTGCATGCCGTTTCCATTCGCTCGGCGATTTTTGATTTTCAGCCGTGGCCCGGTATGCTGCACCTCGACGTCCGGACCCCCGTGGCCATGCAACTCCTATGATTTTCAACTCATGATTTTCAACTTCACGATTTTCCTCACCACGCTGATCGCCATGGAGGGTGTGGGCTTTCTTGCGCACAAATACGTGATGCACGGCTGGGGCTGGTTCTTGCACCGCTCGCACCACGAGGAACATCTGGGCGCCTTCGAAACCAACGATATCTACCTGCTGGTGCTGGGCCTGGTCGCCGTGGGCCTGATCGTGCTGGGCAACAGCGGCCATGATCCGCTGCAGTGGGTGGGCGCGGGTGTGGCGGCGTTCGGGCTGATCTATATTCTGTTCCACGACGGCATCGTCCATCGCCACTGGCCCACGCGGCCGCGGCCACGCCATCGCTACCTGCGGCGACTGTATCAGGCCCACCTGATGCACCATGCGGTCAAGGGCCGGCGCAACAGCGTGTCGTTCGGCTTTCTGTATGCGCCCCCGGTGGCGACCCTGCAAAAACAGCTGCGCGAGATGCGTCATGCCGAACAACGTCGCCCGCGGGAAATGCCCGCCAGCGATGCAGTGGCGACGCCCATCAACCTCTTCACAGGCTCGGGAGACCGATGTGACTCAATCGAAAGCACACCCAGCAACAGGTAAGACCATCACCTTCAAGCGCCCGGACGGCAAGGACGTCAGCGGTTATCTGGCAAGCCCGGCCAAGACCGAAGGCGCCCCGGCCATCGTGGTGATTCAGGAATGGTGGGGCCTCAACGAGCAGATTCGCGGCGTCGCCGATCGCCTTGCTGCTGCGGGCTATCTGGCGCTGGTGCCGGATCTGTATCGCGGTGAAATGACCGTGGAAGAGGAAGAAGCCCATCACCTGATGAGCAAGCTGGACTTCGCCGATGCCGCCACCCAGGACATCCGCGGCGCCGTGCAGTACCTCAAGGGCCACACGCCGAACGTCGGTGTCACCGGCTTCTGCATGGGCGGCGCGCTGACCCTGCTGGCGCTGAATTTCATTCCGGAGCTTGCCGCAGGCGTGGTGTTCTACGGCATGCCGCCCCTCGAATACCTCGACCCCAAGGCCATCAAGGTGCCGGTGCAGGCGCACTGGGCCACCCAGGACGAATTCTTCCCGGCGGAAAACGTCGACAAACTGGAAGAAAAACTCGGCGAGGGCGGGGTCGACATCGAGTTCCATCGCTACCTGGCGCATCACGCCTTCGCCAACGAAACCGCCATCGGCACCGGGCGGATTGCAGGCACCCAGTACGATCCTGTCTGGGCACAGTTGGCGTGGGACCGTACCTTGACCTTCTTTGGGCGCACTCTCTGGGGTTGATTCAGCATCCGTTACACGCGGCTGACTTCTAACCCGGTGGGAGTGAGCTTGCTCACGAATATTTTTTCAGCCGATGGATCTGCCGAGGATGCACGGCTCCTTTCGTGAGCAAGCTCACTCCCACGGGCCCGACGTGCTCTGCGCGATTAACCGGTTGTCAGATTGCCGAATGTGTCCGATTGAAATATATTGCGAACAATTATCATTTGTTCGCAATTCTCATCATGCCCGTCTCTTCCTCTTCTACCAGCGACTCCCAAGGCGTCGCGGCGCTTTATGGTGCGCATCATGGCTGGCTGGTGAACTGGCTGCGTGGTCGGCTGGGCTGCTCGCATCAAGCGGCGGACATGGCCCAGGACACCTTCATGCGGGTGCTGTTGGCCGAGCGCAAGGCGCCGGTGGCCCATGACCTGATCGAACCGCGACACTTTCTGGTGACCGTCGCCAGGCGAGTGATGGTCGACAGCTTTCGCCGCACCTCGGTGGAGCAGGCCTATCTGCAGGTGCTGGCCGAGCAGCCTGAGCGCTATGCAATCTCCCCGGAAGAACGGCTGATCCTGCTGGAAACCCTGCACGCGCTGGACGCCATGCTCACGGGCCTCGGCGCCCGGGTGAAGGAAGCCTTCCTGCTCTCGCAATTGCAGGGTTTGGGCTACAAGGACATCGCCGCGCAGATGGGCGTTTCCGTCAGTTCGATCACCAAATACATCGCCCGCGCCACCGAGCATTGCCTGCTGTTCGCGCTGGAACACGAGCAGTGAGCCGCTCGCCCGAACAACAGGCCTTGAGCCTTGCCGCCCATTGGTTCGCGCGCCTTGGCGCAGCCCCCGGCGACGCCACCTTGCAACGCCAATGGCAAGCCTGGCACGACGAACATCCCCTGCATCAGTGGGCGTGGCAGCGGGTGGGCCTGTTGCAGACCCAACTGGGCAATGCCAAGGGCGCACTGGGGTATCAGGTGCTTGATCGGGCAGGGCGGAGCATGGCGAGCAGCGGGCGTCGGGCGTTGCTCAAGAGTCTGCTGCTGGGTATCGGGGTCGGTGCACTGGGCTGGGCGGGCTATCGTCAGGCGCCGGTGTTGCTGGCAGATCTGCGCACCGGTACTGGCGAACGACTGACGTTCAAGCTCGATGACGGAAGCACCCTGGTGCTCAACACCGACAGCGCCGTGGACATCGCCTACACCGGGCAAACGCGCCTGCTCGTGCTGCAAAAAGGCGAGATCTACGTGGCCACCGCCAAGGATGCCCGGCCCTTTATCGTGCGCAGCGCCCAGGGCGCGATGCAGGCGCTGGGCACCCGGTTCAGCGTCAGGCAGCAGGACGGCTTCACGCAATTGGCCGTATTCGAACACGCCGTTGCGGTCCGCCCGCAGGCTGCCACGGGCGAACAGCCGGTAATCAACAGCGGCCAGGGCGTCAGCTTCAATGCCCAGGCACTGTTCGATCAGCATGGGCTGGACCCTTCTGCCGACGCCTGGATCAACGGTCGGCTGGTGATCGATGGCTGGCGCCTGGACCGTCTGATTGGCGAATTGCAGCGTTATCGCAGCGGTTACCTGGGCTGCGCGCCTGAGGTCGCGCATCTGCGGATTTCCGGCAGTTTTCCGCTGGATGACATCGATCTGGCGCTGTCGGCCATCGCCCGTTCGTTGCCGGTGGGTGTCGAGCGCCACACCGGTTTTTGGACACGTTTGATCGCGAAAAAAACTACCGCATAAAATTTTTCGCAAAGACATTGTCGATTTGCAGCGGCTCGCGCGACTCCTTGTGAGAAACCCTTACAACGCCCCTTGCCGGGGCTTCAGGAGAGCGCATGCGTAGCCCGAACAAAAAGCCTGCACAGCCAGGTGCATTCCAGCCGAGAAACACCCTGAAACTGGCCTTGCTCGGGGCGTCCCTGGCCTGGCTGGAGCCGGTGTTTCTCGGCGGCGCCTATGCCCAGGCGGCCAGCGTGCAGAAGAGCTACGCCATCGCGCCGGGGCCGCTGGGGGCGGTGCTCGGGCGGTTCGCCAACGAGGCGGGCATCGTGCTGTCGTTCCAGGCCGGGTTGACCGATGGCAAACAGAGCGCGGGGCTCAACGGCAATTACAGCGTCGAGCAGGGGTTCGCCACGCTGCTGGCGGGTTCTGGCCTGATCGCCACGCCCGGTGCCCAGGGCGTTTATGTGCTGTACCGCGCCGACACCTCCCAGGCGATGCAGCTGGGCGCGACCAGCGTGGTCAGCACCGGCATCGACGAGACCACCGAGTACAGCGGCACCTACACGCCGCGCCAGACCAGCACCGCGACCAAGATGGGCCTGTCGCTCAAGGAAACCCCGCAGTCGGTCACCGTGATCCCGCGGCAGGTCATGACCGATCACCACCTGGCCTCGCTGGACGACGTGGTCAAGTTCACCCCGGGCTTGTCCAGCAACCACCGCGACAGCGATCGCTACACCTTCTATTCACGCGGTTTCCAGATCCAGAACTTCGAGTACGACGGCATTCCCTCGCAAACGGCCAACGAATCCCAGCAGTTCACCAGCACCCTGGCCGACATGGCGATCTATGACCGGGTGGAAGTGGTGCGCGGCGCCACCGGCTTGCTCAGCGGCGCGGGCACGCCCTCGGCCACACTGAACCTGGTGCGCAAGCGCCCGACGGAGGATTTCCAGGGCTACGTGTACGGCGAGGCAGGGGCCTGGGACAAGTACCGCGCCGAGGCCGATGTGTCCGGCCCGTTGACCGACAGCGGCAACATTCGCGGACGGCTGGTCAGTGCCTACGAAACGTCCCGCTCCTTTGTCGATTGGTACAGCACGGAAAAGCGCGTGATGTACGGCGCCGTCGATGTCGACCTGAGCGAAGACACCCTGCTGCGCTTCAGCCTGGACTACCAGAACAACGATTCGGACGGCGTCAGCTTCGGCCACATTCCGCTGTTCAACAGCAACGGCACGGCGACCCATTTCTCCCGCTCGTTCAACCCTGGCGCGAAATGGAGTTACCTGGACAACAGCCACTACAACTTCTCCACGGTGCTGGAGCACAAGCTGGCCAACGACTGGAGCTTGAAAGCCGCGTACAGCCATCAATACGCCTACCGCCATGGCGTAGTGGGCTCGGCCAGTTCCGGCGCGCCGGAGTTCGAAACCGGCACCGGGGTGTCGATGTTCGTCAACCGGCTGGACAGCTACCAGACCCAGGACAACGCCGATCTCTATGTCACAGGGCCCTTCCAGCTGGGCGGCCGTGAGCATGAACTGGTGTTCGGTGCCAATGTGGCCTACACCCACCTCAACTACCCGACCTACGAGCGTGCCACGCCTCCGGTCGACAACATTTATGAATACGACGGCAACCCCGGCGGCAAGCCGCACCTGGGCAAGACCGAGGAAAATCTCACGCGCCTGAACCAGAACGGCGTGTACGGCGCCTTGCGGCTCAAACCCACCGACTCGCTGTCGATCATCCTCGGCACCCGGGTCAGCAACTGGAACCAGCGCGACGACAGCAGCGACGATTTCACCGGCGAAGCCACCGCCCGCGATCGCACCAAAAAGACGGGCGTGGTCACCCCTTATGCCGGTGTGATCTACGACCTCAACGACACCTACTCGGTCTACGCCAGCTACACCAGCATCTTCCTGCCGCAGACCTTCTACAAGACCGCTGGCGGCACCTCGCTGCAACCGCTGGAAGGCGACAACTATGAAATCGGCCTGAAGGGCGAATTCCTCGACGGCGCGCTCAACGCCAGCGTCGCGCTGTTCGAAGTCAAACAGAAAAACACCCCGCAACTGGTGGACGACAGCGGTGCGCAGGAAATCTACCGGGCCATCAGCGGCACCACCACGCGCGGCATCGAGACCGAGATTTCCGGCGAGATCCTGCCGGGCTGGAACATCATCGGTGGCTACACCTACCGCGAGTCCCATGACAAGGACGACAACCGGGTGGAAACCAATCAGCCGATGAACTTGTTCAAGCTGGGCACCACCTACCGCTTGCCGGGCGAGCTGAACAAGCTGACCGTGGGCGGCAACATGACCTGGCAGAGCGACATCTACGCGGTCAACGAAGACTTCGCCACCAAGGCCCATCAGCGGCCCTACGGTGTGGTCGGGTTGCTGGCGAACTACAAGGTCGACGAGCACCTGAGCGTGGGGTTGAACGTCAACAACCTGTTCGACAAGAAGTATTACGACGGCCTCGGCACCTTCAACTCTGGCAGCTACGGCGAGCCGCGCAATGCGGTGGTCAACGCCCGCTGGAAGTTCTGAGGCGCACAAAAAAAACGCTCATGCCAGGCGGCATGAGCGGTTTTTTACAGTGCGATGAAGGGTCAGATCACGCCGCAAGCCACCCGGTCACCGCCACCGCCTAGAGGCATCGGCATGTCGGAGTGGTTGTCGCCGCCTGCATGAATCATCAACGCGTGGCCTTTGATCTCGGAGATTTTCTTCAGGCGTGGCGCCAGCACCGGGTAATCGGCGACGCCCTTGGCGTTGACGTAGATGGCTGGCAGGTCGCCCAGATGACCGTCGGCGTAGGGGCCCAGGTGCTTGCCGGTTTTCGCCGGGTCGAAGTGCCCGCCGGCGGCCAGTGCCGCGCCTTTCTTGCCGTCCTTCACACCCACGTCACAGCTGCCGTTTTCATGCACATGGAAGCCATGGATGCCTGCGGGCAGACCGCTCAGCTTGGGGGTGAAGACCAGGCCATAGGCCGTTTCGCTGATGGTGACCTGGCCGATGGGTTGCGGTGCGCCTTCGACGCTGACCAGATTGATCGGCACATCCAGTGTTTCTGCCTGAACCGCCGTAGAAAGGGCGCCCATGGAAAGGGTGCCGAGAAGACCGAGCCACAGATAAGGTTTCATATGCGTTCCATCGATGAAGTGGGGGAGAAGCAGGTTAGCTCAAGCGCCTGGCGCGCTGACAGGCGAGCGGGGTTTAGAGTGTTTCCCCGGATGAAGGTTCGCGCCCGTGATGTTCAATTGCGTGGCGGAATCGAATAGGTGCCCACCACGTGCGCCACCGCCTCCGGCAGGCCTTCGGAATACAGCGAGACTTCGCCGACGGCCAGGGTCCTGCCCACTTTCATCAGTTGGCACTGGGCGATGATCCGCCGCCCGGCTTCGGGTTTGCGCAGAAAATTGATGGTCAGGCTGGTGGTCACGGTCAGTGGCACGATGCCGATCACCCCCAGCACCGCCACGTACAGCGCCACATCGGCCACCGCCATCAGCGTGGGGCCGGACACCGTGCCGCCGGGGCGCAAATCCGCATGCTCGACGACCTGGGAAATGGTCGCCCGCTGATCACCGACCGCCTCGACCACGATCCGCGTCTGCGGAAATTCCCGTGCGATAAATGCTGAGATTTCGTCTTTGCTCGCCATCTTGCGCTCCTGCGTGGGCTCGATGCACAAGCGTCGATGAGCAGGCCTGAGGTTGTCAATGCGATGGCAGCATCAGCGTCTTTATCGCCTGATGCATCCATTTTCGAATTCGCCGCAGCATTGGATTCGAGGTGATCATCTGCGAGCCCCGTGAGGAATTTCAGCAACCGCTGCAGCTCGACAACGTGCGCCTGGAGCCGGTCCTGCCGGCGTTCTACATCGGCGTCATGGGCTCGAAAAACACCAGCGCCAAACGCATGGAACGGCTGCAGCGCATTGCCGGGATGGACGCCGCCACGCTCGAACGCATTCATGCGCCCATCGGCCTGGCGCTGGGCAGCAAAACCTGTACATGCGGTTTACCTGACAAAACCGGGTTGCCTGATTTCACTGCCGCTGCGCGGCAGAACGCCGGCAAGCCGGACTGCTACGGGACGTATTGTTCAGCATCACGGAACCAGGCCCGTTGGTATTTGGGTGCTCATGACGATTTCAACTAATCTCTCCCTCCTTTAAGGACGGTTGATGAGGCAGGGCGCGCATGCACGGGCTGGTTATCGGTATCGATCTTTCCACCACCACCTGCAAGGCCATTGCCTGGGACGCCCACGGCCGCCTGATTGCCCAGGGCCGGGCGCCGCTGGGGTTGTCGCGGCCGCAGGCGAACGCCTATGAGCAGGACCCCGAAGACTGGTGGCGGGCTACCCGGCAGGCGTTGCAGGCGCTGTTGGCACAGATCGAAGGCCAGGCCATTGCAGCCGTCGCAGTGGTCAATCAGCGCGAGACCCTGGCCGTCACCGACGCAGACGATAGCCTGCTGCGCCCGGCCATTCTCTGGCTCGACGAGCGCCGCAAGGAGGAGGTGGCGGCCTTGTGCAAACGGGTCGGCCACGAGCGCCTGCACAGCATCACCGGCAAGCCCCATGACTGGGCGCCGGCGATCTACAGCCTGGCCTGGCTGGCCGACGCCGAGCCTGAACTGTTCCGCAAGATCCGCCATGTCTACGACCCCCACGCCTGGCTGGTGCGCAAACTGACCGGCGCGTTCGTCACCAGTTGGGCCAGTGCCGATCCGTTCGGCGCCTTCGACATTCATCAGCATCAGTGGGCGCCGGACGTGTTGCAGTCGTTGCCGATTCCCCTCGACCCCGCGTGTTTCCCCGCAGCGGTTGCTCCCGGCACGGCGCTGGGTGCTGTCAGCAAAAATGCCTCAGAGTTGACCGGGCTGCCCGTCGGGACGCCGGTGGTGGCGGGCGGCGGCGACAGCCAGGCGGGCGGGCTGGGTATCGGCGTGGTCAGCCCCGGCACGGCGTACCTGAATCTGGGCACGGCCATCGTTTCCGGCGTCTATGCCACAACGCCGCGGGTCAACGACGCCTTCCGCACGCTCTGCGCCATCGATCGCACAGGCTATGTGCTGGAAACCTCGCTGCGCTCGGGAACGCTGCTGATCAACAGCCTGCTGCGGCAGTTTTTCGAGATCGACGTGGTCGCTCAACCCGACAGCCTGATCCGCCTGGAGATAGAAGCCTCGCGGGTCGCCCCCGGCAGCGAAGGGCTGATTCTGTTGCCGTACTGGAATGGGGTGATGAACCCGTATTGGGATCAGGATGCGCGGGGCTGCCTGCTGGGGCTGTCGCCGGACCATGGCCGGGCGCAGATCTATCGCGCCGTGCTGGAAGGCATCGCGCTGGAACAGGCGCTGGCCACGCAGAAAATGGTCGAAGCAACCGGCGAGCCGGTGAACGCCTTCGTCGCCATTGGCGGCGGCGCGGCGAGCCGGTTGTGGTGCCAGATCATCGCCGACATCACCGACCGCCCGGTGATTCGTGCCGTCACCCAGGAAGCGTCAAGCCTGGGCGCCGGGATTGCCGCGGCAGTCGGCGCGGGCTGGTACGCGGATTTCGCCAGTGCCGCACAGGCCATGACCCAGGGCGGCGAGACCTTTACACCCAACCCCGCGCTGCGCGATTTCCATCGCGAATTGCTGGCGCTGTACAGCGAACTCTACCCTCGGCTTCGTGACCTGTACCCGCGCCTGGCCGCGCTCAACCGGCGCTGAAGCCGCCGTCCACGGTCAGGGTCACGCCGTTGATCATCGCTGCATCATCGCTGAGCAGAAAGGCGATGGTCGCGGCGATTTCGTCAGGCTGCACGAAACGCCCCAGCGGGATGCGCGAGAGCATCGAAGCGGCCTTGACCGGATCGCTCCAGGCCTTGTGGGCCATGGGCGTCAGGGTCACCACCGGGTTGACGCTGTTGACCCGGATGCCATGCGGCCCCAACTCCACGGCCATGACCCGGGTCAGCGCATCCAGCGCCGCCTTGGAGGCGCAATAGGCGGCGTGATCGCGGGTTCCCACCGCAGCGGCCAGGCTCGACACATTGACGATGGCGCCCGGCACGCCGCGAGCGATCAGGTCCCGGGCGACCACCTGCGCCACCACCATCGGCGCGCGGGTGTTGACCGCGATCATCTGATCGAAGGTCTGCACCGAGGTGTCGAGAAACGATTCGAGCTCCACCACACCGGCGCAGTTGACCAGCAGGTCGATGGGCAGCATCGACGCCACGGCGGCCTGGGTGGCGGCCACATCGGCCAGATCAACCACCAGCGTTTGCTCGCAGTAGGCGAGGTCCGCCGGGTTACGCCCCAGAGCGATCACCGTGGCGCCGTCATTGCGCAGCCATTCGACGGTCTGGCGGCCGATGCCCTTGCCCGCGCCGGTGACCAGAATGCGTTTGCCGATGAAGTCGTGGGAGGGCATGGCGGTCGCTCCAGAGGTTGAGTCAGCTGTCTTGTGGATGTGGCTGTTCGAGCAATTCCAGCGCCGCGCTTTCGTCGATCACCAGTTCGTGCACGACATTGCGCAACAGCACCGCGCGAATGATTTCGGCCTTGTACGGGCCGCCGGAGACCAGCACGACTTTCTTGATCTGGCGCAGGTCGTCCGGGTCCAGCGAAATGGCGCGGCGGTTGAGCGGGTGATTGACCTCGATGCCGTCGCGGTCCAGCCAACGCCCGAGCAGGTCGCCCACGGCACCGGCAGCGCGCAGCGAGCGGGCGTCTTCGGGGTTGACCAGGCCCAGCTCCAGCATCAGCGAGCGCTCGGAAAGATCGCCCACGGTCAGCAGCGCCACGTCGGCATCGCGAGCCTTGCCCAGCACCGCCTGCACCGAGGTTTCGGCGAGGATCATGTCGCGGTAGCGCTCAGATGGCGCGAACAGCGGGGCAGCCAGGTAGTAATAGGAGCCGCCCAACAGCCCGGCCAGGCTCGATGCGATCTCCACGGTGTTGTTCGCCGAGCCGTAATGCAGCCCGCCGAGCAGCGAGACCACGGTGCTGTTGGGCAGCGAGCGGCCCTGCAACTCGCGCACCGCCTGACGCAGGGTGCGACCCCAGCCCACGGCGATGATGCAGCCGTCGCTCAAGTACTCTTCGATGCTCGGCGCGACGCCGACACCGAGCACGCGAAAGATGCTCGACGGATCGTCCGGTGAGGGCACCACCGTCACCCGCTCCAGGCCGAAGCGCTCCTGCAGGCGCTCTTCGAGTTCCACGCAGGAGGCCAGTGGCGAGTTGATGCGGATCTGTACCACGCCGGTTTCGCGGCAGGTGGCCAGGGCCTTGTTGACCCGCACCCGGGTCAGGCCCAGGCGATCGGCAATCTGCTGCTGGGTCATGTTGTTGACGTAGTAGTACCAGGCGATACGGATGTTCAGTTGATCCTCCGCGTTCACCGTGTCGGCGTCGGCGGTAAATTCCGGATAGCGATTCTGCACGGCGATGTCCTTGGTATGGCCTGGAGGCGGGGCGCCTATTTCACGGCGCCCATGGTCAGACCTTGTACCAGATGCTTTGAAACCATCAACGCAAAAATGATCACCGGGAACACGATCAGCGTGCCGGTGGCCATGATCTCGCCCCAGGGCAGGTCGTAGCCGCTCATGAAACTGGTGGCAGTCACCGGGGCCGTGCGCGCGCTGTTGCGGGTCAGCACCAGGGCATAGAGCAGTTCGTTCCAGGAAAAGATGAACGAGAAGATCGCCGACACCGCCACCCCCGGCATCGCCAGCGGCAGGGCGATGCGCCAGAAGATGGTGAAGCGCGAGGCGCCGGACAGTCGCGCGGCTTCGTCCAGATCCTTGGGCACGCCACGAAACTGGTCGGTGCAGATCCATACCACGATCGGCAGGTTGAAGGTGAGGTAGATCAGGATCAGCACCAGATGGGTGTCGATCAGGCCCAGGTTGCGCGCCATCAGAAAGATCGGCAAGGCGACGACGATGGGACTGAGCATGCGGTTGGTGATGAACCAGAACCACAGGTCTTCCTTGCCCCTGAACTCGAAGCGCGCCAATGCGTAGGCCGCCGGTGTGCCCAGGCCCACCGCGAGCACGGTGGTGCACACGGCGACGATCAGCGAGTTGCCCAGGCTGTGCAGCACGTCGCGCTCGAACAGCACCTTGATGTAGTTGTCCAGGTGCGGGGTGAAGGCCCACACCGGCGGCGAGGCCAGCGCTTCGGCCTGGGTCTTCAGGCTGGTGGCGACCATCCAGTAGAACGGAAACACGGCGAACAGAAAGATCGCCAACAGACCGACCAGATGCCAGGCACTGACTTTCATGCGCGGCCGGGTCAGGCTGGGAGAAACGTTGGAGACAGCAGGGATTTTGCCGGCGGGAACGGTGGCCATGTCAGATCTCCCGGTAGACGAATTTGATGTACAGACGCGCCAGCACGATGGTCAGGATCAGAAGAAGAATCGCCTGCGCGGACGCCACGCCCTGATCGAACACACGAAAGCCGACGCGCTGGATGTACACGCTGACCAGCTCCGTGGCGGCACCGGGGCCACCGCGGGTCATGGTGAACACGGTGTCGAACATTTTCAGGATGTCGGCGGTGCGCAGGATCAGGATCACCGTGGCGCTGGGCAGCAGAAACGGCAGCTGCACGTAGCGCACGATCTGCCAGCGGCTGCGGGTTTCCAGGCGCGCGGCTTCTTCGATCTCATTGGGCACCATGGTCAGCCCCGCCAGCAGCACCAGGGCGCAGAAGGGCGTCCATTGCCAGATGTCCATCAGCGCCACGGCAATGAAGGCGTTGGTGGTGTCGCCCAACCATTCCACCGGGCCGGCGTTGAGCATCGCCAGCAGCGCGTTGGCGACCCCGAAATCGCGGTTGAAGATCAGCCGCCCGATCAGGCCCGCCACGGCGGGGGCGGTGGCCAGCGGAATCACCAGACTCATCCGCGCCAGTAGCTTGAAGCCGGACAGCCCGGGCTTGTGCAGCAGCAAGGCGATGATCAGGCCCAGCGCCAGCTGGATCGGCACCACGGTGACCAGAAATAGCCCGGTCCGCCCCAGCGCCGCCCAGAACGAGGCATCGCTCAGCACGCTCAGGTAATTGTCGAAGCCGATGAAGGGCGTCGGGTCCTTGGGCCGCGCCAGGTTGTACTGGCGGAACGAATTGACCAGCGCGAAGACCGTGGGAAAGATCCCGATCAGCGCCAGCGCGACGGTGGCCGGGGCGAGAAAGGATAGGGCGGCCCGGGTGTTGTTCCACAGGGTCGGGAACACCGGTTTTTTCTTGTTGGACATTGCAGATGTCTCTCAAATCGAGCACGAGTCTTGAATCGCTCATAGGACCCTGTGGGAGCCAGCTTGCTGGCGAAGGCGTCAGACTAGATACATCTATGTTGAATGACGCACCGCATTCGCCAGCAAGCTGGCTCCCACAGGATCACCACTATTTCAAGAGCTTGGCCTTGCCGTCGTAATAGCCCGCTTTCTTGAGGATGTCCTCCATCTTGCTGCCAATGCTCTTGGCCCCGGCGTCGACGCTGGTCTTGCCGAGCATGATGGCGGTGCCGTTTTCGCCGACCACTTCGGAGATTTCCGGCCATTGCGGGAAGCGTGGGCGGTAGTCAGGCACGCCGCCTTCCCACGAGGTCACCATCGGTTGCACGAACGGGTATTTCTTCTGCACCTCGGGGTCCTTGTACACCGACATCCGCCCGCTGACGCCACCGGCTTCCAGGTACGGCTTGGCCATGGCCTCGGAAGTGACCCACTGAATGAACAGCCACGCGGCGGCCTTCTGTTTGTCCCCGGAGTTGGCGTTGACCCCCAGCGAGAACCCGCCCAGCGCCGGTTTCAGCCCGGCCGGGCCCTTGGGTTCGGTGGCCACGCCCAGGCAGTCGGTGATCTTCGATTTCGCAGGGTCGGCCAAGGTGCTGTAGAACGCCGACCATTCGGTGATCATCGCCACCTTGCCCTGGGCCAGCGCGTTGACCGCCTCGTTGTGGTCGTAATCGACGATGCCCGGCGGCATGAACTTCATCAGGTCCTGACGGAATTGCAGGCCTTCCTGAGAGGCTTTGGAATTGAGGTTGGACTTGAAGTTGGCGTCCAGCAACGAGCCACCGAACGGCCAGAGGAAACGCATGAAGCTGTCTGCCGACTGGGTCTCGCCCCGGCGCGACTGCAGCGCGTAGGCGTAGCGGTCCTTGGTCTTGTCGGTGAGCTTGGGTCCGTAGGTTTTGAGCACCTCGTCCCAGGTCGCTGGCGGCCTGTCGAAACCGGCGTCCTTGAGCATGCACTTGTTGTAGAACAGCAGGCCCGAATAGTTATCGAACGGCAGGCCGTAGGTCTGTTTGTCCCAGCCGCCGAAGGATTCCAGCAAAATCGGGAAGAAACCGTCGAGCTTGAGGTCAGGGTCGGCCAGCTTGGCATCGTTGGTAAAGGTGGTGATCGGCTCCAGCCAGCCGTTACCGGCGAACTCGCCAATCCACACCACGTCGGTCAGCACCACGTCCAGCGGCTCGGTGCTGCTGAAGCGCAGCACTTCCTGCTCGCGGGTGTTTTCGTACGGGATGATCTCGTAGCTGACCTTGATCCCGGTCTTCTTCTCGAACTCGGGCAGCAGTTTGATGGCGGCGGCATAACCCGGGCGATCGAGGAAAATCGCCTTGATCTCGGTGCCCTTGTAAGGCGCGGCGGCCTCTTCGAGGGTCCAGGCCTGAGCGGCGCCTGAACCCAGGGCGATTGACAGGGCCAAGGCATTCCATAGCAGCTTGTTCATTACGTGACCTCTTTGTTCTTGTTGGTGAGGATGACGTTGGGGGAGTGTTACAGCGTTTTCATTCCGGGTTGGGCAGGATCACCGTTTTCAGGGCGCCATCGAGAAACTCAGAGGGGTAGCTGAACGCCTGTTTAGCCTGAGCCAGATCGAAGCGGTGAGTGACCAGGCCATCCACGTCCACCAGGCCTTGCGCCACCAGCGCGATCGCCCGTTCGTAAACGTGGCCCATGCGCCGCGACAGGCGGATATCCAGGCCCTTGCGCCGCAGCAGCGACGCGCTCAACGGGGTGTATTGATCGCCGTCGGGAATACCCACCAGCACCACCCGCCCGCCAATGCGCGCCGACTGCGCGGCGATCTGAAAACCTTCCGGGGAGTTGGTCGCTTCCAGCACCAGATCGACGCCTCGGCCGTGGGTCCACTCGGCAATCGCCGCGTGATCGGCCGCCACTTGATCGGCGCCCAGTTGCCGGGCTTTTTCGGTCCGGTAATTGATCGGGTCGATGGCGTAGACGGCCTTCTTGCACAGCATTTTCGCCAGTTGCAGCAGGCAAAGGCCGATGGGGCCACAGCCGATGATGGCGACGGTTTCGAAGAGTTTTTTCGTGCCGGCCAGGTCCATCGCATGGATGGCTACGCCTAGCGGTTCGAGCATCACCGCCTGCACCGGGGTGAAGTGATCGGGAACGGGGTAGATCTGGCTGGGCGCGACTACGATGTATTCAGTCATGGCGCCGTGGGTGTGCGGCGGCGAGCCGAGAAACTGCACGTGAGGGCAGAGGTTGACGTGGCCGCGATGGCACCACTCGCACTGCCCGCAGGGCTTGGCCGGATCCACCGCCACCAGTTGCCCGGCCTTGAGATTGAGCTGTGGCTGATCCTCGACCACGCGGGCGGCGAATTCATGCCCGGCGATGAACGGCTGAGTGATCCGGGCGTGGCCGATGGCGCCTTCCTTGTAGTAATGCAGGTCGCTGCCGCACACGCCCACGGCACTGACCCGCAGCAACACTTCATCGCCCACGGGCACTGGCACTGGCCGCTCGCCAATGCGGATGTCGCGGATGCCATGGATATACGCAGCCCGCATTCGGTGTGCTCCTTGACATTTGTATTTTTGGAATTACAAATGATCGTAGAGGGAAATGGTTGGCTGTCAAGTTCGCGACCAAACACATTCCTGTGGGAGTGAGCTTGCTCGCGAAAGCGTAGTGTCAGGCGCCTTCAACGTCGCAGATGTACCGCATTCGCGAGCAAGCTCACTCCCACAGGGGCATGCGAAACCCGAACAACAATAATTTCAGGGGACACGATTTTGACTGAGCTCAGTTTGACCGGCGTCGAAAAGGCCTATGGCGACATCAAGGTCCTGCATGACATCCACCTGAATATCGAAAGCCGCGAATTCGTGGTGTTCGTCGGGCCGTCGGGGTGTGGCAAGTCGACCTTGCTGCGCTGCATTGCGGGCCTGGAAAGCATCACCCAAGGCCAGATCCGCATCGGCGCGCGCGACGTGACCTACCTGGAACCCGCCGACCGCGGCGTGGCAATGGTCTTTCAGTCTTACGCGCTGTACCCGCACATGACGGTCTACGACAACATCGCCTTTGGCCTGAAAATGCAGAAAACCCCGAAGGAGCAGATCGAAGCCAAGGTGCGCAATGCCGCGCGCATCCTGCAGCTCGAACCGCTCTTGGAACGCAAGCCCAAGGCGCTCTCGGGCGGGCAGCGCCAGCGGGTGGCGATCGGCCGGGCCATCGTTCACGAGCCGGAAGTCTTTCTGTTCGACGAGCCGCTGTCCAACCTCGACGCCTCGCTGCGGGTGCAGATGCGCATCGAGATCGCCAAACTGCACGCCGACCTGCAGGCCACCATGATCTACGTGACCCACGATCAGGTCGAAGCCATGACCCTGGCCGACAAGATCGTGGTGCTGAACAAGGGCTGCATCGAACAGGTGGGCTCGCCGCTGGAACTGTACCATCACCCGCGCAACCGCTTCGTGGCCGGCTTCATCGGCTCGCCGCAGATGAGTTTCCTGCCGGTGCAGGCCGTGGCCGCCAGTGCCGAAGGCGTGCAGGTCAGCCTGCCGGGCGGCGCGCGTCTGCTGGTGCCGGTGACCGCAGAAAACATCCGGCCCGGCCAGGCGCTGACCCTGGGCCTGCGCCCGGAGCATCTGTCCGAGCGCGGGGCAGGGGACGCGCAGATTCCGGTCACTGCATTGGTGGTCGAGCACTTGGGCGGCGAGACCTTCACCCACGCCCAGACTGCCGATGGCAGCGACCTGATGGTCAAGGGCGACGGGCTGTCATCGGTCAAGGCCGGGCAGGTGCTGGCGGTGGGGGTATCGGGGGCGCGTTGCCATTTGTTTGATGAGCAGGGTCAGGCGCTGCCTCACCTTCGGCATTTCACTGAAATACATGTCGGCGATGTGAGCAACGCTTCAGGCCCAGCGGCGATTGCGCGCTGATTTCGCTGCGCAAAGGGCGTTTTAGAGCCTTGGAATCGACATTTTCATTTTAGCGGTACACGTTCTCGCCGATACAACTCCTGGCTCGATGCGTTATCGGGCCCGATGTTTCAATCAAGGAGCTGTAGATGCGTATCTTGTGTGCTTTGACTTTGCTGGGCAGCGTGCTGCTGACCGGCTGTTCCTCCATGATGCAACCGGTCGACAACCAGACCGTCCAGCCCAGCGCGCAGGACGGCGCACAGGTGGTGTTCATGCGCAGCGCATTCACTGCCAAGGCCATCGATGCATCGCTGTATGACGTGACCGGCGGCAAGACCGAGTTCATCGGCATTCTGGCCAACGGCACCAAAGTCGCGTATCCGACCGCGCCTGGCCATCGCACCTTCATGGTGGTCTCCGAGGCCGCCGACTTCCTGGAAGCGGACCTGGCCCCTGGCAAGACTTACTACTCGATGGTCACCCCGCGCATGGGCATGTGGAAGGCACGTTTCTCGATGTGGCCTGTCTCTCGTGACGCCAAAGCCGAGTACAGCCTGCAATCGAGCGATTTCAAGGACTGGATCGCCGACACCAAGCTGGTGACCAACTCGCCGAAATCGATCAACTGGTTCGAGAGCAACAAGAACTCGGTCGAAGCCAAACGCGCCGAGTACTGGCCGGTGTGGCAGAAGAAAAGCGCGGCGGATCTGCAACTGCGCACCCTGCATGCGGCGGATGGGCAGTAACGGCTTAGGCCGCCACGGGATTCGCTCTTGATTCTGCCCGGAGGGCGTAGGAGCTGCCGGGGTGGCGCTCCACCTTGCCAGCGATCTGGCGCGCAGCGGCAGTAAACCCAGCTGATTCGGTCTGTCTGACACGATGAATGAGCCTGATTTTACTGCCGCTTCGCGACAGATCGCTGGCAAGGTGGAGCGCCACCCCGGCAGCTCCTACGGCCTCCGGCCAGAAGCAGATCGAGGTAAGCCATCACCTACGACCTCCGGCCAGAAGCGGGCGGTGAGCACGACGCATAACCCGTAGCAGCACGGCTTGCCGGCGGGGCGGGCTCAAGGGCGCTTCAATCGCGCTCCGACTCGCGATCATCCAGCCGGTCGATATGCCTGAACCGTTCCACCAGAAAATCGATCAGGCTGCGCACCCGGGCTGACAGGTGCAGCTGCTGCGGATACACCGCATACACGTCGGCGCGGGTCGGGGTCTGGTCTTCCAGCACCAGGCGCAGCCGGCCGCTGCGCACGTAGCGGGCGATGTCCCATTCGGCGCGCAACAGAATGCCGAACCCCTCCAGCGCCCAGTTCAGCGCCACCTCACCATCGTTGCATCCCAGCGCGCCGCGGACCTTGACGTTCTGGGTCTTGCCGCCATTGGTGAAGCTCCACACGCCATAGGGCGTTTCGTTCTGGCGCAGGAAAATGCAGTTGTGATCCTGGAGATCCGCCAGTTTCGTCGGTGTCCCATGCTTCTCCAGATACAACGGCGAGGCGCAGAGCAAGCGGCGGTTGGAGGCGATCTTGCGCGCGTGAAACCCGGCGTCCGGCAGGCTGCCGAAGCGAATGCCCAGGTCGAAGCCATGGGCGGTCAGGTCCAGTGGGTGGTCGCTGATTTCCAGCTGGATCTCCACTTCCGGATAGCGGGCAAAAAACGCCGCCAGCGCCGGGCCGATATAGCGTCGTCCGAAGCCCAGTGATGCATTGACCCGGATCAGCCCCTTGGGCGCCGCCCGGCTGCTGCTGACCAACTGCTCCACTTCATCGATCTGCGTGAGAATCCGTGCCGCGTGGGAGAAATACAGCTCACCTTCGGCGGTCAGGCTCATCGACCGCGTGGTGCGGTTGACCAGGCGGATGCCCAGCCGCGCCTCCAGTGCACTCAGCCGCTTGCTGATCGCAGGCGGCGTCAGGCCCATTTCCCGAGCGGTGGCGGCAAGGCTGCCTTGCTTGGCCAGGAGATAGAAAAACTGCAAATCCAGGGTCTGGTTCATTGGTAACTCAAAGTTATTTATGTAGTGATTTCGAGTCACTCACTGCGTTGGATTCACTACATATACTCCGCTCACACCCCGCTTGAACAGCCCGGTTCAGGCGACACAACAAAAACGTGAAAAGAGTGGAGTCGATCATGAGTGCATACAAAATTGCTGCGGTACCCGGCGACGGCATCGGCGTTGAAGTCATCGCCGCCGGTGTGGAAGTGCTGCAGGCGCTGTCGAAGAAATCCGGCTTCAGCCTGGACTTCAAACACTTCGACTGGAACTCGGACAACTACCTGAAGAACGGCCACTACATTCCCGAAGGCGGCTTGGCCGAGCTTAAAACCTTCGATGCGATTTTCTTCGGTGCAGTGGGTGCGCTGAACGTCCCGGATCACATCTCGCTATGGGGCCTGCGTCTGCCGATCTGCCAGGGCTTCGATCAATACGCCAACGTGCGTCCGGCCCGCGTGCTGCCTGGGGTGAAAAGCCCGCTGCACAACGGTGAGCTGATCGACTGGGTGGTGGTGCGCGAGAACTCCGAAGGCGAATACTCCGGCAATGGCGGGCGCGTTCACCGGGGCTTGCCGGAAGAAGTCGCCACCGAGGTGTCGGTGTTCACCCGAGCCGGGGTCGAGCGTATCCATCGCTTCGCCTTCGAGCTGGCCCGCAGCCGGCCGCGCAAACATCTGACCATGGTCACCAAGTCCAACGCCCAGCGCCACGGCATGGTGCTGTGGGACGAGATCTTCTACGAGGTGGCCAAGGATTTCCCTGATGTCAAAGTCGACAAGGAGCTGGTGGACGCCGTGACCACGCGCATGGTGCTCAAGCCCGGCACCCTGGACGTGATCGTTGCCACCAACCTGCACGCCGACATTCTTTCTGACCTGGCCGCCGCGCTGTCCGGCAGCCTGGGCATTGCGCCGACCGCCAACCTCAACCCGTCGCGCAACTTCCCGTCGATGTTCGAACCGATCCACGGCTCGGCCTTCGACATCACTGGCAAAGGCGTCGCCAACCCGATCGCCACCTTCTGGACCGCCGCCATGATGCTCGAACACCTGGGCGAGGGCGCCGCCGCCCGGCAACTGATGTCGGCCATCGAAGCGGTCACCGAGAGCGGCCTGCACACCCCGGATCTGGGCGGTACGGCCACCACGCGCCAGGTTACCGATGCGGTGCTGGCGCTGATCGAGCGCTGATTCGGATCAACGAGGCTTTACATACTGTGGGAGCGAATTGATTCGCGAGACGTGGGTGCAACTGACGCAAATGTGTTGCCTGCATTGGCCATCGCGAATGAATTCGCTCCTACAGAGGGCGGGCGCAGGTCTGCCCTCTGGTACATCCTGACAACAATAAAAAATCAGGGCCCTGTCATGAAAAGAATCCTGTCCAAGCTCTACGTACAAGTGCTTATCGCGGTCATCCTCGGCGCCATCGTCGGCGTGTGGGTGCCGGACACCGCCGCGTCGCTCAAGCCCTTGGGCGACGCCTTCATCAAACTGATCAAAATGCTGCTGGCACCGGTGATTTTCCTCACCGTGGTCTCGGGCATCGCGCGCATGGAAAGCATGAAGGAACTGGGCCGTGTGGGTTTTCGCGCCTTGCTGTATTTCGAGGTGGTCTCGACCCTGGCGCTGGTGGTCGGCCTGGTGGTGGTCGACGTGTTCAAGCCCGGCGCCGGGATGAACATCGACGCCGCGACCCTCGACACCTCAAGCCTTGCAACCTACACCACAGCTGCCAAGCATGCCTCGTTCATGGATTTCGTCATGAACATCATCCCCGACACCATCGTCGACGCGTTCGCCAAGGGCAACGTGCTGCAGATCCTGCTGTTCTCGATTCTGCTCGGCGTGGCGCTGGCCCAGGTCGGGCCGCGGGGCAAGGTGTTCGTCGATGCGCTGGACAGCCTGATGCAGGGCATGTTTCGCATCGTCAACATGGTCATGCGCCTGGCGCCCATCGGTGCCTTCGGCGCCATCGCCTTCACCATCGGCAAGTACGGTTTCGGCTCGCTGTTCTCGCTGGGCAAGCTGATGGCCTGCGTGTACCTGACCTGCGCGCTGTTCGTGATCTTCGTGCTCGGGCCGATCTGCCGCTGGAGCGGTTTCAGCCTGTGGAAGTTCCTGCGTTTCATCAAGGAGGAGCTGTTCACGGTGCTGGGCACCAGCTCGTCGGAATCGGTGCTGCCGCAGATGATTTCGAAGATGGAAAAGGCCGGTGTTTCCAAGCCGGTGGCCGGGATGATCATCCCCTCGGGGCTGACCTTCAACCCGGACGGCCAGGCGATCTACTACACCATCGCCGCGATCTTCATCGCTCAGGCCACCAACACGCCGCTGACCCTGACCGATCAACTGATTGTGCTGGCGGTGCTGATGTTCACCTCCAAGGGTTCGGCGGGTGTGACCGGTTCCGGCTTCATCATCCTTGCCGCGACCCTGGCCTCGCTGGGGACGATTCCGGTGGCGGGGATGGTCTTGCTGCTGGGTGTCGATCGCTTCATGTCCGAGGCGCGGGCGATCACCAACACCATCGGCAACGGCGTCGGCACCATGGCCATCGCCAAGTGGGTGGGCGCGCTGGATACCGAGAAGATGAACCGGGCGCTCAATGGGGAGCCTGAGATGGCGGCGCCCACGAGCGAGAAAACAACGGCTGCGACGGCGCCTGGCAGGCTGCCGGCAATGGGCAGCGTGTCTCGGGGTTAGCGCCCGGCAGCGCAGTGGATGAAGGTCGAATCCTTCAGCCACTGCGCATCCGGGTAGTAGATAAACAGCAACTGCCCCTCTTTCAGCGTATCGATCAAAGGCCTGGCCACGGCGGTCCCCACTGCGGGGCAACCGTGGCTTCTGCCGATTCGGCCGTTGTCGCGGGCGAAGGCGTCACTGACGTACTCGGCCCCGTGAATCACCACATCCCGCTCGAACGCCCGATCATTGAAACCCGGCTCCAGGCCGTCCATGCGCAGCGAATAGCCGTTGCGCCCGGTATAGGGTTCGCGGGTGCTGTACAGGCCGATGCTCGACGCCAGGCTTTCTGGTTCGTTGGAAAACTGCGTGGCCATGTTTTCGCCGCTGTTGCGCCCGTGGGCGACGAGTTCGCGAAACAGCAGGGCGCGGCTCGGCAGATCGAACACCCACAGGCGTTGCGCGGTGGAGGGCAACGAGTAGTCGATCACTGCCAGGCGAGTCGGTTGATCTGAGGTTTGCGCCGCGCGGCATTGTGCCGAGTTGACGGCCAGTTCGATGACATGTGGATCGGCATCCGGTGCGGCCTGTTGCAGTGCCGTCGCCAGCGGCTGCGCGGCACCGGCTTGGGCCAGGCTTGCGCAGAGCATCAGGCTGATCAGAATCCAGGGTTTGAACGGCATCGGCAGCTACGCGTCGAGTTGGAAAAACAGCCGCCAATATCCGCAAACGGCGCCTGCTTTGGCAAGCGCCACTCATCCCGCATGCCCGTATTCATTGACTTAAACCAAAGGGCCACTATGCTGCTGCCAGCGATCTGTTTTACAGTCGCGTTTGCTGCTCGGCGTGTGCCTGATAACAACCCGAAACCAGTCGAAGACAGCTTGCGATGTTCCGGTTCATGGCCGATGGACGAGCCTGAAAAAGGTCGCTCTGACATGACACGGGTGCAGGAATGATCGGCCTCACACAGAAGGTTCGACGATGCGCCTCATTTCTCTTTTTACTGCCCTGTCGCTGACGTGCTCGGTGAGCGTAGCGCTGGCTGACGATGCGACACCGCAACCTGAAGCGGTGGTCAGCAAGGCCCAGGTGCTGGAAGAAAAAGCCGCCGAAAAGGACGGCCCCACGCCAGCGGTGCCCAAGAGCGAAGTCATTACCAAATCCGAAGCCCAGGCGGTGGACCCGGCCGGCGTACAGCCGGTGGACGACCCGCTGGTGTGCCTGTCGCGCACCATCTACTGGGAAGCCAAGGGCGGCAGCGATGCGGACATGGAAGGCGTGGCCAGCGTGGTGCTCAATCGCCTGGGTCATGAGGGCTATCCGGACAGCATCTGCGCGGTGGTCAAACAGGGCGTGGAGAAGAAGGCCTGCCAGTTTTCCTGGTGGTGCGACGGGCGTTCCGATCAGGTCAAGGAGGACGACCGCTACGCCGCCTCCAAGGAAATCGCGCGCAAGGCGCTCAACCAGCAACTGACCGACCTGACCAAGGGCGCGATGTACTTCCACGACCGCAACGTCAAGCCGGACTGGGCGAAGGAGTACATCAAGACCGCCGAAACCGGGAAGTTTCTGTTCTACAAGCCCAGGGACGGCAAGGCGAAGTGAACGGGTAGAGCACAGACTGTGGGAGTGAGCTTGCTCACGAATGGCTGCGCACGTCGTGACATCAATGAATGCCCGGAAATGCATTCGTGAGCAAGCTCACTCCCACTGATCGGTGCTTCGTTGTTGCAAAGCTTTCCTTCACTGCTGCACCCCAAACATCGCCGTCCAGTAGATCCCCGCATCGCTCTTCGGATCGGTCGCGTAGGATGCGCCCAGCTCGCGGAACGACGGGTTCATGATGTTGGCGCAGTGGCCGGGGCTTGCCAGCCAGCCTTCGACCACCTTGCGCGCGCTGTCCTGGCCGGCGGCGATGTTCTCGCCGATCTGCTGGCCGATATAGCCCGCCAGCTCCGCACGATCCCCGGGCGTTCCGCCGTTGCGGCCCTTGTGGTCGAAGTAATTGTTGTTGGCCATCGAGCGGGTGTGGCCTTCGGCGGCGCTGGCCAGGTTGTCGTTCCAGGTCAGCGGCGATGCCGCGCTGTAAGGTTGCCCGCCACATTGATGGGGCACGCTGCGCGCGGCGTTGATCAACCCGAGCAGTTTCTGCCCCTCGGCCTGGGAATTGCCCAGCCCGCCGGCCAGCAACGGGCGCGCCAGCACGATGCGCCAGTCGCGATCGACCCGGCTGACGCCGATGTCGACGAACTGCGGATCGAGCACCACCTGACAGAAACTCTCCTGCACTGCTTTCATCGCCGACTGCGCGTCCCGCGGGCCGGACAGGGAAATCGCCTGCACGGTCACCATCGGGTAGGAGGCGCGGGCCAGTGTCTGTTGCAGATCGACGCTGCCGGCGGCCGGCAGGTTCAGGCGCGGGTCGGCGGTCAGCGGCGGGAGTTCCTGAGAGACGACGTTGGCGCAGGGCTGCGCTTCGCTGCGAAAGACATTGATGGACTGGATCAGTTGCGTTTCTTCGCTGCCCTGCGCCGTCCCGGACAACATCAGCAGCGATGAAAAGGCTGCGAGTCCCGTGGTGAATAAAGTGAAGCGCATGTAGATCTCCCTTGAACTGGCTGCGGCCATGATGCGCGATTTTGTCGGTATCGAAATAGTCTGAACCACAGAAACTGCGGAGGTTGCAGTGTGATGGCAGCTTTTTGCAATGACACAGGCAAAAAAATTGTCGGACGAGCTGTGTATCGCCCGGCTTGCCCTGCTGCCGGATTGCTGGCAATGTGCGCCATTCTTTAAATAGTTCTTATTTGCGAAATACTTGCACATGCGTGACTTTCTCGGGGCTCAGGATGCTGTCGTGCTTCGCCAGAAGCAAATGACCGAGCTCTACAGCGATCATCACGGGTGGTTGCACAACTGGCTGCGCAAGAAACTGGGCTGTTCGCAGCGGGCCGCGGATCTGGCCCACGATGCCTTCATCCGCATCCTGACCCTGGCCGAGCCTTCGCAGATCAAGGAACCCCGGGCGTTTCTGGCCACCACTGCGGGTCGGCTGATGATCGACGGCGCCCGGCGTCGGCGCATCGAAGCGGCGTATCTTGAAGCACTGGCGTTGCAGGTTGGCGATGCCGGCATGCCGGACCCGGCGGCCATTCATATGGCGCTGGAGGCGCTGGAGCGCATTGCCGAGATGCTCGCCGCGTTGCCGGCCAAAGTGCGCGAGGCGTTTCTGCTCAGCCGCCTGGACGGCCTGACCTACAGCGAGATCGCCAGCCAGTTGCAGGTCTCGACCGCCAGCGTGAAAAACTACATCGCCCGTGCCCTGGTGCATTGCTACCAGGCCACCCACAGCGCGGAGCCGGCCTGGTGAACGCTGCGCACACGCCTACTGAACAGATGATCGTCGAAGCCGCGCAGTGGCTGACGCAACTCAATGACGAAGCCTGCGGCGAGGCCGAACGCAAGGCGTTCGACGCCTGGCACGCCCGCGATCCCCGGCACGCCGTGGCCATGCAGCGCATGCAGGCGGTGTGGAGCAGCCTCGATGAAGTGCCGGCCGCGCCTGCGCGCATTGCGCTGAAGCGCGCCTTCACTCGCCCAAAATCCCGAATCGCCGCGCGCAGTGCGCAGACTCTGGCGCTGCTGGGTTTGCTGCTGTGTGCCTGGGCGGGCGTGGACCGCTTGCCGGTATGGATGGCCGACCAACGCACCGGCACCGGCGAGCGCAAGGAAATCCTCCTGGCCGATGGCAGCCAGGTGCAGCTCGACAGTCAGTCGGCGCTGGACATCCGCTTCGACGGCCATCAGCGTGAAGTGGAGCTGCTTCAGGGCGAAATGTGGGTGCAGGTGGCCAAGGATGCGAACCGCCCGTTCGTGGTCAAGACCGATCAGGGCACGGCGACTGCGCTGGGCACCCAGTATCTGGTCAAGCGCAACGATGACGGCGCCACAACGGTGACCGTGATCGAGTCGGTGGTCGCGGTGCAAGGCAAGGGCGCGGACGTGGTGAAGGTCAGGGCAGGGGAGAAGACCCGGGTGCGCGACGGCCAGGTCCAGCCGTCGCAACCGATCGGCAATGACGACCCGGCGGCCTGGACCCGCGGCGTGCTCAAGGTCAACGACCGACCCTTGAGCGAAGTGCTCGACGCCCTGGCCCGTTATCGCCGGGGGCTGGTGCGTTTCGACGAGGGCCAGTTGCAAGGCTTGCGGGTTTCCGGCGTGTTCCGCCTGGACGACACCGACGCAGCGCTGGCGACCCTGGCCGACAACCTGCCGATCCGGGTCGAGCATTTCACTGATCTGGTGGTGGTCGTCAAAAGACGCTGAAGCCGACACCTGTGGTGACGCTGACACGCCACCGCCTCTTTAGGAGCGAATTTATTCGCGAAAGATTCTTCAGACGATACGTATGTGTCGCCTGAACGGGCCATTCGCGAATGAATTCGCTCCTACAGAGGGGATTTGCGAACAACTCGAAAATAGTTGATGAAAATCGCTCTCATCCCTTACCCGATTTCCTCCGCTGCGCGTCATGACTAGTAAAACACCTCTCACAGGAAGTCCCATGTCACGCGCTGTCAGTCCGCTTCACCCCTTGGCCCTCGCTGTATTGATGAGCTGCTCCGCAGTTTCGGTGCACGCCGTCGAGCCGTCTTCGCCCGCCAATGCGGCAAGCGTAGTGATCCGGTTTGCCATTCCCGCCGGAGATCTGGGCCAGGCCCTGAACGCCTTCGCCGAACAAGCAAAGCTGAGCCTGGCCTTCGACCCGGCGTTGACCTCGGGCAAGCAGACTCAAGGGCTCAACGGTGAATTCGACACCGCCCAGGGTCTTTCCCGGCTGCTCAGCGGCACCGGATTGCAGGCGCTGGCGCTGTCGTCCAGCCGCTATCGCATCGAGCCGGCACCGGCGGCTGCGGGCGACGCCATGGAGCTGTCCGCCACCGCCATCGACGGCGCGTATCAGTTGGAGAGCCCGACAGGCCCGGTCACCGGCTTCGTCGCAAACCGCAGCCTGACCGCGACCAAGACCGACACCTCGCTGGCCGAAACCCCGCAGTCGATCTCGGTGGTGACCAAGGATCAGATGAAAGCCCAGGGCGCCGAGAGTCTGACCCAGATCCTGCGTTACACCGCCGCCGTGGTCCCGGAAACCCGTGGCTCCACCGCCTCGCGCCTGGACCTTCTTACCGTGCGCGGTTTCTCCCCGGCCAGTTACCTGGACGGCCTGCGCGTACCCGGCAGTCGTGATGCCTTGCCGCAAAAGGACGCGTTCGATCTTGAGCGGGTCGAAGTCCTGCGTGGCCCGTCCTCGGTGCTGTATGGCCAGGCCAGCCCCAGCGGCGTGGTGAATATGGTCAGCAAGCGCCCGACCGACACGCCGTTCCATGAAATCGGCGTCGAGTACGGCACCTTCGACAAGAAGCGCACCACCTTCGACTTCGGCGGCCCCATCGATGACGAGGGCAAGTACGGCTACCGCATCTCCGGGCTGTACAACGACGAAGACGGGCAGATCGAGCACACCGAAAACCGTCGGCAGTCGATTTCCACCGCTTTCACCTGGCGCCCCAGCGAAGACACCTCGCTGACCCTGCTCGGGCATTTCCAGCAGGACCCTAAAGGCGCGTCCTACGGCTCGGTGCCGGCCTGGGGTTCGGTGCTGCACAGCCCGACGGGGCGCCACATCGACGTCGATTTCTACGACGGCGACAAGAGCATCGAAAAGAGTGACCGCAGCTACTACTCGGTCGGCTACCTGTTCGAGCACCACTTCGACGACGTCTGGACGTTCCGCCAGAACGCCCGCTACCTGCGCACCGAAGGCAACTACGCCAGCCTCTACAACGGCAGCGACGTGCTGGCGCCGGATTTCCGCACCGCCAAGCGCTACACCATCGCCACTGACGTGAACATGGACGCCTACACCCTGGACAACCAGCTGCAGGCCAGATTCGACACAGGTCCGCTGTCGCACACCGTGCTGATGGGCGCCGACTACCAGAACATCAGCACCGACACCAAGACCGGCTACGGCTCTGGCCCGTCGATCGACATCTTCGACCCGGTCTACACCGGCAACATCCAGAAGCCGGCCTACACCACCGATGGCACCCAGCGTAACCAGCAGAAGGGCCTGTACCTGCAAGAGCAGTTGAAGTGGGACAAATGGGTGTTGCTGATGGGCGGGCGCTATGACTGGGCGACCAATGAGAACAGCACGCTGACCATTGCCCGGGGCACCAAGAGCAAAAGCTCGCTGGACAGCGAAGCGTTCACCGGGCGTCTGGGCCTGGTGTACCTGTTCGACAACGGCCTCTCGCCGTACGTGAGTTATTCGGAGTCGTTCGAGCCGCAGTCGGGCACCGGTTTCGGCGGTTCGGTGTTCAAACCCACCGAGGGCAAGCAGTATGAGCTGGGCATCAAGTACCAGCCGCCGGGCAGCAACAGCTTCATCACCGCTGCGGTGTTCGACCTGACCCAGAGCAACGTGCTGACCCTGGATTCGGACCCGACCCACATCTGCGGCTCCGGCACCTGCCAGACCCAGAGCGGCGAAGTGCGCTCTCGCGGCTTCGAGCTCGAAGGCAAGGCCAGCCTGAACGACAACTTCGACGTCACCGCCAGCTACGCGTATCTGGACGCCCGGGTGACCAAGTCCAACAGCACCATCGCCTACAACCCGAACCCGGCGACCGGCGAAACCCGCGTGGTGGATCAGCAAGGCACCACCAACTACGGCATCCCGCGCCACACCGCGTCGGCCTGGGCCGATTACACCTTCCATAACGGCACGCTGAGCGGCTTCGGCGTGGGGGGCGGTGCGCGTTATGTCGGCTCGTCCGAGGACTCGTCCAACACACTCAAGGTGCCGGGCTACACGTTGTTCGATGCGGCGGTGCACTACGACATCCCGCACATCAACAGCCTCAACGACAACCTGCGCCTGGCGCTGACCGCCACCAACCTGGCGAACAAGGAATACGTTGCGTCCTGCTATTCCTATTCGTGGTGCTGGTACGGCTCCCAGCGCACGGTGCAGGCGAGCGCGACTTATCGTTGGTAGGCCCGTTCCTTTCTGGAATGGCTGTTATCACCCGCGCCTGTCTACTGGGCAGGCAGCCGGGTTGCGAGGATGAGCGCGTCGAAACCCTCATCCTCCACCAGGAATACAGCCATGACCCTGCAAGCAAGACTCGATGCCTTCAAAGCCGATTTCGTCGCCGGCAAGCCGCCTTACAACGCACCGGCTCCGGTGCACGCGATCATGAAACGCGCCACTGACGAACTGATCGCCTCAGGCCAGGCGCAGCGCACCCTGAAGGTCGGCGACAAGGCGCCGGTGTTCACCCTCAACGACCCGGACGGCAACCCGGTGTCCTCCACTGAACTGCTGGCCAAGGGGCCGCTGGTGATCAGCTTCTACCGTGGCGTCTGGTGCCCGTACTGCAACATGGAACTGCAGGCGCTGGAAGCCGCGCTGCCGCAGTACCGCGAGCTGGGCGCAAGCCTGGTGGCGATTTCACCGCAGACCCGGGTCAACAGCCGCAAGTCGGTGCGCCAGAACCAGCTGACGTTCCCGATTCTCAGCGATGTCAAAAGCCAGGTCGCCGACGCCTTCGGCCTGCGCTTCAACCTGCCGGACTACCTGATCGACCTGTACAAGGGCTTTGGCAACGACTTGCCGCTGTTCAACGATGATGACGCCTGGGTACTGCCGATGCCGGGGCGCTTCGTGATCGGCCAAGACGGTCTGATCCGGTACGCCGAGGTGAATCCGGATTACACTCAGCGCCCGGAACCTACAGATCTGTTGCCCGCCCTGCGCGGCTGAACATCTGAAAAATCATCTGGCCGTCACTGCAGTGACGGCCTTTTGCGTAGAGCCTGCCCCGAGGATTGTCGATGGATCGCCTGGCCGCGATGCAAACCTTTATCTGCGCCGTTGAAACCGGCTCGTTTTCCGCGGCTGCCAAGCGCCTGGGCGTGGGGCAGCCGGCGGTGTCCAAATCCATCGCTGCGCTTGAGGAAACTCTCGGCACGCGCCTGCTGTTGCGCACCACTCGTGGCCTGACGCCCACCGAGGCCGGGCAGACCTATTACGACGCCGCACGCCGGGCCATCGATCAGGCCGACGAGGCCGACGCTGCGGTGCGCGGTGCCGGGTCCGGCTTTACCGGGCGGCTGCGGGTCAGCGCCGCCGTGACCTTCGCCAGCATGCATGTGATTCCGTTTCTGGGGCCGCTGCTGGCCCAGCACCCGCAATTGAGCATCGACGTGATGCTCGACGATCGCAGCGTCGATCTGGTGGAAGAGGGCATCGACGTCTCCCTGCGCATGGGCGACCTGAACGATTCGTCCATGACCGCGAAAAGGATCGCCCAGGGCAAGCGGCGCATCATCGCCACGCCTGCGTATTTCGAGCGTTATGGCGTGCCGCAGCATCCCCGCGACCTGGACGCCCATCAGTCGGTGATCTACAACCGCGGCATCGGTGGCAACAGTTGGGAGCTGCGTCGCGGGGATGAAGTATGCAGCGTCGCGCCCCAGGGGCGGTTGCGGGTGACGGCCGCCGAGGGCGTGCGCGCGGCGGTGCTGGCCAATCTCGGCCTGGTCATGGCCTCGGAATGGATGTTCGCCCCGGAGCTGGCCAGCGGCGAGGTGATCAGCGTGCTGGACGACTGGGTGCTGCCCCCCATCGACCTGTGGGCCGTCTTCCCCGCCGGGCGCATGAGCAGCGCCAAGACACGGGTGTTTGTCGATTATGTCGCGGCGTTGTTGGACGGCTTGCCCGTGCCGGGTAATTCTTGAGCGTCCGGCGGAGCAACGGATGAGCTCTTGAGATCGCCCCGCCGGCAAGCCGTGCTGCTACGGGGGTGAGGTTGGATGCAGAGTTTGTGTGCCCCCTGTTCCTCGTAGCAGCACGGCTTGCCGGCGGGAGCGTGCGCAAGGTCACCATCGAGGGCAAGCCCGGCGCGTTCGTCAGCCATCAAACCCATAAAGCTGCGCCGGGTTGTCCGCCAGAATCGCCTGGCGGGTGGCGTCGTTGGCCGTCCAGTCCAGCAACAGGTCGAGCAAGTCCGCTGCATCGGGTTTGTGGGCTTCGGTGACGTGGGGCCAGTCGCTGCCCCAGACCGCGCGTTGCGGCGCCAGAGCGGCGAAATCCCGGGCCAGCGGGCCGACGTCGCCGTAGCGTGGGCCGCCTTCAGTCGTGTTCAGGTACGCGCCGCTGAGCTTGACCCACGCCTTATCGGCGTCGATCAGCCGGGCGATGAAGCAGAATGCCGGGTGGCTGGCATTGGCGCCTGCTCCCAGCCGCCCCAAGTGATCGAACACCACCGGCACCGGCAACCTCGCCAGCAACGATTGATGTTCGAGAATCTGCTCGGCGCCCATGTGAATCTGCACGTGCCAGCCCAGTTCGGCGATCCGCGCGGCCAGCGGTTCGATCATCTCGACGCTGACCACCTGATTGCCCGCGTTCCACAAACTGAAGCGCAAACCGCGAATGCCACCCTCATGCAAGCGCACCAACTCTGCATCCGATACAGAGGTGTCGACCACCGCAACCCCCCGCGCCTGGCCGTTCATCTGCGCGATGGCGTCCAGCGTGCAGCGGTTGTCGGTGCCGTAGTACTTGGCCTGCACGATCACCGCGCGGCGCAGCCCCAGGCGTTCACGCACGGCGCGGTAATCGGCCATGGTCTGGCCGTGGGACACCGGCGTGCGCGGATCGGCCGGGGCGAAGCGCGGGTCGATGATATGGATATGGGCGTCACAGCCGTTGGCAGGCACGCGCAGATGGGGGTGTTTCATCGGTTCACCTCGAAATTCAAACCAAGAGCAACAACGCCGCACCGTACATCACCGCCGCCACCAGAAAGGTCACGAAGGTAAAGCCCAGCACCCGCTGCACGCCAACCCCGGCCATGGCCACCACAGGCGCGGCCCAGAACGGTTGCATCATGTTCGACACCTGTTCGCCCATCGCCACGGCCATGGTGGTGGCCGACAGCGAAGCGTGCAGCTCGACTGCCGCCGGAATCGCGAACGGGCCTTGCACTGCCCAGTGCCCGCCACCGCTGGGGATCAGGAAGGTCACCAGCAGCGAGCACACGTAACTCCAGAACGGCAAGGTATGGGTGGTGGAAATCGCCACGAACACCTTGGCAATTACCCCCGGCAGGCCGGTGGCTTCCATCATGCCCATGATCCCGCCATACAGCGGGTACTGCAGCATCATCGAACCGCTCTGCCGCGCCGCTGCCTTCACCGCGTTGGCGTAGGCCAGTGGGTAGCCATGCAGGATGATGCCGAGGGTGAACATGATCACGATCACGCCGTTGACGCCCGACAGTTGCAGGTTGCCGACGAACGAGTAGACCACCACCGCGATGCCCAGCGCGCCCATGATCAGGCTGCCCAGCGGCGAGTATTCGAGGAACTGGGCGAAGCTGCGCTTGCCTTGCGGACGCTTGGCCGGTTCCGGGTCGGGATGTTTGGTGATGTCCAGATAGACCGCGTCTTCATCCTTGGGCCGCAGCATCGCCAGCACGAACGGCATGACCACCAGCAGCGCGATGGTCGGCACCATGTTGTACGGCACGAACACCATGTCGCTTAGGGTGAGCACCTGGCCGGTGAGTTTCTGCACCACGTTCATCGGGTTGCCGGGCGTGGTCTGGGCTAGCACGATGGAGCTGGACAAACCGCCGGCCCACACCACCCAGCCGGAGAAACCGGCGGCGACGATCCAGGCGAAGTCCACCTTCATGCGCTTGGCGATCTCCCGGGCGAGCAGGGCGCTGAGCACCAGGCCAAAGCCCCAGTTGAAGAACGAGGTGATCGCCACGCAGAGGAAAATCATCGCCCCGGCCTGAGCCGGCGTGCGGGCCAGTGCCACCAGGCGGGTGAAGAAGCGCTGCACGATCGGCGCATGGGCCAGCGCGTGGCCGAGCACCAGCACCAGGGTGATTTGCAGGGCAAAGGTGAAGATGTTGCAGAAGCCCTTGTACCAGCCACCCAGCAGCGCATCGAACGAGGCGTTGGGTGCGACCAGCCAGGACGCCACGGCGACGATCACGGTGATGAAAATCGCCAGCACGAACGGGTCGGGGATCGTGCGTTCGAACAGGCTGATGGTGCTTTCGGTAAAGCGGGTGCGCAGGGTACGCGGCGCGGCGATGGAGGTCGTCATGCCTGCAGCCCTCCAAGCAGGTGGAGTGTGTGGGTGTGTTGCATCGGGTTATCCCTTTTATTGTGTTTGTGGGAAAAGCAGTCGTATTACGGATCTATCTGTAGGAGCGAATTCATTCGCGAATGGCCGGTACATCCGACGCATCTCTATCGCCCGAATGATTTTCGCGAATAAAGTGGAGCGCCACCCCGGTCGCTCCTACAGGTCATGTGGTCTGGGTCAGATCAACGCTCCATTGGCACGCAGGTCGGCGATCTGCTGTTCGGTAAAGCCATGCTCGGCCATGACCCGGTCCGAGTCGGCGCCGAACACCGGTGCGGCGAACGGTGCAGGGCCGGGCGTGCGGCTGAAGGCGATGGCCCGGGTGAAGCCCTGATAGCGGCCCACCACGGGATGCTCGAATTCGGTGATCAACTCTTCGGCCTGGCATTGCGGGTGGTCGAACATGTCGTCGACCCGCCGCGCAGCAGCGCAAGGCACCGCCTCGCCGAAAATCGTCTCCCATTCCAGCGCGCTGTGTTTCTGCAAGGCTTCGTGCAATTGCGGGACGATCAGTGCATGGTTGGCGGCGCGCTTGCGCACGCTGTCGAAGCGCTCGTCGCTCGCCAGATGGCCAAGGCCGGTCTTCTCGCACAGCGCCTGCCAGAAATGCGGGGTGTTGGCTGACAGGTACAGGTAGCCTTCGCGGGTCGGATGAATGCCGGTGATGCCACCGGAGCGCATGTCGCGGTCCAGCTCGCGAGGCTCGCTGTCGGCCCAGACCAGCCGCGCCGACTGCATCGCCAGGGCGCTGCGCAACAGCGAGACGCCGACTTCCTGGCCCAGCCCGGTGCGCTCACGCTCGAACAGCGCCGAGGCCACACCGCCCGCCACCAGAGATGCTGCGTAGTAGTCGACCACAGAGCCGTACAACACCTCCGGTGCGCCGTCGGGCTTGGCCTGGGCAGCGCACATGCCGGTCATGGTTTGCAGCACTTGATCGTAGCCAGCCTTGGCCTTGAGCGGGCCGTGCTCGCCGTAGCCGGTCACCGCGCAGTAAATCAGCCGTGGATTGACCGCCTGCAGTTGCTCATACGCGATACCCAGCCGCGCCGGGACGCCGGGGCGGAAGTTGTGGACCAACACGTCGGCCTGGCGCACCAATTCAAGCAGCGCGTCCAAAGCGCCCGGCGATTTCAGATCCAGCACCACGCCTGACTTGCTGCGGTTGACGCCCAGGAACGCCCGGCTTTCGGCGGCAAGCGTGGAGGGATATTTGCGCAGGTTATCGCCGGTGGGCGGTTCGATCTTGATCACCGTCGCGCCTTGGTCGGCCAGCAACGAGCAGCCGTAGGGGCCCGCGATATAGGCACTTAAATCAAGGACGGTGATGCCGGAAAGCGGACCGTTGGCGGCCTGCGGGGGAGTGTGCGACATGAAGCGTTTCTCCGATCTTGTTATCGCTGACCGGAACGAATTCGCGAGCTCCGGCAGCACATGGCGCCATTCTGGTCAGCGCGATCGAGAAATAAAATGCGTTTTGACTGGCTTTAGAATCCATAAAAAATGGATTCATCAGAGCCTGATCTGCTCGAACAGCACTTTGCAGAACACCTCGATCAAGCGCTCCTTGGCCGAGTTGCGCTTCCACAGCAAACCGATCGGTCTATAAAGCCCGGCCCCCGGCAGCGGGATTTGCGCCAGCTCATTGAGCTGCGCATGCATCGGCCGCCATTGCGGCACCAGCGACACCCCGAGGTTGCCTTTGACCATGGCGGCGATGGCGTCCAGTGCATCGATTTCGAAGCGTTCCTGGGGCTGGATGCCGGCCTGCAACAGATACCGGTCAGCCAGCACGCCGCCCCAGGAGCGGCGGTGATAGCGGATGAACGGCTGGCTGCGCAGCACTTCATGGGGATGCTGGTCGGCCAGGTGGCGCGGGGCGAGGACCACGAAAGGTTCGTCGCGCACCGGGCGCCAGACGAACTCCTTGGGCAGCTCGAACTGCGGCGCAACCATCATCGCGATGTCGGTTTCGCCGGACAGCACCTTGCGGTACAGCTCGGTGGAAAACGCCGGTTCCACATGCGGGTGCAAGTGTTCGTAATTGTTGATCAGCGTCGCCAATACGTCGGGCACCAGATAGGCCAGCGCCGTGGTGATACAGCCGATGCGCAGTTCGCCCGCGACGCTGTCCAGCGCGGCGATGGCCCGCAGCTCGCGGGTGCGTAGCAGTAATTCGCTAGCCGGCGCCAGCAGCGCCGAGCCCGCAGCCGTGAGCTGCATGTTGCGCCCGGCGCGGCTGAGCAGTGGCTGGCCGATTTCATGTTCCAGCGCCTTGATCCGCTGGGCCACGGCAGTGGGGGTGAGGTTGAGCTTGCGCGCGGCGGCGGCAGTGGAGCCCAGTTCGGCGACGTGCAGGAAGCTGTCGAGATAACGCGTGTCCATAGTCTAAAAATTCTGGATTCTAAACGTAGAAATACGCACTTTAGTTAGCTTTTGTGCTTTTGCAATATGGGCCATCCGCCGTGGGCCCCTTTCAAGGGCATCCCCGGCTTCCAAGAACAATGCCGGGTATGGGATCTGCTCCTGTCGCCCGGCGCGAGGCTGGCGCGCGTTGCGACGGGCCTCGTCATCGAGTGAATTGCCCATGCGCAGCAAACTGTTCGTCCCCGGATCTCGCCCTGAACTCTTCGAAAAAGCCGTGGCCTCGCGGGCCGATGGCATCAGTTTCGATCTGGAAGATGCGGTGGCCGAAAGCGCCAAGGCGACGGCTCGTCAGCAGTTGGCTGGTTTTTTGAGGGAACTTGCGCCCACCTCGAAAACCCTGGTGGTGCGGGTCAACGGCCAGGACTCGGCGCATTACGCGGACGATTTGCAGGCGCTGGTCGGCACCCGCCTGGACATCATCAACCTGCCCAAGGTCGAAAGCGCCGCGCAGATCCTGCAACTGGTGGCTGACCTTGAGCGTCTGCAAGCCGCGCATCCTTCGGCGGCCAATATCCGCATCCTCGCCAATATCGAATCCCCCCGCGGCCTGCGCCTGGCCGCTGAAATCGCCTGCGCCCACCCTCGGGTCATGGGCCTGCAACTGGGCTTCGCCGACCTGCTGGAGCCGCTGGGCATAAACCGCCGCGAGGCCAGTGTGATCCGCCAGATTCAGCTGGCCGTGCGCATGGCCGCCGGTGAAGCCGGTATCGAGGCCTACGACGCCGCCTTCGCCGCGATCAAGGACGCTGACGCCTACCGCGAAGAAGCCCGCTATGCCCGCAGCCTGGGCTTTACCGGCAAGTCCTGCATTCACCCGACCCAGATCGACATGGCCAACGAGGCCTTCCTGCCGGCCTTTGAGGAAATCGACCGCGCGCAGCGAGTGATCGCCGCCGCCGATGAAGCCGAAGAGGCAGGTATCGGCGCTTATCAGGTGGACGGGCAGATGGTCGACGCGCCGTTCGTGCTGCGCGCCCGGATGATCGTCGAGCAGGCGCGTCAGGCCGGGCTGCTGCTGTCCTGAGCACTGTTTGCTGTATCGCTGCACACCCTTAACAACAATAAAACGAGGTTCACATGCACAACGTCCAATCGTTGGCAAAACCCGGCGTCGCCACGCCTGAAGCCGGCCAGGCCACGCTCTGGCGGCGCCTGATGGAAATCCGCATCAGCTTCATTCCGCTACCGGTGTATCTGGTGCTGCTGGGGCTGGTGGCGGGGCTGCTGCTGACCAAGGAAATCAAGGCCGACCTGCCGACCATGGTGGCGATCATCGGCCTGGGTGGCGCCACCTGCGCGCAGATCGGCAAGAGCCTGCCATTCTTCGGCAAGATCGGCGGGGCGGCCATCGTCTCGGCGTTCCTGCCCTCGTATCTGGTGAGCCTGGGCTGGGTGCCGCAGGAGATCATCGCGCCGGTGACCACCTTCACCAAGTCGAGCAATTTCATCTACCTGTTCGTGTCGTCGGTGGTGGTGGGCAGCATTTTCACCATGGACCGCAACCTGATCATCAAAGGCTTCGCCAAGATCTTCGTGCCGCTGCTGGTCGGCTCGGTGCTGGCGCTGTTCGCCGGGATCGCGGTGGGCATGATCTGCGGTCTGGAGCTGCGTCAGGTGCTGTTTTTCGTGATCGTGCCGGTGATGGGCGGGGGCCTGGGTGAAGGGGCGATTCCGCTATCGGTGGGTTACGGCGAAATCCTCGGCATGGACTCAGGCAAGATCCTCGCGCAACTGCTGCCGATCATTCTGCTGGGTAACCTGTGCGCGATTCTGGCCTGTGGTGCGCTGGATCTGCTGGGCAAACGCTTCCCGCATCTGACCGGCAACGGCCGTTTGCAGTTGATGGAATTGCCGCAGGAAGAAACCGGCGCGGGGCTTGAGAAGGAGAGCGGGTTCGACGGGCAGACGGTCAATCAGGTGATCGCCGCAGGCATGTGCGCGATTACCCTGTACCTGGCCGGGGTGCTGCTGCATGGGCTGTTCGGCCTGCCGGGGCCGGTGTGCATGCTGTTTCTCGCGGTGCTGCTCAAGCTGTGCAAGGCGGTGCCCGAGCCGTTGGAATCGGGTGCGCGGGTGCTGTTCAAGTTCTTCACCACCTGCGTGACCTATCCGCTGCTGTTCGCCAACTCCATCGCCGTGACCCACTGGAGCGAACTGAGCGCCGCGTTCCACATCGGCAACGTGCTGACCATCGCCACCACGGTGTTGACCCTGGTGCTGACCGGTCTGGTGATCGCCCGCAAGATGGGCATGTACCCGATCGAAACCGCCATCGTCAACGGCTGCCACAGCGGCCTGGGCGGCACCGGAGACATCGCCATTCTCACCGCGGCCAACCGCATGCAACTGCTGCCGTTCGCACAGATCTCCACACGCATTGGCGGGGCGATCACGGTGATGGGGGCGTTGTTGATTCTGGCGAATCTGCCACCGGTTTGAAGGAAATCGCAGGTTTGCGCCCGCTTCTGGCCGAAGGCCGTGGGAGCCGGCTTGCTGGCGAAAGCGTCAGGTCAGACACCAGATCATTGAATGACCCACCTATTCGCCAGCAAGCCGGCTCCCACAGATGTGGCGGTTTACAACGTCGCCTTGACCTGCAAACCGACGATCAAGGTGTTGTCGATGTCCTCGCCGTAGAACGCACCCGGCTCGATGATGTACTGCACCGACGGACGCAGGGTCAGCCATGGGGTCACTTGCGCGCCGTAGGTCATCTCCACCAGACCTTCGCCGCTGGCCAGGTCCGGAAAGTCTTCGCCACGGGCCAGCGCTGCGTTTTCCTGCACGTCGCGGCTGCGCGAGTTGAACACTGCGCGGCCATAACCGATGGCGATGGTGTCGTTGGGGCGCGAGACGAACGGCTTCTTCAGCGCGAAACCGGTCGAGTACCAGCGGCGGAACGGCGACGCAGCAGCGCTGGCGTTGGAGAACTGGCCGAACATGTGCACGTTGCGGCCGCTGACGTCATCAGAATTCCACACCGTCTGATCCATCAGGAAGTACGAGCCCTCACGGCCGGCGACTTCCTTGTTGGTGCCGATGCGCGGGGCATCCGAAGTGTCGTAGTAATAGCCCACGCGGTACTCGCCGGGCATATCGCCCAGTACGTTGTAGATCGCCTCGATCGGCAGAATGTTGCCGGTGCTGTCCTTGGGCGTGACATTCCAGGCACGGCTGGAATCGCCGTTGCTCGCGGCGTCGACCTTGAACGCGGCGACCTGCACGGCGAAGTTCGGGTTGAAGCGGTATTTGGCCATGCCGCCCAGGTGCGCGTTGGGGTAGTTGCTCCAGCCGCTGCCGCCGGACATCGCCAGCGGGTGGCCACAGAAACCGGCGTTCATGAAGTTGCACAGGATGCCGGTGCTCAGCCCGCCCAGATCATTGCCCATGGCCATGTAGCCGACCTTGTAGGTGAGGTCTTTGGTGAACAGGGTGTTCTCGTAGCTCAGCTCGGTCAGGCGTGTGTACAGCCCGCCGTAGTTTTCCTGCACTGGCAAGCGGTTGCCGACCAGGTCGCCCGAGCCGTCGTTGCCGCGGCGGTCGTTGATGGTCAGCTGCACCTTGCCGCCGCTTTCCAGGTCGAGCAATTTGCCCAGATCGAACTGGGCGCCGAGCTTGATGTTCTGCGAATAACGGGTGCCGCGCTGCTTGCCGCCGTGGGCGTTGTAGACGGTCTCGCCGCTGTAGTCGCCGGTGATCTTCACCCCTTGCGCGGCCAGACGGCTGCGGCTGCCTTCCCAGTCGCCGGTCATGGTCGAGCGGTCCATCCAGTCATCGGCCAGCGCGGGCGCGGAGAAGGCCATGGCCAGTACCGAACCTGCGACCAGCGCCGTAGGAAACCCACGGCGAACGCCGGAATGTGCGGGGTGTAGCGAAGAATTGCTCATTGATCGACCTGAAATGCGAAGGCCGCCGTCAACGGGTGAGGGCGGTGGGAGAAAGGCAGCACGCGTGCGCGCTCGTCAGCGGGCGCTATGAAACCATAAAATGGACCAACCGGTTAATCCATTTTGACGATTGCGACTATCGTCGTAGGCCATGGTTGTGCCGGATCAGCCGTCGAGCTTTAAACCTGTGGGAGCCGGCTTGCTGGCGAACGCGGTGGGTCATTCAATGATGTGGCGAATGGCACACCGCATTCGCCAGCAAGCCGGCTCCCACGGCCTTCGGCCAGAGGCTGATCGTAAACATCCCACAATCCCGTAGCAGCACGGCTTGCCGGCGGGATCGATCTTGAGGACGCCGTCGCCGGCAAGCCGGACTGCTACAGGTGATGCGTTGCCTGAGAGAGTTGCTTGAACGCCGGCAACGCCGGGTTGTCATTGTCCCGCCGCGAAACCATGAACATCTCGGCGTGCAACTGCGCATCCAGCAACGGCCGGAACACCAGATTGTCGCTGTGCAATTGCGCGGCGGAGGCGGGGACGATCGCCACACCGAGACCGGCCTTGACCATGCTCACCACGGTGTGGGTCTGGCCCAGGTGGTAGACATAACGCGGCTTGACCCCGCGCAAGGCGAACAGCCCGGCAATGCAGTCGTAGAAATACCGGCCTTCGTCTGGCGCGTACATCACGAACGGCTGACCATCCAGCGCCGCCACGGCAATCGCTGCTTCCCCGGCCAGCGGGTGGCTGTCGGGCATGACCACCAGCAACGGCTCTCGGCTGATCAGCTGAATATCCAGCCCCTCGGCATCGTTGACCTGGCGCACGAACGCCGCATCGATGCGGTGCGCGGCCAGTGCTTCAAGCTGTGCGCTGGACACCATCTCCTTGAGCGTGAACTGCAACCCCGGCAATTCTTCGGCGGCGCGAGCCAGCAATTGCGGAATCATCTGATAGGCGCTGACCGCGGTGAAGCCCAGCGTCAGGCTGCCGGCCTCACCCCGCGCCAGACGCCGCGCGCCATCGGCGGCCTGGTCGGAAAACGCCAGAATGTGCCGCGCATCGCGCAAGAAGCCCGTGCCGGCAGCGGTGAGTTTCACCGAGCGGTTGTTGCGCTCCAGCAACTGAATGCCCAGCGCCCGCTCCAGCAATTGCACTTGGCGGCTCAAGGGTGGCTGGGTCATGTGCATGCGCGTGGCGGCGCGGCCGAAATGCAGCTCTTCGGCAACGGCGACGAAGCAGCGCAATTGATGTAGTTCCACGATTCAATATCCGCATCAATCCATACAGTCTCTATGTTAGACCTGAATCGTTCCCTGCTCCTATTATCGCGACGAGGTTGTACGACAACAAAAACAAGATGCCCGCCCACGAGCGGGTGGGAGACACACCATGCTCAGCAAAGCCCTTCCTGCGGACTATGCCGACGCGCAAGCGAAGGTTGGCCGTCACCGCTTCCTGATTCTCTCGATGATCTTCATCGTCACCGTGATCAACTACGCCGACCGGGCGACCATGTCCATCGCCGGCACCGGCGTGGTCAAGGACCTGGGCCTGGACCCGATCATGCTCGGCATGATCTTTTCGGCGTTCGCCTGGGCCTACGCGCTGGGGCAGATTCCCGGGGGCTGGCTGCTCGACCGCTTCGGCGCACGCCGGGTGTATGGCGCAAGCCTGGTGCTGTGGTCGGTGTTCACCATGGCCCAGGGCACGGTCGGCTGGTTCGGCCTGATGGGCGCGTCGGCGGCCATCAGCCTGTTCGCCATGCGCTTCATGCTCGGGCTGGTCGAGTCGCCGGCGTTCCCGGCCAACAACCGCATCGTCTCCTGCTGGTTCCCCACCAGCGAGCGCGGCACCGCCTCGGCGCTGTTCAACTCGGCGCAGTACATGGCCGTGGTGCTGTTCACCCCGCTGATGGCCTGGTTGACCCACGCGCTGGGCTGGGAGCACGTGTTCCTGTGGATGGGCGGCCTGGGCCTGGTGCTGAGCGTGTTCTGGTTCGCCCTGTACCGCGAGCCGCACTCTGACAAGCGTCTGAGCGCAAAGGAGCTTGAGTACATGCGCGAAGGCGGCGCACTGGTGGACCTGGAACTCAACCGCACCCAGAAAAAGGGCAAGACCAACTGGAACGAAGTCCGTCAGCTGTTCACCAGCCGCACCCTTTGGGCGATCTACATGGGCCAGTACTGCATCACCGCGCTGACCTATTTCTTCATCACCTGGTTCCCGATCTACCTGATCAAGGGCCGTGGCATGACCATCATGGAAGCGGGTTGGGTCGCGGCACTGCCCGCAGTCTGCGGCTTCTCCGGCGGTGTGCTGGGCGGGATGCTTTCCGATTTGCTGATCCGTCGCGGCGTTCATCCTTCGGTTGCCCGCAAGACGCCATTCCTGATCGGCATGCTGATGTCCACCGTGCTGGTGCTGGCCAACTTCACCGACGCCAACTGGATCGTCATCGCGCTGATGGCCATCGCCTTCTTCGGCAAGGGCCTGGCGGCGGTCGGCTGGGCGGTGCTGTCCGACACCGCGCCAAAAAACATGGTGGGCCTGAGTGGCGGCGTGTTCAACGGCATCGGCAACATCGCCGGGATCGTCACGCCGCTGGTGATCGGCTACATCGTCGCCACCACCGGCTCGTTCAACACCGCGCTGTGGTTCGTCGCTGCCCACGGCCTGCTGGGTGTGTTCGCCTATGGCGTGCTGGCCGGGCGCTTCGAGCGGGTAGAGGTGCGCTGATTCATTCACCCGCGGACTCAGCCGCGATAACGCAAGGCCTCGACCAGCAGGGCAAAGGCGGGCGAGGTCTGGCGGCGGCTCGGTCGCCAGTTGTTCAACCCGTAGCAGAAAGCATTGGTCAGCTGGATCGGCACCAGCAATCCAGCACCGATAGATGAGATCGATAGATTCATCGGAACAAGCGATTGGACGCTCTGGCGTGGGATCGGTAGCTTGCTCATCAACTGATTACGTCTTTTTCGGCGTTTCTGCGATGTGACTTGAAGTCGCACATCGCGCCTTCCAAAGGATTGGCGCCGTGCCCGCTGGCACGTTCGCGCATCAAGACCGGACGCTTGAACCCTTCATTAATCGTTGCCTGGCACGCGGCTCGACGCTGCGCGGTCGGCCATTGAGTGCGAGCTTGAAAACATGTCCATCAATACTCCCCAACAGATCGCCGAGATCACCATCGAAGCCGGGGTCAAGAAATCGCACCTGCCGGTGGCGGCGATCATGGTGCTGGGCTTCCTGGCCGGTGCCTTCATCGCGTTGGGCTTTCTGCTGGATATTCATGTCAGCACCATGATCCCTGGCGCGTGGGCTTCCTTGGGTAATCTGCTGGGCGCAGCCGTGTTCCCCGTTGGCCTGATTCTGGTCATCCTGGCGGGGGGTGAATTACTGACGGGCAACATGATGACCCTGCCCACGGCCCTGTTCGCCGGACGTATTTCGGTGGGCGCGGTGGTCCGCAACTGGGTGTTGGTGACGTTCGCCAACCTGCTGGGCGCGCTGTTCATCGCTTATTTCTTCGGTCACATACTGGGCCTGACCGAAGGTGCGTACCTGGCCAAGACCCTGGCCATCGCCAAAGCCAAGGCCAGCGCCGATTTCGGCCAGGCGTTCATCTCCGGCATCGGCTGCAACTGGCTGGTGTGTCTGGCGGTCTGGCTGTCGTTTGCCAGCAGGGACGTGACTGGCAAGATCATCGCCATGTGGTTCCCGATCATGGCGTTCGTGGCCATCGGTTTCCAGCACGTGGTGGCGAACATGTTCGTGATCCCGGCTGCCATCTTCGCCGACGCCTTGAGCTGGGGCGACTTCGTTGAAAACATCTGCGCCGTATTTTTGGGCAATGCGGTAGGGGGGGCAATTTTCGTCGGGCTGGCGTATTACGTGTCTTATTCAAGGTCGCTACCGACCACATCGACCGACGACAACGAGAACGCTGTCGTTCAGACGGTCAGCCAGAAGATCTGATGATGCTCTCGTGCGTGGGCGACACGCACGAAAGGGGTCGCAGCGAAGTGGGGCAAAGCGAATGCAGTCATGAGCAGGGCTCATGGATTGTGCTGGTCTCTGAGCCACGCCTGTCTGGATGTCATCGCGCCGCTGTCAGCGATTGACGTTGCGCCTGTTTGCCGAGGTGATGCGGCACTGGGCGGCGACCCAGGATATGCGATAGCGACCCTGCAAATGTCTCGCCGGCAAGCCGGACTGCTACGGGGCCGGGGGGCGTACACACATCCGGTGTACACCTCCATCTGCGTAGCAGTCCGGCTTGCCGGCGACAGCGATCTGGCGAACGCTCAAGACATCACGGCTGATACCGGTTCATGACGTAACGCAGCGAAGCCGGCAAGGTCTGGCCATGGCTCATGCCCTCGAAGCTGTGATACTCGAACTTCAGCCCGTCGATGCCCTTGAGCCGTTTGCTCAACTGCTGCGCCAACCGGTCCGCGCCTGCACCGGGCGCCGCCTGCGGGGTGGCGGGTTCGGCGCTGCCGCGCATCAGCAGCAGGCTGGCATGGGGCGTGTGCAACTGGCCGCTTTCTTCTTCGATCAGCTTCTCATCCCACCACAACGATGGGCTGGCCGCAGCGTAGTGGTTGAACAGGTGCGAGCGGGTGAACAGCGTGTGCAGCACCAGCAGGCCGCCGTAGGAATGGCCCCAGAGGGTCTGCTCGTGTTCGTCCAGCTTTACCTGTTGTTCCACCCGCGGGCGAATCCGGTCGCGCACCAAATCAAGAAAGGCATCCGCGCCGCCGCTGGGCACCTGGGTCAGCGGGTCCTGCTGAAGCGTGGTGCCCCGGCGTTGCGGGGTGTAGTCCAGGGTGCGTGCCGTGCGCTCGATGCGCTGCGGCGTCTGGTAGCCGATGGCGACCAACAGGGGCGCGCGTCCTTGCGCGAGTTTGTTCAGTGCGCTGTCGTCCAGCGCGCCGATCGCCGCGTTGCCGTCGAGCATCCACAGCGAGGGATAACCCTGGGCAGGTGCAGGCGTGCGCGGTTGGCCGATCCAGATGCGGTAGTGGCGCTGGCCGTCCACCGAGTCCAGATCGAACGAGTTGAAGCGGTAGGGCAGGTCCTGGCGTTGCAGGATCTGCGTGTTCATCGGCTCATCCGGCGCGGGCCGCGCCAGGGTGGTCAACCCCGGCGCGGCGAGCAGCAGGACGAGCGCCAGAGGTCTCATCAGGGCATTCATCAGGCAGTCTCGTGGTTGTCAGAACGATGCGGTCAGGCTGGTATAGAGCGTGCGGCCCGGCTCGTTGTAGGTCGCGGCACCGGCGCCGTCGATGTTGGTCACGCCCTGGGCGTTGCCCTCGCGGAACAGGCGCTTGTCGAACAGGTTGTCGATGCCGGTGGTCAGGCTCAGGTTCTTGGTGATCGCGTAGGTGCCGCTGACGCCGACGATGGCGTAGGGCGACAGCTGATTGTTCGAGCTGCCGGTCACGCGGTTGCCGTGGTAGTCGTATTTTTTCGGTTTTTGCTTGCCGTACCACGCCACGCTGGTCTGGAACGACAGGTCGTTGGTGGCCTGCCAGTCGAGCATCGAATTGAGGGTGTACTTGGGCGTCACCGACAGTACGTCGCCGGTTTCCTTGTTCTTCGATTGCAGCATGTAGGTGAAGTTGTTGTTCCAGGTCAGTTCTTCTGCCAGCGGAATGGTCAGCGTGCCTTCCAGACCTTCGACCAGCGCCTTGGGCACGTTGTCCCACTGGTAAACCGCGGCGTTGGCGTAGGTGCCGGTGCCACCGGTGGCGCTGCCGACCGGGGACAGGCCCGACTCGATCTTGTTCTTGTAGTCGTTGCGGAAGTAGGTCAGGCCCGCGACCCAGCCGTTGGCCTTGTACTCGATGCCCAGTTCCTTGTTGACGCTGGTCTCGGCCTTGAGGCTGTCATTGCCTTGCAGGTAGCAGCTGGTGGTCTGGCCATAGCAACCCTGGCCACGGCTGTAGAGCAGGTAGTTGGGGTTGAGCTGGTACAGGTTCGGCGCCTTGTAGGCACGGGCGATACCGGCCTTGAGGGTCAGGGTGTCGGTCAGCGCGTGCGACAGGTTCAGCGACGGGCTCCAGTTGTCACCGACGATGTCGTGGTGATCGAAGCGCAGGCCCGGGGTGAGCATGGTGCCGGGGGCCAGTTCGATGTTGTCTTCGGCGAACAGCGAGAAGATGTGCGCCTCGGAGGTGGTGTCGCGGCCGGTGCTGGTCAGGCCGGTGACGGCGCCGCCTTCGCTGGTGGTCTGGGTGTTGGCGCTCGGGTCGTCGAGCTTCTGCTCGACCCACTCGCTGCCCAGGGTCAGGGTCTGGTCCAGGCCTGCGTGCAGCGGCAGGTTGACCTCGCCGTGGGCGGTCAGGTCGTGCAGGGTCGCGGTGTAGAAATCGCTGTTGCTGAAGATGCCTTCGGTGCCGCCGGCCAGGCCTTCGTTGATCCGCGTGTTGCGGGTCTTTTCATATTGCAGGTAGGCCAGGCTGGTGCCGAAATCCCAGTCGCCGCGATGGGTAATCGAATACGTCTCGCGGTAGCTGCGGTTGGTCTCGTGGCCCAGCAGGCTTTTCACCGTGGCGTTGCTGTTGGTGTTCTGGGTATCGCCGGTGTAGATGTTGCCCTGGCGGCTGAAGCCCGCTTCGAAGTCCAGGGTCTGCTCTGGCGTCAGATGCCAGCTCAGCAAGCCGTTGACGTCCTTGTTGCGCACGCCTTCGCGCCCGGACGGCAGGGTGCCGATCTGGTTGCCGGTGCGGGTCGATTCGTGGCCTTGGTTGATGTCGGCGTCGTCAGCGTCGGTTTTCGCGACGTTGCCGTAGACCCGGTAGCTCAGGGTGTCGGTCAGCGGGCCGCTGAGGCCGAAGTTCATGCGCTTGGTGGCGCCTTCGTCCTTGTGGGTCGGGAACGAGGTGTAGACCGTCGCGCTGCCGTGGGTCTCGGCACCAGCCTTTTTGGTGATGATGTTGATCACGCCGCCTGCCGCGCCGTTGCCATAGCGCGCCGCCGCCGGGCCACGAATGACTTCGATGCGCTCAACCTGGTCGGCCGGCACCCAGTTGGTGTCGCCACGGCTGTCACGTTCGCCACGCCAGCCGTAACGCACCGAGTTGCGGCTGCCGACGGGTTTGCCGTCGACCAGGATCAAGGTGTTCTCCGGGCCCATGCCGCGAATGTCGATCTGGCGGTTGTTGCCGCGCTGGCCGCTGCTGGAGTTGCCGGTCAGGTTCACCCCCGGCATGGTGCGGATGATCTGCGACAGATCGTTCGCCGGTGGGCGCTTCTTGATGTCCTCGGCGGTGATCACCGACACCCCCGGCGCCTGTTTGATTTCTTCCTCGGCGGTGGCGACCACGTTCTGGTCAGGCAACTGGAGGGCGGTGGACGGCTCGGGTTGAGCGGCAGCGTGAACGGCGGTCGTCAGCAGGCAGCTGGACAGCAGCAGGAAAGGGGCAAGGGCGGGCAGGGGGCGCAACGACATCGATGATCTCCGAAGGAACGACATGACGCAGGAAGATCACGAATGATAATGACTGCTTTTTGCGAGTAAAGCGCATTAACTTTCTAAACACTTTGGCCAGGCGGATATCCGTCCCGTAGCAGTCCGGCTTGCCGGCGGCGATCTTAAGGACGCCCCGCCGGCAAGCCGTGCTGCTACGGGATTTTCTGTGTGGTCGGGGTCGGCTTCTGGCCGAAGGCCGTGGGAGCCGGCTTGCTGGCGAATGCAGAGTGTCAGGCACAGTAGCTTGAGGATGACACACCGCATTCGCCAGCAAGCCGGCTCCCACAGGTATGAGGCTTGCAAGCTCGCGTTATTTAGTTCCCGGCAACGTCATATGCATGATCAACCCCGGCGATCCATTGCTGGCCCACAAGCGGCCACCCTGCAATTGCACCGCGCGGCGGGCGATGGCCAGGCCCAGGCCGAAGCCTTCGCTGCTGTTGTCCAGGCGCTGGTAGGGCACGAAGATGGTTTCCAGATCTGTCTCGGGCACGCCCGGCCCTTCATCCTGCAAACACAGATGCCAGTGCTCGTCCTCGCGCCAACCCGACAGGGTGATCGTGCCTTCGGGCGGGGAAAAACGGATGGCGTTGCGCAACAGGTTTTCCAGCGCCTGGGCGACGCTGTCCAGATGCACCTGCACCCGGCAATCGGTGTCCAGCAGGCAGATCAGGCGCCGGGGCGACCAGCCGCTCTCGAAACAGGCGTCTTCGCACAGCGCTTCCCAGACCGACAGCATCAACACCGGCTCGGTGGGCAGTTGCGGGCGCTCGGTGTCCATCCACGCCAGGTCCAGCGTGTCTTCCAGCAGCCGCTGCATGTCGCCGATTTCCCGGTCCAGCCGCTCGCGCAATTGCTCGGGCGGCAACTCGCTGTCGTGGGCGATGCGCAGGCGTGCCAGCGGCGTGCGCAGTTCGTGGGACAGGGTGCGCAGCAGCAGACGCTGCTGGTTCAGGCTCTGGCGCAGCCGCTCGGCCATGTGCTCGAAGGCGCTGGCCAGTTCACCCAGTTCGTCGCGTCGATGCATCAGCGGCAGACCGGGGCCGTCGCTGTCCAGGTCGTCGGCCTTGAGGCTGTCGGCGCGGTCGCGCAGGCGGTTGAGCGGCACCACCAGATGGCGGTAGATCAACAAACCGAGCAGCGCCGCCAGCAGCGTCGGCATGACCCCATGGCTCAGCACGTGGGTCCAGGGCGTCAAACCGCTCGGCAGTAGGCGTTCGGGCAGTTGCATGACCAGTCGGCCTTGCTCTGGCGTGTCCGGAAATTCGATGCTGACGAAGGGCAGCTCATCCTGCAGGCGCCGGCTCATGGGCCAGTGCAGCATGCGCATGAACGTCAGGTGGCTGGCTTCGACGGCCGTCAGCGGCGTGGTGCCGAGGCTCTGCAAATGCGGGCCGATAACCGCCACCCAAGTGTTCTCTTGTTCCGACAGCCGATGGCGAAACTGCTCCACGCCTACTGCGCCCTGATCACGCCAGGCCTGCTCGGCCTGCTGCGCGTAGCGGGCCAGGTATTGCTGGTCGGCCTGATCGAGAAAGTAGGTGCTGCGCTCGGCCGACAGGCCCCAGGTCCAGATGATCCAGGTCAGCAGCAGGCAGAAGGAAATCTGCAGAAGCGCGAGCTTCCACAGCAGCGGGTGACGGCGCATCAGGCGCTGTCCGTGTCGAGCAGAATGTAGCCCTGGCCGCGCACCGCCTGGATCTGTAGATGCTGGATACCGATGGCCAGCAGCTTGCGCCGCAGGTTGCAGACATGCACATCCAGCCCGCGGTCCAGCCGCGTGTAAATGCGGTGCAGCACGTGCTGATAGAGGAACGCTTTGCTCAGCGCCTCGCCTCGTTGTTCGCGCAGGGTCATCAGCAGGCGGTACTCGGAGCCGGTCAGGCCCGCGCGCATCTGCTGATGCACGACGTCCTGCAGTTGCTCGTCGAACTGCACCGCGCCGTCATTGGCCGGCGGGGCTGTCCGGGCATTTGCCTGCATCCGCGCCACCCGCCGCAGCAGCGCGTTGGCCCGGGCATCGAGCTCGGCGAGGCTGAACGGCTTGGGCAGGTAATCATCGGCGCCGCGGGTGAAACCGGTGATGCGGTCCTGCTCCGCGCCCAGCGCGGACATCAGCATGACCGGCGTCTCGCCCCGGTTGCGCAGGGTTTCCAGCAGCGCCAGGCCATCGGGACCGGGCAGCATGATGTCCAGCAGCACCAGATCGAAATGCCCGGTATTCACGGCCGCCAACCCTTGGTTGCCGCACTGGCAGGCGGTGACGTTGAAGCCGCGTTTTTGAAAATGCCGGTCGAGATCCTGACGCAGGCGCGCGTCGTCTTCGACCAGCAACAGGGTAGGGGTCATGGGTTGAATGCTTTGATGAGAATGAATCGCGGTTGCGAATATCTCATCGTCTGGCGGTTTGCGCAAATCCGCGGTGATGGCACGGTGAATCCGATCCCGCCGATTTCGGCGCATGACAAGCGTCCGTGCATGTGCGCAAATGCCATCAACTGGCCAGAACCAATGGCCGACGCCGAACAGGAAAACCGATGCAACTGGAATGGCTGGAAGACTTCATTGAACTGGCGCGCACCCGCAGCCTGTCGCGGGCGGCGGAGAACCGTTGCGTGACCCATCCGGCGTTCGGCCGACGCATTCGCGCGCTGGAAGACTGGGTCGGCGCGCCGTTGATCGAGCGCAAGCAGCCGCTGTCGCTGACCCCTGCGGGCGTGCTGTTTCTCGATGCCGCCTCGCAATCGATGGAGCTGCTGCTGGCCGCCCGCGCGCAATTCCAGAACATCGGCATGAACCGCGACGAACCGCTGCGCATTGCCACCGGCCGCACCTTGGCCAGCGGGTTTTTCCCCGACTGGTATCAGTCGCTGAATGAACGCTTCGGCGCCTTCCCGGTGTCGTTGGTCACCGGCGGCGCGCAGGAGGCGATCGTCAAACTCTCGGCAGGCGAGGTGGACCTGCAACTTATCTTTTCCAGCCCCCTGACGCGGATTCTGATCGACAGCGAACGCTTCGATTCACGGGTGCTCGCTCAGGAAGTGCTGTTGCCGGTCAGCGCGCCGGATGCCGACGGCCGGCCGTTGTTTTCGATTCACGCTGACAGCGATGCGTCGAGCATTCCCTGGCTGGGCTTTTCACCGAGCTTGTCCCTGCGCGGAGTATTGGCCCAGCACCTGGCGAAATTGCCCCATCGGCTGGCGCTGAAAATGATTTATCAGGCCGATTCCTACGAAGCGATTCTGGAAATGGCCAAGCGCGGCAACGGTCTGGCCTGGCTGCCCCGCATGGTGGTGCGTGAGGCGCTGGATGCGGGGCAGTTGTTGGTGGCCGGCGGGCCGGAAATGCACATCGGCTTCGACATCTCGCTGCATCGGCTGCGTTCCAACCAGAGCGAGCGGGTGATGCGGATCTGGGAAGGGTTGGCCTGACGATTTGGCTTTGGTGAACCCCGACCCTGTAGGAGCGAATTTATTCGCGAATGATTGTTCAGGCGACGGAGATGTGTTGGCCGGGCTGCCGGTTCGCGAATGAATTCGCTCCTACAGATCTGCGTTTCAATGCACCAATAGTGGGCAACCTGCAAATAATCAACGGGATCGGTCGCTGGCAAACGCCCACGCCATCTGCCCCGTGCCGAACCGGCTCAGGCTTGTGCCCAAACAGCAATTGTTCAATGAGGACCTGTTGATTCACCTTGATACCGGGCCGGACAGTCACGAGGGCAGAGACCTTCGAAAGCTGTGCGGTTGTTTTCACCCATAACAATGACTGCCGTCGAGTTCGCTGCGCGCCTGATGCCTGCGGACATGATCGCCAACTGTGAAACAGACCCGGAAGCCACCTTTCATGACCACCCATTCCTCAACCGTGCATGCGGTATCGACCACCACCCGCCGAGGGCCGTGGAAAGAGATCATTGCCGCCAGCTTCGGCAATGCCCTGGAATTCTATGACCTGCTGATCTACGGCTATTTCGCCGTGGTGATCGGCAAGCTGTTCTTCCCTTCGGACAACGAAACCACGTCGCTGCTGCTGGCGGTGGGCTCGTTCGGCATCTCGTTTCTGATGCGTCCGCTGGGCGCCATCGTGCTCGGCTCCTACGCCGACCGTGCCGGGCGCAAGGCCTCGCTGACCCTGTCGATCCTGATCATGCTGGTAGGCACCGCGCTGATCACCTTCACGCCGTCCTACCAGCAGATCGGCCTGGCTGCGCCGCTGTTGATCATCGTCGCGCGCATGCTGCAGGGCTTCTCCACCGGCGGCGAATTCGGTGCGGCCACGGCGTTCATGGTCGAGCACGCCGAGCCCAGCCGTCGCGGCTTCTTCGCCAGCTGGCAACTGTCCACCCAAGGCCTGGCGACAGTGCTGGCCGCCGGTGTCAGCGCGCTGCTCAGCTACCTGCTGACCGACGCACAGCTGAGCGACTGGGGCTGGCGCGTGGCGTTCGGCGTCGGACTGCTGATCGGCCCGGTGGGTTTCTACATTCGCAGCCAGATCGACGAAACCCCGGACTTCCAGAAAGTCGCCGCCAAGGCCGAGCCCAAGGCGCCGCTGCGCGAGGTGCTGGTCAACGGTTATCAGAGCCTGCTGCTGGCCATCGGTGTCGTTGCCGGGGCGACCGCGTTCAACTACGTGCACAAGCTGTATATGCCGACCTACGCGCTGAAGCAGTTGCAGATCGCGGCCACCTCGTCGTTCCTCGGCGCCCTGGTGACGGGCCTGACGCTGATGATCATGGCGCCGGTGTTCGGCATGCTCTCCGACCGCTATGGCCGCTTTCGCGTGCTGACCCTGGCGCTGCTGATCACGGGGCTGTCGTCCTACCCGATGTTTGTCTGGCTCAACCACTTCCCAAGCGTATCGACGTTGCTGCTGGTGCAGGCGGTGGTGGGCGTGTTGATCGCTGCGTCCCTGGGGCCGATTCCGGCGATGCTTTCCGACATTTTCCCCACCCGCATTCGCGGCACCGGCCTGGCCCTGAGTTACAACTTTTCGGTGACGCTGTTCGGCGGATTCGCGCCGTTGATCGTGACCTGGATGATCGACGCCACCGGCAGCAAGCTGGCGCCGAGCTTCTACGTGATCGCCACCTCGCTGGTCAGCGTCATCGCCGTGATCGTTCTGGGACGGCGCATGCGTAACCGCCAGCCGGCCTGATTCTTTCGTTAACCCATTGCCTGTTTTTGCCGTGCCCTGTGGGTAGCGGCCTGCGTATGCCATTGTCTGCTGGAGACTGAAATGAAGACCCTTGAGCAAGTCCGCGCGTCCCTCAAACCCTACCCTGTAGAGGTGGAGTTCCCCGATATCCGTCGCTGGCAGAGGGGCAGCGACGGGGTCGATTACGTGCACACCTTCGACAGCGGCGTGGCCGGGCCCCACGTCATGATTATGGCGCTGACCCATGGGAACGAAGTCAGCGGTGCCATCACCGTGGATGCCTTTCTGGCCCGTGGCTTGCGTCCGCTGCGGGGCCGCCTGACCCTGGCGTTCGGCAATGTCGAGGCCTATCACCGCTTCGATCCGCAGAACATCGACGCCACCCGTTACCTGGACGAAGACATGAACCGGGTCTGGCTGCCGGAAAAGCTGGCCGGGGATCTGGACTCGATCGAGCTGCGTCGTGCCCGCCAGTTGCGCCCGGTGGTGGACAGTGTCGACCTGCTGCTGGACATCCACTCGATGCACGAAGAGGCGCCGCCGGTGATGATGTGCGGCGCCCAGCGCAAGGGCCTGGATTTCGCCGCGTCCCTGGGCGTGCCGCAAACCGTGGTGGTGGATGCGGGGCACGCCAACGGCCGCCGGCTGCGCGATTACCAAGGCTTCAATGACCCGGCCAGTGCCCGCAACGCCTTGCTGATCGAAACCGGGCAGCACTTCTCCCGTCGCAGCCGCGAAGTGGCGCTGGACACCGCCGCGCGGTTTCTCGTGACCACCGGCACTGTGCGTCGGGAGGATGTGGCCGAGTTCATCCTTGCCGAGCCCGTGCAGCCGCAGCGCTTTCTCGAGGTGACCAGCGCTGTGGTCGCCAGAAGCATGGATTTCAGTTTCGTCGATGACTTCCGCGGGCTGGAGGTGATCGAAAAGGCCGGCACAGTGATCGCCCATGACGGCGACATGCCGATCGTCACACCTCACGATAATTGCGTGCTGGTGCAGCCTTCGTTGCGGCATCTGGGGGTTGGGGTGACGGTGGTGCGGTTGGCGAAGATTCTGGATGTGGCGCCGGTGCGGTTGACGTTCTGACCGTTGGCGTACGGGTGCGAGGTGTACGCAGATTTCTGTTCGCCCCAATCCCGTAGCAGTCCGGCTTGCCGGCGATGCGCATTCAAGCGCACCGCCGTGTGGGCCCGTGGTCATCGGTCACGCCGAATGCGCAACCTCACACCGCTCCACACCTTGGCGCCGCTGCAACGCTACCAGCGCCAGCCCTGCCAACCCGGCGATCACCGCCGCCAACGCACCAATGGCGAAGTGAATCCCGGCCAGATCGATCAGATAACCGGTCGCCACCGGAATGATCCCTGCCGGCACGTATCCGCCCATGTTGAAGATCGCGTTGGCCTCGGCGCGGCGCTTTGGCGCGACGCTGCGGGCGATCAGGGTCAGGCCGCCCAATTGGCCGAAGCCCTGGCCGGCACCGGCCAGCAGCGCCGCAGCCACCAGCCACACGGGCGATCCCAGTTGCAGGGCTGTCCACAGGCTGGCCATCGCCAATATGGTCATCACGCCGCTCAGCAGAAACACCTGATGCATGCTGCGTTTTTTCGCTGCGAACTGCACCGCCACGGCGGTCAGGAACATCGCGAAGGCCATGGCCCCGGCGATCAGCGGGCTGTTGGCGTGCAGCAGGCTGGCCAGCATTTTCGGGCCCAGCGCCAGGACGAAACAGGTGGATGTCAGGCCGGGGCCGAAGAACGACACGCCCTGAGCGACGATCCCGACATGTTCGCGGGCCAGCGAAGGCAGTTTCGGCCGAAAGCTTCCAGTGCCCAGTTTCACGCCGGGCTGACGCAGCACCACCAGCAAGGCCAGCAGCAACAGCACGATTTCGCTATCGAACACCCAGTCAACGGGCGCGGCGACGTACTGCGCAATCACACCGGCCAGCAACGGCCCGGTGCCTGCGCCCAGCACCATCGACACCGAGGCGATCAACGAGGCGAAGGGTTTGCGCGCTTCGCTGGCGTGCTCGACCACGTTGGCCATGCCCGCCGAGACCACGATGCCGACGGAAATCCCGCTCAAAAGCCGCGCCAGTATCAGGATCGCGACGCTGTTGGCGTACTCGAACAGCACGGCCGCGACAATCGCAATCAATACCCCCGGCACCAGCAGCGCCTTGCGGCCCAAGTGGTCCGCCAGCTGGCCGGCCACCGCCAGGGTCAGCAGCAGGCCGAGGATGTAGAAGCCGAAGATCACGGTCAGGGTGCCGGAGCCGAAGCCCAGGCCCTGCTGCCAGTGGCTGTACAGCGGGGTGGCGGCGTTGGACAGAATGAATACCGCCGTGACGATCCATGCGGCCCTGAAGATGGGCAAGTTTCCTTTATCTCGGGGTTGAGCGTTCATGGCAAAAGCCTCTCATCGATTTCTCTATTGCCGCCGAGGATAGAGAGCACGATGAGCGGAGAGAATTGGCCGGTGGCGCATACGCCATGTGAAAAATTTCACAGGTCGGAAGGCGAGGCCAGGCAGTCGATCAGAAAATCCAACACCACGCGGATCTTGCCGGCGTTGCGCAGGTCCTCGTGATAGGCCAGCCAGACCGGCAGGCTCAGCGCGGTGTCGCAGGCCGGGGCGCGCTTGAGCCGGTATTCGCGGGCAAGAAACGCAGGTAGCAGCACCAGCCCGCCGTCGCCGGCTGCGGCCTGGGCCTGCACGCGCAAGTCGTTGCTGGAAATCGCCAGCGGCCGGCCGTCCAGATGCCCGCGTAGCCATTGTTGCTGTACTGAATGCTCCATGCTCTGGTCGTAGCCGATGAACTCGTAGTCGGCACGCTCACGGGTTTCCAGGTAACGTTCGCTGGCGTATAGCGAGAAGGGCAGGTCGGCCAGGTGTTTGGCTACCACCTGGGCTTCTTCGGGCCGCGCGTAGAGCAGGGCGACGTCGGTTTCCTTGCGTGCCAGCGAGGCGATGGATTTGGAGCCGACCATGCGCACCGCAAGCCCCGGGTACCGCTCGCGCAGCCTGCCGATGTTTGGCGCGATCAACGTCGCGAGAAAGGCCGGAGGCGAGGAAATCACCACTTCGCCCTCGATGCGGTCATGCTCGCCGCCAGCGAAGCGCTGCAGGGCGAACGAGGCGCTGGACATCTGCTCGGCGAACTCACCGACCCGCACGCCATCGGCCGTCAGCTCGTAGACCCGGCCGCGACGGTCCACCAGTTTCAGCGCCAGCGCGGCCTCAAGCGAGGCGATGCGCCGCGCCACGGTGGCGTGCTCGACGCCCAGTGTGCGTGCTGCGGCAGCGAGGCTGCCTTCGCGGGCGAAGGTGGAGAAGAAGCGCAAATCGTCCCAATCGAACATGGTTGGGCTAATCCTGAAGGCGAGGGCGGGGCGTTCACCTTAGCAATTCGAGCCCGGTGGCAGAAGCCGGTATGATGCGCGGGTTCAGCTTTGATCAGGATTTCCATGTTCACCATCACCCGCCTTGAAAACACCCCGCCCGAATCGATCGAGAGCCAGATCACGCAACTGGTGATCGATCATGTGACGGACATCAGCGTGGTCGGCATCGCGCCGAGCAACCCGCTGTACCCGCTGTATCAGTTCGGCGTGGGCCACGAAGTGCATCAGTACCTGCAGGCGATGGACGGCTCGCGAGGGATGCCGGTGGAGCTGATCGTCGCGCTGGATGCCGAGGATCCTGCCGTGGTGTTGGGCTTTTTGTTGTACCTGCCGGTCAAGGATGATCCGCAAGCCTGCTCCGTGGCCTATATGGCGGTGCAGGCCAGCCGGCGCAGGCAGGGCATCGCCCGGGCGATGCTGAGCGCCATGACCGCGCGTTACCCGCACGCGGAACTGGCGTGTTTCATCAACAAAGTGTCGTACTTCGAGGCGATGGGCTTTCAGGTGTTGGCGGCCCGGGGGCCGCAGGTGTTGATGAACACCCGCGACCATCAAACCGAGGGCCTGGTCGCGGTGCTCGACGTGGCGCCGATCTACAGCTCAGTGGAGGTGCGGCAGATCCACGCCTACCTGCTCAACCAGCACGGCAAGCGCGCGATGACCGACGCCGAAAAACAGCGTGATCGGCACATGGACCAGATGACTCGTCAGGCGCGGGTGTTCGTATTGAACCGCCTCCACGGCCAGGTTTGACTCGTGTTGCCTGAACTATCGCTTTCGCCACCAAGGCGGCTCCCACGGGTACCCAATCGGTCATAACTTTGCGCAACGCCGCTGAACTGTGGGAGCCGGCTTGCTGGCGAAAGCGGTGTGTCAGTCAATGCATCGCTGTCTGACACATCGCATTCGCCAGCAAGCCGGCTCCTACACGCAATCCAGGTCAATCATCAGCGAATCTGCTCCGCAAGATCGATCCCGCCCGGCTGTCGGCTCCACATCTCCAGCAGGAAATCCGGCTCTTCATGGCGCAACGTGCGGTGCAGGCGCAGGCGGGCGTTGAGCAGGCCGTGGGCTTCGCGGCCGGTCATCGCGCAGCCGTCGATCGGCTGCAGCCAGTGGCAGGCCAGCACCGCACCATCGGGCGTGAGGCTGCCCAGCAAGCGGTCGATCACTTCGATGAAGGACGCCGGCGTCAGGTAGTACGCCCACTCGCTGATGACGATCAGATCGAACTCTCCCTGAGGCCAGTCCTGTGGCAGCCTGCCTTGTACGACTTTGGCTCTGGAAAAGCGTTTCAAGCGCTTCACTGCCAGTTCAACCGCGCGCGGGCACAGGTCCATGCACAGCAGGCTGTCGCAACGTGGCGCCAGGGCTAGGCTCAATTCGCCGTTGGCGCACCCCGGCTCAAACGCCCGTGTGTAGCGCTGACGGGGCAGGGCGGCGAGGGTCAGGTCGCGTTTACGCTGCTCGTACCAGCGGGTTCGGAAGGCCCACGGATCGTCGCTGTCGGCGAACAGCTCATCGAAATAATCGGCAGGCAGGCTCACAGGAACACCAGTTCGAACGGCTGCAGCAAGCGGTCCAGCGTGCCGGCGGCGAGCACTGGACCGGCGCCTGTGCTGGCATCGCTCTGCAACTGCGTGGCATGAGCCTCGATGGCCCAGCGTTTGCGCCGCTGCTGTTCGTCGTTGAGCAACACCTTGCGCGCCCGGGTCCAGGGGATTCGCGGATCGTTCGGCTCGGCCCAGTGCCAGGCCCAGACCGGGATCTCCAGCAGCGTCGCGCCGGTATTGGCCGCTGCCTGGGCCGCGCAATGGCCCACCGCTTCGTGATCGCAATGGCCGTCGTGGCGCCAGGTGGTGAGCAGTACGTTGCCGGGACCCAGGTCCTCGGAGAGCAGGGCGATCAGCGACTCGGAGCGCTCGGCCACCTGACCGTCGGCCAGCCCCAGGCGCTGCCAGCACAGGCGCGACACGTCGAAGCCGAGGCGCGAGATGGCCCGCTCGCTCTCCTTGCGCCGCTCCACGCGCAGCCTCATCTGTGGCCATTGCGGCGAATCCGGGTGGCTGGCTTCGCCATCGGTGACGGAAATCAGTTGCACGTGATCCTGTCGCTCGACCATCCCTGCCAGCAACCCGCCACAGGCGAGGATCTCATCGTCCGGATGGGGCGCCAGCACCACCAGGCGCGCGCCGGTGGGCACCAGTTCGGCGAGGGTGATCGGGCGCACGCCATGCAGCGCCGGGCTCGCCTGCCACTCGGTGAGCGGCGTGCCGGACACGCCGAAGGGTTTGGAATCGTTGACTGCCATGTTCATAGCGACCAGCCCTCCGTTTTCTGTTCGGTCAGCGCCTGGCCCAGTTGCGCCAGGTCCCGCTCGGCGTGGCTCTGGCGAATGAACACCGGCAAGTCCGCCGCCAGCCGGGCAAAGTGTGGATCGCGGCAGAAAGGCGTGGCACCCAGGGCGCGGCCTACGTGCCGGCACACCTGCTCCACGGCCATTTCCACCTGCGCGCGTAGGCGCTGCACGGGGTAGTGCGCGTCTTCTTTGGGGTGGGCATCGATCCATGCCGCGCATTCACGCAGCGCCGCCGATGCGCCACAGAGTGCAGCGTCCACCGCGCCCAGATGCGCATCGGAATGCGGGTCCAGGCGATGGCCGCGATGGGCGTCACGCAGCACCTTCGCCAGCGCTACGGCAGCGCCGTACCAGGCTGCCGCAATGCCAGCACCACCGTGCCAGAAGCCGGGCCGCCCCAGATAGGCGCCCGGTGCGCCGACGGCATGGCCGACCACACCGTCGAAATGCACGTCAGCGCTGGCGGTGCTGGCCATGCCGACGGCCTGCCAGCCTTGTTCATCGATGCTGATGCCCGGGCTGTCCAGGCGCACCGCCACCAGTTGCCGACTGTCTTCCGGGCCCCAGGCGGTCAGCAGTGCGTAGTCGATCTGCTTTGCTCCCGAGCACCAGGCCTTGTGCCCGCGCAGCAGCACTTCGTCGCCCTGTTGCTGGACGATCGACACCCGCGCATCGGGCGGTTCGGCAGCCCAGACGCCCCAGATGCCCGGCAGGAAAAACGGATTGAACGACAGCTCGGCGAGGATCGCCAGCGCGTCGGTGTGGCCCTCGTACAGCTTGAGCAGCGCCAGGTCCGTACCCGCCACCGTCGCCAGTTGCCGCCAGCGCTCCAGCGTCTGGCCGCTGCCGGGCAAGGGCAACTGATCCAGGCCCTGGGTGATGCACTGGCGCATGGCCTCGACCAGTGCCTCAGCGCTGGCGGGCGGGTTGGGGCGCCGGGCGAAGTCGGCCAGCAGCGCGTCGAGGTTGGGTGTGTGATCGCCCATGCCTTGCGTTCTCCCTGAAATGCCCTGTGGGGTTGTGCGCCTGCGTTCCGAGCAGGCGGCTATTGGGTTCGGCAGTGGCCGCGCGGCGGGGTTCCGCAAGATTTCCCATCGAATCAGCCTGGCTGATAGAGCTGCGCGGTTTTGTCGCACCCGACAGTCCGGCCCCGTTACATGTCCCGTGGCGCAAGCAGGTAGAATGGCGCCCCATGAAATTCGTCCGAACCCACCAATCGCTCATTGCCTGGATGCTCTACGGCGCCATCCTGTTCAGTGGCCTTGTGTGCAGCCTCAGCCATGGGCAGATGCTGCGGGCGTTCAATCAGGCCAGTGCCGCGGCCGAGTGCAGCGCTGAGCAGGGCGCGGCGGGCAAGCACGGCCAGATGGACATGGCGCAGATGGGCGATCACGCCCAACTGATGAAACTGTCCATGACCGACTGCGCCTTCGCCGGCAGCCTGGCCTTGGCGCTGGTGTTCTTCATCGGCCTGGGCTGGCTGGCGCGCACCTCACGCAAGCGCGTGCCGCGTTCGGACTACCTGCTGCGCAAACCGCCGCGATCCCTCCTGCCCGCGCTTTCGCCCCAGGCGCCCTGAGCCTGTCGCGAAACCTGCTGACTGTTTGGCGTCGCCCGCCGTGGTTTTTCACAACCTGGCCGGGCGATCAAAGGCTGGCGCCAACGCTGGCCGCTGCTTCAGAGAGTTCGTCACATGAATGATGTTTTTAGCCGCCGTCAGGTCCTGACCGGCATGGGCGTGCTGGGCCTGGGCCTGCTCGCCGGCTGCGATGGTTCGACCACGGCGCTGGATTTCAAGTACGGCAAGGATCTGTCCAACAAGATCATGGGCCGCACCTTCAAGCTCACCGACACCCAGGGTGAGGTCAGGACGCTGTCCAGTTATCGCGGCCTGATGCCGATGGTGTTCTTCGGCTTCACCCAGTGCCCGGCGGTGTGCCCGACGGCGCTGGCCCGCGCGGCGCAGATCAAGAAGATCATGGGCGAGGACGGCAAGACCCTGCAGGTGATCTTCATCACCGTCGACCCCGAGCGCGACACCCCCGAGATCCTCGACGCCTACGTCAAACAGTTCGACCCCAGCTTCGTCGCCCTGCGCGGCACGCTGGAGCAGACGCAGCACGTGGCCAAGGAGTTCGGCGTGTTCTACGAGAAAGTCCCGGCCGGCAACACCTACACCATGTCGCACACGGCCACCAGTTTCGTCTTTGACTCGCGCGGCAACCTGCGCCTGGGCCTGTCGCCATCCTTGTCCGCCAAACAATGCGCGGAAGATCTGACCACTGTCATGGAGGTCTGCTGATGACCGCTCTGTTTTGCAAATCGGTACTGGCTGTTGCTTTGTTGGCGGGCCTGAGTGTGTCGGCCATGGCGCAAACCCGCGTCGACGATGCCTGGGTGCGCACGACGGTGCAGGGGCAGCCTTCTTCGGGGGCGTTCATGCGGATCACGGCGGATACCGACAGCAAGCTGTTGAGTGTGAGCTCAAAGGTGGCTAAAGACGTGCAGATTCACGAGATGAGCATGACCAATGACGTGATGCGCATGGGGCCGGTGGATTCGGTGGCGCTGCCGGCGGGCAAGGCGGTGTCGCTGGACCCGGACGGGTATCACGTGATGCTGATGGGCTTGACCGGGCCGATCAAGGAAGGCGATCAGGTGCCGTTGACGCTGACCATCGAGAATGACAAGGGCGTGAAAGAGACGGTGCAGGTTTTGGCGCCGGCTCGGGGTATGCAGGATTCGATGGGGATGGGGCATGATCATGGGGCCATGCACTGAGGCCGGTTTGATCTTGGCTTATCGACATTTCGTGCGGTTTGCATATCCGCTGATTGTGTTGGTGCTGAGAGGGCCTGCCTAACGGCAGGCTTGTTTCGGCTTCGCCGAGTTACTTGGAAAAGACACCCAAGTAACCAAGGTGTCTTGCTCCTGGTTTGGGTCCTCCTTCGTCGGACTTCCTTCATTCCGGCCTCGCTCCGTGGGCCCGGCGCGAATGGGCCATCCATGGCCCCGCGCCTCGCGCGGCATCCTGCCGCTTGGCCCACTGCGCGAGACCTCCATTCAGCCTGCACCCAAGTCGCGTTTTGTGGTGTCTGGGCTGTCGCGCACGAAGAGCAAAAACAAGATCAACGGCAACGGCAACGGCAACGGCAACGGCAACGGCAACGGCGTGGTGGTATGCGATCTGCTTTTGATTCTGCCCTGAGGGCGTGGGAGCAAGCTTGCTCCGGGCCGCGATCGGACGATCTGGCGCGAAGCGGCAGTAAAGTCAGGCGACCTGGCCGTGTCAGGTAAATCGCGTGCACAGGATTTACTGCCGCTGCGGTCGGACGCGACCTCGGGCGACCGCCGGCAAGCCGGACTGCTACGGTGGGTGTTGTTCGCGCGATCGGGATTTGGAGCAAATGAATGGATTGCTCAGGCCGTAAGAAAATTAAATCCGGTGTGTCAGTTACCGGAACCACCGAGCAGTTTCAGTTCGGTCAGTTCACAAAAACAGGGTCGTAGCATCTCGAATCCGGTACGTTCTCCGAATTCGTAATGTGAGGAAACGGCACCTGCCAGCATGTCTGCGAACTGCAAGTGCAGGCTCTGGCTGCTGTCGATCGGGTGATAATTCAATCGGGTATCGACGTTCTTTTCGAATAGAAGCTGAATCTTCAGGTATTCCGGCAGGCTGTTGCCGCTTTGCTGTTTGATCGTTCTGGGGTCCGGGACCAGGCGAATCGCGCTATGGCGTGCCATTTCTTCGATCAGCAATTCTTTGGTCATGTAGTTGTAGAGCAGGTTGCCGTCGTGGCGCAGGTGCTCGGCCACATGGCCTTTGTTGACGATAATGGCGCGGTACTGGATCTCAGGCTGTTTACGTTTCAGGGAGACTGCCGCTTGCGAGAACGCGAGCCGCGCCTTGATGCCCATATCCGTCCACTTTTTTTCGCGTCGAGTACTCCAGCCAAAGCGGTCATAGAGTTGGCGAATGGTACGGCTGATGTGAACGTCGAGTTCATTCGATGCGCCGACGCAGGCGATCACCAGGAACCGGCTGGAGCCGCCCGAGGTGTAGGGTTGGTGCAGGGACCATCCCAGATCGCCGCTTTCGTCCATATAAAAATTCAACGCGAAATCCGTTTCACATGGGCAAAAAAATAGCCCCTGCAAGGGGCTATGGGAATAGTTGGCGGTCCCTGAGGCCGGCGCCGCTTAGAGCGTGCTTACGAGGCGCCTGCATGCGGCACTTCGCGGTGATTCAGGATTTACCCACCTGCGGAATGGAAGGCTACCGGATCTGGAAACTGAGTCAACCCGGCGTTACAAGTGTGTCAGCGATTTGGAGCAGACAAGAGTCGTAGGAAACTTCGCTGCCCATTTACCCACCCGTCATATTCATGAACCGCACCACCTGCACATCATCATTGATCTCGAAGTTATGCCGATAAGGCTTCAACTTCATCGCCTCGACAATCGCATTTTCAAGCTTGTGCGGCTGCCCCGGATTGGCCCGCAAAACCGCCTTGAGGTCAGCAGAATGCTCGTTGCCCAGGCACAGCAACAGCCGACCCTCCACCGTGACCCGCACGCGGTTGCAGGTGGCGCAGAAGTTGTGGCTGTGGGGGGAGATGAAACCGACGCGGATGTTCGGCGCCTCGGCCAGGCGCCAGTAGCGCGACGGGCCCTGGGTTGATTCGGTGGAGTTGATCAGGGTGTAGCGCTCGGCAATGCGCTCGCGCACCTGGTCGCTTGAGAAGAACGACTCGGCGCGGCTGTGTTCGCTGATCACCCCCAGCGGCATTTCTTCGATGAAGGTGATGTCCAGCCCGCGATCGATGGCGAAGGCCACCAGGTCGTTGATCTCGTGATCGTTGCGGCCCTGCATCACCACGCAGTTGAGTTTGGTGTGGGTGAAACCGGCGGCGTTGGCGGCGTCGATGCCGGCGATGACCTTGGAAAGGTCACCGGTGCGGGTCAGTTGCTTGAAACGCTCAGAGTCGAGGCTGTCCAGGCTGATGTTCAGGCGCTTGAGGCCGGCGTCGAACAGCGGCGCTGCGAGTTTTTCCAGCTGCGAGCCGTTGGTGGTCATGCACAGTTCGCGCAGGCCGGGCAGGGCGGCGATGTTCTTGCACAGGCCGACGATGCCGGCGCGCACCAGTGGCTCGCCCCCGGTCAAGCGGATCTTTTTGGTGCCCAGGGCGACGAAGCGTTCAGCGATCTGCTGGATTTCTTCCAGTGAGAGCACCTGCTGGCGCGGCAGAAAGGTCATGTCCTCGGCCATGCAGTACACGCAGCGAAAATCGCAGCGATCGGTCACCGAGAGGCGAACGTAATCGACTTTGCGTGAATAACCGTCTATCAGGACTCGATCTGACATGGTGCATCTCGATAGCAAAACGTGGCAGCGCCAGGGGCTGATCAGGTGGCGATGATCGCAGCATTTTCGCGATTCTGCGAAGGCCATAACCGCTGTGTATATAGGCTATGTGATACGCCTGCCGAGGCGAAAATGCACGCGTTGTTCGAACACCCTCAATGGCACGCACGCTACGGGCCGACCCGGACAGCGTCAAATCGCTTGTTCTGATGAGTTGATCGACGCTGTCTATCATAAACCGGTCAGGCGTCGTCGGTTCGATCGCGATTCATGCTGCGTTCATAGCGCGCCAGCAGCGGCTGGATGCTGATGCCGTGCAGCAGAATGCTCAGGGCCACCACCGAAAGCGTCAGGCTGATGGTGGTCTGCAGGCTGTCGGCGGGCAAGCCGTGGGAGAGCGCGTAGCACAGGTAGAACAACGAGCCGATGCCGCGAATGCCGAACCAGCCGACCAGCGCTTTCTGTGGTCCGGTCAGGAGGCTGCGGCCTATCAGCAGCCAGACGCTCAGCGGCCGAATCACGCAGAACAGCGCCAATCCCAGCGGCACTGCGCGCCAGTCCCAGTACAACGCAATGGCCGCGCCGAGCAGGGTGATCAGCAGCACTTCCATGGCCCGCTCCACCAGGCTGCCGAATGCCAGCATGTCGCCCATCATCACCCCGGCGGCCAGCTGCGACTCGCTCAGTTCGTCGTGGCGGGTGACGGTGGCGGCCTGGGGGTCGCTGTCCATGTGCCCGAGCACGGGTTTGGCCACGTGTTCGGCAGGCACCTCGGAACCGGTGGTCCTGACCTCGGCGTGGCGCAACCCCAGGCCCGCGGCGAACACCGAGAGAAAGCCGAAGGCGCCCAGCCCTTGCGCGACGACGTAGGCCATGGCGATCAAGGCCAGGGCCAGGTAATCGTTGGGCGAGGTGGTGCTGTCGGCGTTGCGGATGCGCAGGTAGATCATCAGATGCCCGACGCCGCGCCCCAGGCCGTAGCCGATCAACAGACCGACCGGAACGCCCCAGAGGATGTTGTGCAGCAGCCAGCCCTGCACCCAGGAGAAGTCGCTGGCGCCGTGGCCCAGGTACAGCAACGCGAAGATCACGAAGGGAAACGCTGTTCCGTCGTTGAGCCCGGCCTCGCCCGAGAGGCCGAAGCGCACCCGGTCGAAATCCTGGGCATGGGTGACCTGGACCATGCCCGCCAGCACCGGGTCGGTGGGCGAGAGCATGGCGCCCAGCAACAGAGCGATGGCCCAGGGCACTTGCAGCAGGTAATGGGCGACCAGCGCCACACCAACGATGCTGACGAGCATCACCGGCACCGCCAGCAGATACGCCGAATGCCAGGCTTTGCGGTTTAACGGCAGGCGCAGCTTGATACCGGTGCTGAACAGGGAAAACAGCACCGCGACTTCCGTCAGCCGCTCAAGCCAGTGACGTGCTTCGCGAATATCCAGTTGCACCAGTTCCAGGCCCCAGGGGCCGATGCCCGCGCCAAACGCCAGGCATACCGCCGAGGTGGTCACCGGCAGCCAGCGCAGGTAGGAAGAGGTCAGCGCCAGCAGCATCAGCAGGACGCCGAGCACGGTCATGCAGAGAATGAAACTCATCCGGCCTCGTCGGGGTGTGAGGTGGGGGTGTTTCTTCTGTGACTGTGGGGGTGGGGGATAGTTGAAAGAAAAGTGCAGGGCAGCGTCTTGTGCTTCCTGGACCGAACCGTAGCAGCACGGCTTGCCGGCGGGAGCGTTTTCAAGATCGCCCCCGCCGGCAAGCCGTGCTGCTACGGAATGTGCATTGGCCGGACTACCGCTCGATCGTCCGGCTCCAGCGGGCATTCCACTCCGGGCGGATCTGGTTGACCTGGTCCCAGTCGATGGTTACCGCTGTTTGCAGGTACTGGTTCATCGCCTCCACCTGGCCGCGGGTCCTGTCGCTGGTCGGGGTTTTCGGGTTGGACGGGATCTGGTCGCCCAGTTCCAGCGCCGGGGCCTGGGCTTCGGGCGTCAGCAAAAATTCGGCGAGTTTCTGCGCCAGTTCCGGCTGGTCGTTGTTGGCAATGGTGCATTCGGCCACGTTCAGCACCACGGCGCCTTCCTTGGGCGGGGCGTATTCCACCGGAACGCCCTTGAGTTTGAGGGCAGTAACCTGGGTCGGCGTGAGTGGGAACAGCGCCGCCTCGCCGGTCTGGACCATTTCGGAAATCTTCGCTGAGCTTGCGATGTATTCCAGTACGTTCGGGCCGACGGTCTTGGGCCAGGCCTTGAAGCCCGGCTCGACGTTGGTTTCGTCGCCGCCCTGCAGGCGGTTGAACATCAGGAAACCGTGCAGGCCGAAGGTGGACGAAGCCAGCGACTGAAACACCAGTTTGTCCTTGTAGCGCTTGTCGGCCATGTCGGCCCAGGACGTGGGGGCGCTCCAGCCGTTCTCCTGGAACATCTTCGTGTTGTAGGCCAGGCCCGTGACGCCAAGGCTCACTGCCACGGCTTCATCCTTGATCTTGCCCTTGGCCGGGATGTCGGCCAGGGTCGCGCTGGGCTGCAGCTTGCCGCACAGGCCCATGGAAATCGCCCGGTACATGATGCCGTCGTCGAGGAACATCACGTGCATCTGCGGGTTGTCCTTGCTGGCCTGGACCTTGGCCAGAATGTCCGACGAGGTGCCCGGCACGATTACCACCTTGACGTGGTTGGCCTTCTCGAACGCTGGCAGCACCTGATCGGCATACAGCCGCTCCATGGTGCCGCCGTTCATGCCCAGGTAAAGGGTCGGTTCGGCGTGAGCGGGCAGGGTGACCAGCGCTGCGGCCAGCGGCAGGCAAGCGCCGCAGGTCAAGGCGAAGCGTTTGACGATGTTCATGACGACCTTCCTCTGAGCAGGGGGATGACGTTGCTCGTGCCCACCGGAGCGGGCGCGGCAGTTGGAATGGAGAGCGGTGTTTGTGTCGTTGCAAAGCGGCCGATGGAAAACGGCGTCAGGGCAATGTCCGATTTCCCTTGGCAGACGATCTGCGCCAACGCTTCGCCTGCCGCCGGGCCGATCTGAAAGCCCGAGCCGGCAAAGCCGAAACCGTGCAGCAAACCCGGCTGGGTGCTGCTTTCGCCCAGCACCGGTTCTCGGTCAGGCAAATAGCCTTCGGTGCCGCTCCAGGTGCGGATGGCCTGGGCGCCCGCCAGAGGCGGATACAGCTCCACAGCGTTGCGCAGGATTTCCAGAATGGCCGCCTGGCCGGGGCGTGCCTTGGTCGGGTCAAGTGCAAAGCCCTGTCCGCCGCCGAGCACGCAGTTGCCGCGAGCGACCTGGCGGGCATAGATGCCGCCGCCTTCGACTCCGGTGCTGACGTCCATGAACATCGGCAGCGGCTCGGTCACCAGCATGGCCGGGTGGCCTGTGCGCATCGGCACCGGCTCGCCGAACTGTTCAGCCAGTGCCGCGGCCCAGGCGCCGGCGCAATTGAGCAGCCACGGCGCGCGAAAAAGCTGGCCGCTGGCGGTACGGACAGTGAAGGCCTGACCGTCATGCTCGACTTCGATGACCTTGGCCTGTTCGAACACCTGGGCGCCAGCCCGGCGCGCTGCGTGGGCGAAGGCCGGTGAGACGATACGCGGGTTGGCGTGGCCGTCGTCAGCACACAGCGAGGCACCCACCGCCACATCGCCTGCCCAGGCAAAGCGTGCGCGCAACTGGGCGCGATCGAGCAATTGCAGGTCCAGGCCGAAACCCCGGGACGCCTGCTCATAGGCCACCAGCGCCGCCATGTCCTTGTCGCTACGGGCCAGTTTCAGGTGCCCGGAACGCAGGTACTCGCCGTCGATGCCGATCAGGTCCTTGAGGTTGGCCCAGATACCGTGGGCCCGTTGTGAGAGCGGTAATTGGGACAAGGGGCGGCCCTGACGCCTGACGCCGCCGTAGTTGACCCCGCTGGAGTGCGAGCCGAAAAAGTCCCGCTCCAGCAGCACCACACGTTTTCCGGCCTTGGCGAGGAACAGCGTCGCCGAACCGCCGACAATTCCGCCGCCGATGACAATGGCGTCCACTTCGATGGGCAGGCTCATTGCTCGGTCTCCAGACGCGTTTCTATTTCCAGGCCAAAGGGCAGCGGCTTGATCGGCGCCTGGGCGCGCAAGCGTCCGACGCTGGCAATGTCCCGGCCCGAGGCCTGGGCGACGATCTCGCTGGCGGCCAATCCACACATGCGTCCCTGGCAGCGGCCCATGCCCACCCGGCACATGGCCTTGACTCGGTTCACTTCCCAATTTCCTTGGGCGACGGTCTGGCGGATGTCGCCTGCGCTGACCTCTTCGCAGCGGCAGACAATCACGTCATCCGGAGCTTTCGCGGCCCAGTCCTGAGGAAACGGAAACGCCGTTTCCAGCCCGTGACGAAAGCGTTCGATGCCAGCGAGGCTGTCTTGCAGCACCAGGCTGCGGGCCTGATCGACCTGATGGCCCATGTCATCGAGCAGCGTCAGCGCCGCCAGTTCACCGGCCATTTCCGCGGCATCGGCGCCCATGATCCCGGCGCCATCGCCCGCCAGATAAACGCCGTCGACACTGCTGCGCCCGCAGGCGTCGCGAGTGGGCAGCCAGGCACGGTTGAGCGGGCTCCAGGTGAATTCGCAGCCCAGAAGATCGGCCAGCTGGGTTTCGCTGCGCAGGGCATGAGCGAAGGCCACGGCGTCGCAATCGAGCCGATGCGTTGAAGAACCGCGTTGCCAGCTCACGCCGCTGACGCGCTGTTGGCCCTCGATGCTGTGCAATTGCACGCCCTGATGCACCGGGATGCCATGGGCCGTGAGCCATGCGCGGTAATAGACGCCCTTGGCCAGCGTTGCAGGCTGCCCGAGCAGGGCGGGCAGGGCGCGGGTCTGAGCCGACAGCGGTGCGCTGTCGAGCACCGCCAGCACCTTCGCGCCGGCCTTGGCGTATTGATACGCCACCAGATACAGCAGCGGCCCGCTGCCGGCGAACACCACGCGCTCGCCAATGGCGCAGCCCTGAAATTTCAATGCGATCTGCGCCGCCCCCAGGCTGTAGACCCCCGGCAGCGTCCAGCCCGGCACCGGCAGAATGCGGTCGGTGGCGCCAGTGGCGACGATCAGCTTTGTATAAGGCACCTGAGCGGCCACGCCGTTGGGGCCGTCGCCGAACGCCAGTGTGTCGAGGCTGCTGTCTTGCGCATTCCACACGAGGGTTTGCGGGCGGTAATCGATATCGCCGTGCAGCCGGTCGAGGGTCGCATGAACCGCCTGCGCTTTCGCCGCTTCAAAGCCATACAGCGCCTTGGCCGGACGGGTGAAGTTCTCGGGCTGACGGCGATAGATCTGCCCGCCGCCGCGCAGGCCTTCGTCGATCAGACAGGGTTGCAGGCCGTAGGCGACCAGGGTCTGGGCCGCGCGAATGCCCGCCGGGCCTGCGCCGACGATCACGATCTGGCGATTGCTCATAGGTTGCGCCCCGGCTCGCGATGCACGCAAAGCCCAGGCTGCAGCAGGGTCGAGCAGGCGCGCACCCGGCGGCCATCGCCCAACTTCACCCAGCAATCCTGGCAGGCACCCATCAGGCAGAATCCGGCCCGAGGCTGGGCGCTGAAGTCGCTGCCGCGCAGGTGCTCGCCAGCAGTCAGTACGGCAGTCAGCAAGGTGTCGCCCAACAACCCTTGGGCGGGGTCGCCGTCCAGGGTGAACGGCAGGACCTCGCGGTCGGTTTCTGCCAGTCGTTTCAGCAATGCCATGGCGCTCTCTCTGTCAGGCAAAAACGCAAATCGAAAAGGGTCATCAGTGTTTGCCCACCAGCACGCGGTCCAGGCCGTAGACCCGGTCGAGGATGATCATCGTCGCGGCGGTCAGGGCGATCACCAGCGCGGACACGGCGGCCATCATCGGGTCGATGGATTCGGTGGCGTAGACGTACATGCGCACCGGCAAGGTCTGGGTCGAGGGCGAGGTGACGAAGATCGACAGCGTCACCTCGTCGAAGCTGTTGATGAACGCCAGCAGCCAGCCGCCGGCAACGCCGGGCAGGATCATCGGCAGGGTGATCTGGCGAAACAGGGTGAAGCGGCTCGCGCCCAGGGATTCAGCCGCCTGCTCGGCGCTGCGGTCGACGCCAATGGCCGCGGCGATCACCAGCCGCAGCACGTACGGCGTGATCACCACCACGTGGGCGAACATCAGCCAGACGAAACTGCCATTGACCCCCATTAGCGCGAACAGCCGCAGCATCGCCACGCCCAGCACCAGATGCGGAATGATGATCGGCGAGAGAAACAGGCCATTGAGAAAGTTGCGCCCGGGAAACTGATAGCGAGTGATCGCCAGCGCCGCAGGCACCGCAATCAGCGTCGCCAGAGTGGCCGCGACCACCGCCAGGATCAGGCTGTTATAGAAGGCCTGAATGAAGTCGGCGCGCTCGAAAACGGCGGCGAACCAGCGGAGGGAAAAGCCGTGCCACGGCAGGCTCAGGGTGTTTTCCGGGGTGAATGCCACCAGGCACACCACCACCAGTGGCGCCAGCATGAACACCACCACCAGGGCATGAAAGGACAGGGCCAGAGGGCCGTTCTTGGACATCGGTCATTCCCCCAGGGATTTTTTGTAGCGGCCTTCCACCAGCCGGTTCCACGACAGCATCACCAGCAGGTTGATCAGCAGTAGCGCCACCGCGATGGTCGCGCCCATGGGCCAGTTCAGCTCCGACAGGTATTGGTCGTAGACGGTGGTGGCGACCATCTTCAGGCGCCGCCCGCCCAGCAGGCCGGGAATGGCGAAGGAGCTGGCCGACAGGCCGAACACGATCAGCGTGCCGGACAGCACTCCGGGCATGACCTGGGGCAGCACCACTTGGCGCATCACCGTGGCCTGGCTGGCGCCCAGCGACAACGCCGCCTGTTCGGCCGAGCGGTCGAGTTTTTGCAGCGAGGTCCAGACCGGAATGATCATGAACGGCAGCATCACGTGGACCAGCGCCAGCACCACCGCGAACGGCGTGTACAGCAGTTTCAGCGGGCGCCCACCGAGGGCCTGGATCGCCTGATTGACCAGGCCGTCGGCGCCCAGCAACAGGCTCCAGCCAAAGGCCCGCACCACCACCGAAATCAGCAGCGGGGTGAGGATCAAAATCAGGAAGATCGAGCGCCACGGCGTCCCCATGCGGCTGAGCACGTAGGCCTCCGGCACGCCGATCACCACGCACAGCAGGGTGACCAGCGCGCTGATCCAGAAAGTGCGAAAAAAGATCTCGTAGAAGTACGAGTCGCTGATCAGGTTCAGGTACTGGGCGAAGGTCCAGGCATCACCCTTGACCCCGACTTCGTAGTCGAACACGTTGAATGACAGCACCAGTGTCAGCAACAGAGGCAGTATCAGAAGCCCCACGAACAACGCCAGCGCTGGCGTGGACAACAGATAGCCGCGACCGCTGTCACGTAGAACGCCCGCGCCACTCATGCCGGCACCTCGTCGCTGGTCAACACACGGAGCAGCTCTGCCGGCCAGTCCAGGCCCACCGCCGCGCCTTCGTCGAGCGGCGCTTCGCCGTCGTTGCGGCGCACCACGGTCAGCTCGCCAATCGGCGTCTCGATCCGGTACAGCCACTGGCTGCCGAGAAAGTAACGGGTGACGATGCGCCCCTGCAGGCGCCCTGCACCGGCGTCGACCAGGTCGATCTTTTCCGGGCGCAGGCTCAGGGTCAGCTCGCCGTTGCCTTGCGGCTCGCAGACCTGCGCCGCGCCGCAGTCATCGCGTTCGCCCTGCAGCAGGTTGGCCTTGCCGACGAACCCGGAAATGAACCGCGTGCGCGGGTGTTCGTAGAGTTTGTAGGGCTCGTCGATCTGGGTGATGCGCCCGGCCTGCATCACCACCACGCGGTCGCTGATCGACAGCGCCTCGGCCTGATCGTGGGTGACCATCAGCGTGGTGATGCCGACTTCACGCTGGATACGGCGGATCTCGAACTGCATTTCTTCGCGCAGATTGGCGTCCAGGTTCGACAACGGCTCGTCGAGCAAAAGCACCGGCGGCTCGATGACCAGCGCCCGGGCCAGTGCCACCCGCTGGCGCTGGCCGCCGGACAGCTCGCGGGGATAACGCTCGGCGTGCTGGTCCAGACGGACCAGCTCCAGCACCCGAGAGACCCTGCGCTGAATGTCGGCGGCCGCCACCTTGCGCATCTTCAGGCCGAAGGCGACGTTGTCGCGCACGGTCATGTGGGGAAACAGCGCGTATGACTGAAACACCACGCCCAGGCCGCGGCTGGCGGGTTTGGCGTGGGTGATGTCGCGCCCGTCGAGCAGGATCTGCCCGGCGCTGACGTCGACGAAGCCGGCGATCATTTGCAGGGTGGTGGTCTTGCCGCAACCGGAAGGGCCGAGCAGGGAAACGAACTCTCCCTTGGCCACCGACAGGTCGCTGGCGACCACGGCGTCGACTGCGCCGTAGCGCTTGCACAGTGCTTTCAGTTGAAGAAAAGCCATGACTGCTTCCACCTTTGTTGTCGTGCATGCCGCAAGGCACGCGTTTTTTGTGGGCAGATGCGAAAGAGAAAACGTGCGTGTACCGCTTGGACGCTGGCGCTCGATCGGTGTCGGCTGCCGCTGTTATTCAAATCGCCCTGTGGACTGATCCTAGCCCTGCGAATACGATGGCCTCAACGAGGAATTTCATTGAGCGAGTAGTATTTTCAAGTTTATTCGTTCGGTGAATTAATACTGGAAAAGCACAAATATGAATTCCACTGAGCGGAATGAAACGGAAAAAGAAACGGGTGTGGGTGCGGTGTCGCGGCTGTTCGCGGTGTTGCGTTGCCTGGGCAATTGCCCCGAAGGCGGCGAGCGGGTCACGCAGCTGGCGCAGCAGGTGGGGCTGTCGCAACCCACCACCCATCGCCTGCTGCGCAGCCTGATGGACGAGGGCATGGTCGAGCAGGATGCGCGCAGCAAACGCTACCGTTTGAGCCTGGATTTCTTCGCGCTGGCGGCCAGGGCCGGGCAGACCGGCAACCTGCGTGACGTGGTGCGGCCGAGCCTGTTGCGGCTGTCGGCGTCGTTGGGTGATTCGCTGTTTCTGCTGGCGCGCAGTGGCTTTGACGCGGTGTGTCTGGACCGCAGCGAAGGCCCGTACCCGATCCGCACCTTTACCGGCGACATCGGCGGGCGCGTGGCCCTGGGCGTGGGGCAGGGCAGCCTGGCGATCCTGGCCTTCCTGCCCGAAGACGAGCGCGAAACCGTGATCCGCTACAACCTGCCGCGCCTGCGGGATTTTCACCTGTACGACGAGGTGATGCTGCGCTCGGAAATCGACAACGTCCGGCGCCTGGGTTACGCGGCGCGCAACACCGGCGTGCTGGAAGGCATGGCGGGCCTGGCGGTGCCGATCCTCGACCGCGAAGGACGGGCCGTCGCGGCCTTGAGCGTGGCGACCATCACCGACCGGCTCAACGCCGAGCGCATGCCCACGGTGGTGGAAATGCTCAAGCGCGAAGCGGCAGCGATCAGCCCGCGGATCAACCCGTTCGACCCAGTGCTGCGCCGGCCTTCGCAGGTGTTTGGGCAGTAATGCTGCCCCTGTAGGAGTGAGCTTGCTCGCGAATGCGGTGGGTCAGGCACTGCCATATCTGACTGACCCACCGCATTCGCGAGCAAGCTCACTCCCACAGGACATGTATCGCTGCTCGGTATCTGTTTTTATGTCGAGAAAGGTGATAAATCAGCGCCTGAACCCCGCCACTACATACCCGGTGTAAAGAATCGTGAAGCGCCATTTCGATGACATTCAACTGGGCAGCATCGAGCTGTTCTGTCTGGCCGCCGAGGCCGGCAGCTTCACCGCCGCGGCCTTGGCCGCCGGTGTTACACCGGCGGCGGTGAGCCGGTCGATTTCTCGGCTGGAGGAGCGTCTGGGGGTGCGGATGTTTGTGCGCACCACCCGCAGCATTCGCCTGACCGACAGCGGCCGGGTGTATTTCGAGCAGTGCAATCAGGCGCTGGCGCAACTGATCGAAGCCGAGCGCCAGGTCTCCGGCCAGCAGTTGCAGCCCTCCGGGACGCTGCGCATGAGCATTCCCACTACTTACGGCCATCACCGCATCCTGCCGCTGCTCCCCGAATTTCGCCGACGCTATCCGCAGGTGAAAGTCGACATCAACCTGAGCAATCGCAACATCGATTTCGTCGCCGAAGGCTATGACATGGCGATCCGTGTACGCACTCAGCCCGACTCGACGCTGATCGCACGCAAGCTCGAAGACGGGCCCTTGGTGTTGGTGGCCACCCCAGAGTACCTGCAACGGGCAGGCACCCCGCAGACCCTGGACGATCTGGCCAGCCACGACTGCATCCAGTACGAACTGCCCAGCAACGGCCGGCGCATTCCCTGGCTGTTTCAGGAAAACGGCCAGCCGCGCGACGTGTTGGCTGACGGCGGTTACTGCTGTTCGGACGACGTATTGGGCGGCGTAACCCTGGCCAAAAGCGGCGCAGGGCTGTTCCAGGCCTATCGCTTCGTGGTGGAAAAAGAGCTGCGCGACGGCACCCTGGTCGAGGTGCTCAAGGAGCATGCCGGGCGGTCGCGACCGTTCACTTTGCTGTACCCCAGCAACCGCCATGTGCCGCTGCGGCTGCGGGCGTTTATCGACTATTTGAAGGAGTGCCAGACGGCGTGGAACGCCTGAGGGCGAAAACGTCGATTTTTCAGTGGCTTGACTTCAATTTGTCATAAAAGTGAAATGTTCTTTTGGCAGCCTGCTGGCGGTTTGCGACCACCTGTCGGATTTGCAAGATGCCGGCCGATCGCGACAAATTCTGGGGGCCAGTTCGAGGATCAGGAACGTCTTGTGCAGGATGCGCTGACCAGCCTGAGCGCGATGAAAGGCCTGGACCCTGCGAGCAAGGCCCAGGCTGCGCAGGCCGCGGACGAAGCCGACCGCAGTTCGCAGGACGGCGACAAGGTGATGAACGCGACGATCAACTCGATCACCCAGATGCGCACCGAAATCAGCAACACCGCCGAGGTGATTCGTCGCCTGGAAAGCGACAGCGGGCGCATCGGCAAGGTGCTGGAAGTGATCCACGGGATCGCCGAACAGACCAACCTGTTGGCCCTCAACGCCGCCCAGGCCATCGAAAGCGGCCAGGCGCGCAGCCAGGAAAGCGTGGATCAGGTGACGCTGGCCGGCTCCTCGCTGCAACGCATTACCACAGCTGTGGAGGCCATCCGCGACATGAACCGGCAGATCGCCACGGCAGCGGAGGAGCAGACCTCGGTCGCCGAAGACATCTCGCGCAACCTCACCGAGATCACCGCCATCGCCACCACCAACCAGAGCAACGTGCAGCGCACCCAGACCGCCAGCCAGGATCTGCATGAATTGTCGGTGGGGTTGAACGACGTGATTTCGCGGCTCAGCGCTTAAGCATCACCCACATCCGCAGCACGGCTTGCCGGCGGGAGCGATCTTGAGGACGACCCCGCCGGCAAGCCGTGCTGCCACGGGACCGGATTATTCCTGACGAAACACCAAAGCCTTCAACCCACCCTCAGGCTCGATATCGGCAAACTCCGGCGGGTTTTCCAGGCGTTGTTCGAAGCGCAATTGCGGGGCTTCACGCGCCATGCTCTGGATCAGAAAGTCCGCGCCCAGCGCCGGGTCGTTCATGCAGGCGAGCACGCAGCCGTCGGCGCTCAGCAGCTCCGGCAATTTGCGCAGCACGCGCTGGTAATCCTTGGTCAGCAGAAAACTGCCTTTCTGAAACGATGGCGGGTCGATGATCACCAGATCGTACGGCCCGCCATTCTTGACCTTGCCCCAGGACTTGAACAGCTCATGGCCGAGAAAGCTGACCTTGCCTAGATCATGGCCGTTGAGCCGATGGTTGTCGCGGCCCCGGCTGAGCGCCGCGCGGGACATGTCCAGATTGACCACCGCCTCTGCGCCGCCCTCGATGGCCGCTACCGAGAAGCCGCAGGTGTAGGCAAACAGGTTGAGGATGCGCTTGCCTGAAGCATTGGCCCGCACCCAGTCGCGGCCGTAGCGCATGTCCAGGAACAGCCCGGTGTTCTGCTTCTTGCCAAAATCGACCAAGTAGCGCAGGCCGCCCTCGGTCAGCGTCCACTCGTCGGGCATCTCACCCAGCAGGGTTTCGGTGAGGCTGTCGGGCAGGTAGCGGTGTTGCAACAACAGGGTGTGCGCTTGGCTGCCAGTCCACGCCGGGGACTGGCACAACTCGGCCAGCAATTGCTTCAACGCCGTCAGTTCGGCGCCAGCGGGCTCCTTGAACAGTGACACCAGTACCACGCCCTGCATCCAGTCCACAGTCAGTTGCTCAAGGCCCGGCCAGCGACGACCACGACCATGAAACAGGCGGCGGGTCTCCGCGGGCGCGGGAGCGAGGGCGGTCAGCAGGTGCTGGTTGAGGGTGTTCAGGGCGTCGGCATTCATCGGGTAGCGAAGGATCGGCAATGGAGAAAGGGCGGCATTCTAAACCCAATCAGGTCTCGAGCGTCTGCAAGGCTTCCAGCACCTGGCGCAGGGCCTTGCCCAGCGGCTTGTCCTGGCGCAGCACGATGCCCAGCGTGCGACTCAGCGCCGGGGTCAGCGGCATCACGTGCAGCCCGCGCCGGTGATGTTCGGCCGCCACCGACATGCGTGGCACGATGCTGTAACCCAGCCCCGCGCCGACCATTTCCTTGATCGCCTCGATACTGCCCAACTCCATCACCGGCTTGATCCGCAGCCCGGCCTGCAGGTACCACTCATCGATCAGCAAACGCGTGCTGCTGCCGGCTTCGAACACCACCAGCGGCAGGTCGGTCAGCGCCTGGGGCGTGATGCTGGCGGGTATGGCAGGCTGCGCGGCACTGAAAATCGCCACGAACTCGTCCTCCAGCAGCGGCGTGATCGACAGGCTGCGCCCGGCGGCGGGCAGGGTGACCAGCGCCAGGTCCAGGCGGTTCTCTGCAACGGCCCGCAGGATGCCTTCGGTATTGCCGGTGCTGACCCGCACGTCCAGCGCCGGGAACTGGCGGCGCAATTGCCGCAGGATCGGCGGCAGCAGGTGAATGCAGGCGGTAGCGCCGGTGCCGATGGCGACCTGGCCAGCGACGCCCTCGGCGTGGCTGGACAGATCCAGCAGCGCGTCCTCGACCACGGCGTCGATCCGGCCGATGTGGGTCAGCAGCGTGCTGCCCGCCGACGTCGGCTTGATCCGTTTGCCCACCCGTTCGATCAGACGCAGGTTCAGGCGCTCCTCCAGTTGGCGGATATGCAGGCTGACGGCGGGCTGGGTCAGGTTCAGGCGTTCGGCCGCGGCTGAAAAACTGCCATGGCGAATGACCTGGGCGAAGGTGTGCAGGTGAGTGAGGTTGAGCCGCTGCATGGCAAAGTTTTACTTATGCTGAGGATGACGAATCATAGCTTTGTTTTGATCAGGAGGCGCGCGATCATGACCTCACATTCTGTTCCCTGTACAAGAAGACCGCCCCATGCCCCACGATTTCATCCTGCGCGACGCCCGTGAAGACGACATGCCCGCCGTGCAGGCGATCTACGCCTATCACGTGATCCACGGCACTGCCAGCTTTGAACTTGAGCCGCCAACCCTCGCGCAGATGCTGCAACGGCGGGCGGATGTGCTGGGGCATGGCTTGCCGTATGTGGTGGCCGAGCGCGACGGCGAGGTGGTGGGCTACGGCTACGCGACGCTGTACCGGCCGCGTCCGGCCTACCGCTTCACCGTGGAGGATTCGGTGTATGTGCGCGACGGCATGGGCGGGCTGGGCATCGGTCAGGCCTTGTTGGGCTGGATCGTGCAGCGCTGCATCGACGACGGGCGGCGGCAGATGGTGGCGGTGATCGGCAACCGCGAAAACACCGCTTCAATTCGCCTGCACGAACGTCTGGGCTTTCGCGTGGTGGGGGTGTTCGAGTCGGTGGGGTTCAAGCACGGCCGCTGGCTGGACACCGTGCTGATGCAGCGCTCACTGGGCGAAGGCGACGCCAGCGTGCCCCGTGGATAAGCCAGCGTTGGGCGCCTGGGTGGTCTGGCGCCTGGGGATCGCGCAACTGATCAACTGGGGCACCTCGTTCTATCTGCTCGGTGCATTTGGCGAGGCGATGGCGCGGGATCTGGCCTGGAGCGGCCAGCGGGTGTTCGCCGGGCTGTCGGTGGCGATGGTGGTGATGGGACTGATCTCGCCCTTGAGCGGCGGGCTGATCGAGCGCTTCGGCGGGCGCACGGTGTTGCGGGTCGGCACCTTGATCAATGCACTGGTCTGCGTCGCGCTGGCCTGTGCGCCCTTGTCATTGGCCGGTTATTACGCGCTGTGGGCCTTGCTCGGCGTGGGCATGCGTCTGTCGCTGTACGACGCGCTGTTCGCTGCCATGGCGAGGCTCGCTGGCGAACTGGCGCGCCCGGCCATGGTGCGCATCACCTTGCTCGGCGGGCTGGCGTCGGCGGTGTTCTGGCCGCTGGGGCATGTCTTGCAGGAGCACATGGGCTGGCAGAACGGCCTGCGGGTGTATGCGGCGTGCCTGATTATCAGCCTGCTGTTACTCGGTGCGTTGCCAAGACAGCCGCACAGGGCAACGGTCGAACCGCAGGAACAGGCGGGCGAAGATGAAATCGCCGCGCCCCTGTCACGGCAATGGCTGTACGCCTTGAGCGTGACGCTGATCGGCGTGCTGTCCGCAGGCTTGGGCCCGCAGCTGCCCAGCCTGTTGGCGGGCATGGGCGCGCCGATCGGGCTGGTGGCGCTGTGGGGCGTCGGCCAGACCTGCGCGCGCTTGACGCAAAGCCTGTTCGGTCGCAAGACCCAGGCGCTGACGCTCAATCTTTGGGTGGGTTCGATGCTGCCGCTGTGTTTCGCCATCGGCCTTATTGCGCAGGGCAGGGTGCTGCTGGCGTGCGTGTTCGTGTTCGGCTACGGCGCGCTCAATGGCCTGGCCACGTTGTTGCGGGCGAGCCTGCCGTTCGAGCTGTTTGACCATCGCCAGTACGCCCGGTTGCTGGGGCGGCTGGTGGCGCCCGGGTTCATTCTGTCGGCGTTCGCGCCCTGGTGTTTTGCGGCGGTGCGCGATCATTCAGGGGATCGGGCCGTGCTGTGGCTGGCGTTGGCCATCGGCGTGGTCAGCCTGATCACCGCGCTGCTGCTCAGGCACATTGCCGGCGGGCAGGGTTTCAGGGACAGCGAACCACAGCAGCAGGAACGCCAAGGCGGCAATCACCGCCAGGGTCAGGAAGGCCGCACTGTAACCGGCGGCGTCGACCACCCAGCCCGCGAGGCCGTTGCTCAGCGCCGCACCGAGGCCGAACACCGTTGAAACGGCGCCGAGGCTGACGTTGAAGCGCCCGGTGCCCTGGGTCAGGTCCTTGACCACCAGTGGCAGCAGCGCACCGAAGGCCCCGGCGCCGATGCCGTCGAGCAATTGCACGGCGACCAGCCAGTAAGGGTTGTCGGACAGCACGTACAGCACTCCACGCAGCGGCAGAATGATAAAACCGGCCAGCAGCAGCGGTTTGCGCCCCCAGACATCGGCCTTGGCGCCCACCAGCCAGGCCACCGGCACCATCACCAGTTGCGCGGCGACGATGCAGGCAGACGTCAGCGGCGTTGCCAGTTGCACGTCGATCTGCGACAGCTTCTGGCTCACCAGTGGCAGCATCGCCGCGTTGGCCAGGTGGAACAGCCCGCAGCAGATGGCGAAAGTGAGCAGGGCGCGGTTGCCCAGCAATGCCGCCAGCCCCGAGGGTTGCTCATGGGACGGATCGTTGGCCGGGTCGAAACCGCGGGCCACCTCGTGGTCGATGGCGTTGCCGTCCACAAGGCTCACCGCCGCGATGCTCGCCAGCGCCATGAACGCCATCAGGTAGAACACCGCAATCGGGCCGAACAGCCAGGAAAACCCGCCCGCCAATAGCGCCGCGCAGGCGTTGCCGGCGTGGTTCCAGGTCTCGTTGCGCCCGGTGCGGCGGGTGAAGGCCTTGGGGCCGGTAATGCCCAATGAAATGGCGGCGATGGCCGGGGCGAACACCGAGCCTGCGATGGCGCTCAGGGCCTGGGTGATCAGCACCCAGGTGAAGCTGTGGATGAACGGCAAGACCAGACAGCCGGCGGTCACCAGCAGTGCAGCGACGATCACTACCAGCCGCTTGCTGCGGGTGCGGTCAATCAGCGCACCCGCTGGCGTCTGGGTGAGTAAAGCGGCTATACCAGCCAGGGTCATGACCAGGCCGATGCTCGCCGGGTCCCACTTGTGCACGGCCAGCAGGTAGATCGCGAGATAAGGCCCCAGGCCGTCGCGAACGTCGGCGAGAAAGAAGTTCAGGCCGTCCAGAGAGCGGTTGTTGCGCACATCGTGCAGGCTGTTCAAGGTGGGTATCTGCCAGAAGATCGTGCTGCCGGTGCGGCTGCCGCTCAAGGCTAATGACCCGGCGCCTGCAGCTTGGTTCGCAGGTTTTGCGAAGGGGTTGCAAGGGCACTGTTACGGCTTCGGTAAGGGACTTTCTTGTCGTGCCATTTGAATCGAGGCCGGTGCAGGCATAAGCTTCGCGCCATTGAACCCGGCGCACCCCGTCGTGCCCCGGTCGTTTTCGTACCTTTTTTTCAGGAACTGCCATGTCCAGTCTGTTTCCCGCCGCCCGTCCACGTCGCCTGCGCAGCAATGCCAACTTCCGCGCGCTGTTCCAGGAAACCGAATTCACCCTGAACGATCTCGTGCTGCCGATCTTCGTCGAGGAAGAAATCGACGATTTCGTGCCGATCACCAGCATGCCCGGCGTGCGCCGCATCCCGGAGAAGAAGCTGGCCCAGGAAGTCGAGCGCTATGCCCGCGCCGGGATCAAGTCGGTGATGACCTTTGGCGTGTCCCATCATCTGGACGCCACCGGCAGCGACACCCTGCGCGAGAACGGCCTGGTGTCGCGCATGTCGCGCACCATCAAGGACGCCGTGCCGGAAATGATCGTGATGTCCGACACCTGCTTCTGTGAGTACACCGACCACGGCCACTGTGGCGTGATGCACGACGGTCATGTCGATAACGATGCGACGATCGAGAACCTCGGCAAACAGGCGGTGATGGCGGCCCGCGCCGGTGCTGACGTGATTGCGCCGTCTGCGGCGATGGACGGTCAGGTGCGCGCGATTCGCGCAGCACTGGATGCGGCAGGTTTTCATCAGACGCCGATCATGGCCTATTCGACCAAGTTCGCGTCCTCGCTTTACGGCCCGTTCCGCGAGGCGGGTGGTTCGGTGCTCAAGGGCGACCGCAAGAGCTACCAGATGAACCCGATGAACCGCCGCGAAGCGCTGCGCGAATCGCTGCTGGACGAAGCCGAAGGCGCCGACGCGCTGATGGTCAAGCCGGCCGGCGCGTACCTGGACATCATCCGCGACATCCGCGAAGCCTCGAACCTGCCGCTGGCGGCGTATCAGGTCAGCGGCGAATACGCGATGATCAAGTTCGGTGCCCAGGCCGGTGCCATCGACGAAGGCCGCGTGGTACGCGAGTCCCTCGGCGCGATCAAGCGCGCGGGCGCGGACCTGATCTTCACCTACTTCGCGATGGACCTGGCGCTGGAAGGGATTTGATCCCTCCACGCTAGACACAGCCCCCCTGTAGGAGCGAATTCATTCGCGAATGGCCGGGACAGGCGATGCGTTTGTGTCGCTCGAACGATTTTCGCGAATGAATTCGCTCCTACAGATCGGTGTTTTGCCACAAGATCAGTGACCAGACCCAGATCCCTGTAGGAGCGAATTCATTCGCGAACGATGGGGCAGGCGATGCATTCGTTTCGGCCAAACGTCTTCGCTCCTACAGGTTCGGTGGCGTTCCCTGGTATAGCTACATCCACCCCTTGCTCGCCTCGCTGAGCATCTCCTGAATCAACACACTGAAGCGCTGGCTCAGCAGGCTCTGCGGGCGGTCTTCGGGCAGCAGCAGGTAGGTGGAGAAGCGGATTTCCGGCAGGAACGGCCGGGTTTCCACGCCCATGTGCAGGTATTCCCGGGCGACCATGGGGCTGACGATGCTCACCCCAAGCCCCAGCGCCACCAATGAACAGACGGTGGCGGCGTAGGGCGTTTCCACGTTCAGCTTGCGGTACTCCCGTTCTTCGGCGAACACCCGGTCGACCCGGGTGCGCGAGCCGTCGTTCAGCGACAGGGAAATGAACTCCTCGCCGCGCAGGTCCTCCGGCTTGACCGACGCCAGCGCGCCCAGCCGATGCCCTTTGGGAAACACGCACACCCCCGGTACATCGCAAATCTTCTGCGTGCTCACCCCGGGCATGTCCTCACCCACATACGACGCCAGCGCCACATGGCAGAACTGCGAGGCCGCCCAGTGGGCGACCATCGGCGAGTCGCTAGTGTGGATGGAAATCGCAGCCTCCGGGTTTTCCTGACGAAAGCGCTGGATCACCCGGGGCAGCACGGTCAGCGACAGCGACGGCACCGCTGCAATGCGCAGCTGCCCGGTGCCGCCACGGCGAATGTTCTGCGCCGATTTTTCCAGGCTCTGCAGGCCGATGAACGCCCGCTCCACGTCGGCAAACCAGGCTGCCCCTTCATCGGTGGCCAGCAGCCGGCCGCCCACACGCTCGAACAATTTGAATCCGCTGGCGCGTTCAAGCTGCGCAATCAGGCGGCTGATGTTCGGTTGCGAGGTGTGCAGCGATTCGGCGGCGGCGGTCATCGAGCCGCTCAACATCACGGCGCGGAAGGCTTCGACTTGTTTGAAGTTCATGGCAGGCCATATCAATTCGGTATGGGTGACCAATGTATTGTCATTTGTTGGCATGAGCCAGAGGCTTTATAACTGTTTTCGACATCGACAGTTCGCGCAGACGGACACGATGGACCGACGTCCTGGCTCACACAACAGGCCGCGGCAATTCTCGCTGAGCTCCACCTATAAAAAAAGTCTGCCCTTGAAATCTGTGCGTGGTGCCGCGTCGTACGGCCCCTCGCTGATCGCTTACCAGGAGGCAATATGTCGTTTTCGTTGAAGTTCCTCGTTCGTGCACTGGCCGTTTCAAGCGTTTCCCTCGCCGGATTGGCGCAGGTGTATGCGGCCGATCTGCCGCCTGTGCCGGATGAAATCAAGCAGGCCGGGCAACTGCACGCCGGAGTGCGCTGCGATCAACCCCCTTATGGTTTCCAGGACAGCAGCGGTAACTACGCTGGCGTCGAAGTCGAGATGTCGAAGCAGATCGCTCTCTGGGCGCTGGGCTCCAAGGACAAAGTCACGTTCACCTGCGTCACCGCTGAAAACCGCGTGCCGCAGCTGATCGGGCGCAAGGTCGATTTCCTCATCGCCACTCTGGGCGTCACGCCGGAACGCCAGCGGGTGATCGACTTCACCACGCCGTATCGCTGGGGCGCCAGTGACGTGGTGGTGAAGAAGGACAGCCCGATCAAATCGATCAAGGACCTCAACGGCAAGACCCTGGCCACCCTCAAGGGCTCGGTGCAGGCCAAGTGGTTCGAAGACCATATGCCCGAGGTCAAGACCCTGCGCATGAACAGCGCCGCCGACGCCCTGCAGACCTTTCGTCAGGGCCGCGCCGACGCCTACACCCACGACGCCGCGACGCTGGTGGTGGTCGCCGCCAACGACGGCGATGCGCGCCTGATCAACGAGCCGTTCCAGATTTCCGACGCGGCCATTGGCGTGCGCAAGAACGACGAAGCCTTTCGCGATTACCTGAGTGCGGCCGTGGCCAAGATGCACGAAGACAAGCTGTTTCGTGGCTGGGTGCAGGAGTACGTCCCGGAAAACATCCAGAGCTACTACTTGAGTGTGTTCGAACAGGCCAAGCCTGAAGAAAAACTCTGATCGGGCGCCGTCATGGATTTCGATTTCAATTATCTGTTGGCGCAGTGGCCAGCCTTGCTCGACGGCGTGCTGATGACGCTGCGAGTCTCACTGCTGGCCATCGGCTGTTCGCTGCTGATCGGCATTCTCGGGGGCGCCGTGCGCGCCTTCCGGATTCCGTTTCTGGCGCAGGCCGTGGTGCTGTACGTCGAGCTGATCCGCAACACGCCGATCCTGGTGCAACTGTTCTTCATCTTCTACGGCTTGCCGGCCATCGGTCTGGAGCTGTCGCTGTTCTGGTCCGGGGTGCTGTGCCTGTCGCTGTGGGCCGGTGCCTATCAGGTGGAGAACATGCGCGGCGGGCTGGCCACGGTGGAGAACAAGATGCGTGAGGCGAGCATGGCCTTGAGTCTCAAGCCGCACCAGTACTTCTATCTGGTGGCCTTGCCGATCGCCTTTCGCACCAGCTTGCCGGCGGTGCTCAACACCGCGATCTCGCTGCTGAAAAACTCGTCGTACTTGCAGGCCATCGGCCTTGCGGAGCTGACGTTCGTGGCGGTGGACCGGATTGCCACCGACTTTCGGGCCATCGAGATGTTCAGTGCGATCTGCGTGATGTACCTGACCCTGGTGGCGCTCCTGTCGCTTGCGACCGGACGCCTGTCGGCCCACCTGCAACGTCCTTTCAGGCACTGAGGCCCGTATGAATTTCCTGATTGAAAACTGGGGTTTCGTGCTCAAGGGACTGTGGATGACTGTGCGCCTGGCGCTGGTGATCCTGCTGTTCACCACGCTCATTTCCACGGTGTTCGGCGTGCTGGCGACGCTGAAGAACCGGGTGCTGTGGTGGGCGATTCACGGCTACGTCGAGCTGTTTCGCTCGATCCCGCTGATCGTCAACGTGTTCTTCATCTTCTTCGGTGCGCCGATGTTCGGCCTCGATCTGAGCCCTTTTGCCGCAGTGGTCACGGGCCTGACGCTGTGGGGCAGTGCCAACGGCATCGAGATCGTGCGCGGCGGCCTTGAGTCGGTGAATCGGCATCAGTGGAAAAGCGCCTGGACCCTGGGCCTGCGGCCCTGGCAGATCTACCTGCACGTGATTGCCCCGCAATCACTGAAGGCGATCCTGCCGGCCTACACGGGGCTGCTGACCATGCTGGTGCAGGCCACCTCGCTGGGGGCACTGGTGGGCGTGAGCGAGTTCCTCAAGGTCGGTCAGATCATCGTCGAGCGCTCCACGGTCATGACCGGTGTGAGCCCCGCGTTCGCCGTCTATGGCGCGGTGCTGGTGGTGTATTTCGTCATCTGTTCATTGCTGAGCTGGCTCAGCCGTTATCTCGAACGTCGCCTGGGTCGTCCGGCGATGCGCGTTACTCGTCAAGGGGTTTGATCATGCAAGAATCCAAAGTCAGTCGTCGCTTGAAGGAAGCCACCGCCCCCGAGGTCAACGAGTTCATCTATCGGCCTCGTCTGGAAGGGTTTGCCGACGGTTTCCTCAACTTGGGCAACGTCAACAAGGCGCACATCGTGATGCTCGCCGAGCAGGGCCTGATTCGCGGCGAACACGCCAGCGCCCTGGCCAAGGGCGTGCTGGACATGGAAGCGGCGGGGCCGGGTGTGGTCACCCTCGACCCGTCCCGCGAAGACGCCTACTTCAACTATGAAGCGCACCTGATCGAGCAGATCGGCACCGATGTCGGCGGCCGCCTGCACACCGGGCGCAGCCGCAACGACATCCTCGCCACCCTGGACCGCATGCGTTGCCGGGAAGTGCTGATGGCGCTGATTGATGTGCTGATCCAGACCCGCCAGACCGCGTTGAACAACGCCGAAGTGTTCGCCGAAGTGGTGATGCCCGGTTACACCCACCTGCAACCGGCGCAGCCGATCACCTACGGCTACTACCTGTCGGCGGTGGAGCAGGCGCTGGAGCGCGACTGCAAGCGCCTGACCCAGACCCTGGAATCGATGAACCAGAGCCCGCTGGGCGCCGCAGCCTTCGCCGGTACGCCGTTCGACATCGACCGGGCGCGCACCGCCGAACTGCTGGGTTTCGACGGTTATCTGGACAACGCGCTGGACGCTGTGGGTTCGCGGGATTTCATTCTGGAAAGCCTGTCGCACCTGAGCCTGCTGTCGGTGTTCTGGAGCCGGGTGGCGCAGGATTACTTTGTCTGGAGCACCCATGAGTTCAGCCTGATCGATTTCCCGGACAGCGTGGCGGCGACCTCGAGCATCATGCCGCAGAAGAAGAATCCGACCGTGCTGGAATACCTCAAGGGCCGGACCGGGCATATCGTCGGCCTGCTGATGGCGGCCAGCGTGACGGTCAAGGGCAGCAACTTCTCCCACACCGGCGACGGCAACCGCGAGGGGACCCGAGGCTTCTGGGAGGCGGCCGAGGAAAGCCTGCGCTGCCTGAAACTGCTGGAGCTGGTGCTGCGCACCGCAACGCCGAACGCCGACCTGGCCGGGCGCCGCGCCGGCGAGGATTTCTCCACCGCCACCGGGCTGGCCGACCTGATCGTGCGTGAAGCCGATCTGTCTTTCCGCGAAGCGCATCATATCGTCGGCGCCGCCGTGCGCATGGCGATGGACGCAGGCTTGCCGGCACACCGCATCGACACCGAAATGGTCGACGTCTGTGCTCGCGAGCAACTGGGCCATGCCCTGAACCTGCCGGCGGACAAGGTCCGCGAATGCCTGGACCCGACCGCCAACGTGCAGTCCCGCGCTTCGGCGGGTGGCCCTGCGCTGTCGTCGCTGCGGCCGAGCCTGATTCGCGCCAACGCGCGGTTGCAGCAGGAGCGCCAAGCCAATCAGGCCCGGCGTGACCGCCTGCAGGCCGCTCAGGAATCACTTCAGGCGGCAACCCGCGCGCAGGCCGGCCTATGAAACCGATGCTGACAGTGCGCGGGCTGCACAAACATTTCGGCTCGGTGGAAGTGGTCAAGGGTGTCGACCTGGACGTGGCACAGGGCGAGGTGGTGGTGATCATCGGGCCCAGCGGTTCGGGCAAGTCGACCTTCATCCGCTGCCTCAACAGCCTGGAGGAACCCTCGGCGGGCAGCGTGGTGGTGGACGGCGGCGATTCGGTGCGCGCCGACGACCGCAAGGCCATGGCCCGCTTGCGTGAAGACATCGGCATGGTGTTCCAGGACTACACGCTGTTTCCGCACATGACGGTGATGGGCAACATGATCCTGGCCCCGGTCAAGGTCAAGGGCGTGAGCAAGGCCGATGCCCAGGCCAATGCGCTGGCGTTGCTCGATCGCGTGGGCCTGAAGCACAAGGCCGAGGGTTATCCGAGCGAGCTGTCCGGCGGCCAGCAGCAACGGGTGGCGATCGTCCGCGCGCTGGCGATGAAACCGCGCCTGTTGCTGTTCGATGAGCCCACCTCGGCACTGGACCCGGAAACCGTGGGCGAAGTGCTGAGCGTGATGAAGGGGCTGGCCGCCGAGGGCATGACCATGATCGTGGTCACCCACGAAATGGGTTTTGCCCGGGAAGTGGCTGACCGGGTGGTGTTTTTCGACGGCGGCAAGATCGTCGAAATGGGCCCGCCAGCGCAGGTGTTCAGCGCACCGGAACACCCGCGCACGCGGCAGTTCTTGCAGAGCGTTTTGCACTGACACGCACTGCCGAAAGGCTTCTGCCCGGAGGGCGTGGGAGCTCGGCTTGCCAGCGATCTGCCGGAAACCGGCAGTAAATTCTATGCATGCGGTGTGTATGACACGGCCAAGGTGCATGAATTTGCTGCCGCTGCGCGCCAGATCGCTGGCAAGCCGGGCTCCTACGGCCTTCGGCCAGAATCAAAAGCGGATCACCGCAAATCCGCATCCGCTTCAAAGGCCTCTGCCAGAAAATCCACAAACGCCCGCACCCGCGCCGATTGCCTGCGGTTGGCCGGGGAGAGGGCGTGGATGGGCAGGGCGGCCGGGGTCAGCTGTGGCAACAGCTGCACCACCCGACCTTTCGCGATGTCCTGCCGGTACAACCACGACGGCGACAGCGAAATCCCCAGCCCGCTGAGCACCATCTGCCGGATCGCCTCGCTGTTGTTGCTGCGCACGTTGCCGCGCACCCGCACATGCTGTTGTCCGCCGTCGAACACCCAGGTGTCGAAATCCTCCAGCAGATTGAACAGCACGCAGTTGTGCCCGCGCAGCTCGGCGGCTGTTTGCGGCGTCCCATGGCGCTGCAGATAGTCGGGGGCGGCGACCAGCAGGCGTCGGGTCAGGCCGATCTGCCGGGCGATCAGGCTGCTGTCCTTCAATTCGCCAATGCGGATCGCCACGTCCATGCCCTCGCTGACCAGATCGACGTTCTGATCGCTGAGCAACAGGTCCACCGTGACCTCGGGGTAACGGCTGAGAAAGCCCTGCAACCGCGGTGCAATCTGCAAACGGCCGAAACTCACCGACGAGGCGATGCGCAAAGGCCCGGCCACGGCCTCGCGGCCGGTCTGGAAGCTGAGTTCGGCGGTGTCGATCGCGGCAAGGATTTCCCGGCACTGGCGGTAGTAGCGCTGGCCTTCGTCGGTCAGCGACAACTGCCGGGTGCTGCGGGCGATAAGGCGACCGCCCAAGCGTTTTTCCAGGGCGTCGATCTGCTTGCTGACGGTCGGTTGGGTCGTGCCCAGCTCCCGCGCGACCGCAGAAAAACTGCCGCGCTCGACCACCCGCACGAACATGGTCATGGCCTGAAGAGTGTCCATCGCTCGGTCATTTGGTGGCTTAACGGAATAAATACTATAGAGATCTATCGTCTTATCGGCATGGTTTCTGCGGTTCAAACTCTGTTCATCGCCTCGCATTGAGGCCCTCGAATCAGGAAAAACCGCCATGAGTACCATGCAAGCCGCTGTCGCCGTCGATCATCAAAACCCACTTGCGCTGCAAATCTTGAACATCCCCGAACCGGGCGTTGGCCAGGTACTGGTACGGGTCATGGCCAGTGCGGTCAACCCGCTGGACACCAAGATTCACGCCGGCAAGGGCGGCCATGCGCGCCAGCCGTTGCCTGCCGTGCTGGGGATGGACCTGGCCGGTGTGGTGCACAAGCTGGGCGCGGGCGTGACGGCCTTTGCGGTCGGCGATGAGGTGTACGGCATGGCCGGTGGCATCGGTGGCAATCAGGGTGCGCTGGCGCAGTACATCGCGGTGGACGCCGACCTGCTGGCGCGCAAGCCGCACAACCTGAGCATGCGCGAAGCGGCCGCCTTGCCGCTGGTGTTCATTACCGCGTGGGAAGGGCTGGTCGACCGCGCTCGGGTGAGCAGCGGCCAGAAGGTGCTGGTGCATGGCGGTGCGGGCGGGGTCGGGCATGTTGCGGTGCAGATCGCCAAAGCCTACGGCGCCGAGGTGTTCGCCACCGGCTCAGCCTCCAGCCTGAAAACGATCGAAGGTCTTGGCGCAACGGCCATCGACTATCGTGCACAGAGCGTAGAGCGCTACATGGCCGAATACACCGCCGGCGAAGGTTTCGACATTGTCTATGACACCGTGGGCGGGGCGACCCTGGATGCGTCCTTCGCCGCCGCGCGCATCTACAGCGGCCATGTGGTCAGCTGCCTGGGTTGGGGCGAACACAAGCTCGCGCCCCTGTCGTTTCGCGGCGCGACCTATTCGGGCGTGTTCACGCTCTTGCCATTGCTGACCGGCAAGGGTCGCAGGCACCACGGCGAGATCATGGCCGAGGCCACCCGCATGGCCGAGGCCGGGCAATTGCGCGTATTGCTGGATGAGCAGCGCTTTACCCTGGCCGAGGTCAATCAGGCCTACGAGCGGGTCGCAAGCGGTAGCGCGAAAGGTAAAGTGGTGATCGACATCGCCTGAGAGACGTCAGGCGGTGGCTGTCTGGCCCGGGATCTGCTGATCGGATTGCGCATCGCGCCACGCATCCAGCCCGCCGACCAGCGCCTTGCCTCGGGTCAGGCCGTGTTTGCTGAGCTTCTGCGCGAGCAGGGCGGCGGACAGTTCGTTGGGGCAGGCGCAGTAGAACACCATGTCGACGTCGCCCAACTGCTCGACCCAGGGCTGCAGCGGCTCCTCCAGGCTGATCGACACCGCGCCGGGAATGCCCTCGACCACCGCGGTATGGAATTTGGGCCGCACGTCGATGACCACCGGCGCCTGTTCGCTGTTCTGCAGGGCCAGTAACTGTGGCACGGTGATGCGCGGTACCTGGGCGGTGCGTGCGATCAGGCGGCGGCGTTTCCAGTATTTCCAGGCGATGAACAGCGCCAGGGCCCCGACCACGCCAGCGATGGCCAGCGGTAGATAACCACTGAGCCAGTCCAGCAGCGGAATCAACGCGTCGGTAAACAGCATGCCCAGCAGCAGCGCGGAGCCTGCCCAGATAAACGAACCGGCCAGCGAGTAGCGCATGAAAATGCCGAACGGCGTGGCGTTCATGCCGGCCACGGTGGTGACCAGGGCGCCGGCGCCGGGCAGGAACTTGGACAGCAGCATCGCCCGTGGCCCGACCCGGTCGTACACGGTCAGGCCCTGGCGGATGCAGGTGTCCTGGGACAGGGAAATCTTGCACACGGTTTTCAGCAGCGTGCCGCCGTAGCGCTTGCCCGCCCAGTACCACAGGGCGTCGGCGATCAGGCAGGCGAACATCGCCACCAGCACCCCGGCGCCGAGCAGCGGTTTGCTCTGCATCGCCAGCGCGCCGGTGACGATCAGCGTCGGATAGGCCGGTACCGGCAGACCGATCTGCTCCAGCAGCACGTTGACGAACACCAGCAGCAGGCCATGGGTTTCGTTCAATTGCGCAAGGTCGTTCATGGCGGGCACTCGGCGTCGAATCGCAGGCGAAGAAAAGGGGTGTCAGTACCGTGGCCTGAACACCCCTGTGTGTCAACGCTGTTTATCGGTCTCTACGAGATAGGTTCAGCGCAACTTCTCGATCGCCGCGGCAACGCCTGCGCCGTAGGCCGGGTCGGCCTTGGTGCAGTTGTCGATGTGGCGCTGCTGCACCGCCGCCGACGCACCGCTGATGGCGCGGGCGGTGTTGTCGAACAGCGCCTGCTGTTGCGCAGCGTTCATCAGGCGGAACAGCGCGCGTGGCTGGGAGTAGTAGTCATCGTCGTCCTTGCGGAAGTCCCAGTTGGCGGCTGCACCGTGCAGTTCCAGCGGCGGCTCGGCGAAGTCCGGCTGCTCGACCCACGCGCCCTTGGTGTTGGGCTCGTAACCGATGGTGCCGCCGGCGTTGCTGTTGACGCGCATCTGGCCGTCGCGGTGGTAGCTGTTGACCGGGCATTTGGGCGTGTTCACCGGGATCTGGTGGTGGTTGACCCCCAGGCGATAACGCTGGGCGTCGCCGTAGGAGAACAGGCGGCCCTGCAGCATTTTGTCCGGCGAGAAGCTGATGCCCGGCACCACGTTGGCCGGGTTGAACGCGGCCTGCTCGACGTCGTGGAAGTAGTTGTCCGGGTTGCGGTTCAACTCCAGCACGCCGACTTCGATCAGCGGGTAGTCGGCGTGCGGCCAGACCTTGGTCAGATCGAAAGGGTGAATGTTGTAGGTGTTGGCGTCCTGCTCGGGCATCACCTGCACGAACAGCTTCCACTGCGGGAAGTCGCCTTTCTCGATGGCATCGAACAGGTCGCGTTGGTGGGTTTCGCGGTCACCGGCCACGGCCTCGGCGGCTTCGGCATCGGTGAAGTTCTTGATGCCCTGTTGGGTTTTCAGGGTGAACTTGACCCAGAAACGCTCGTTCTGCGGGCTGATGAAGCTGAAGGTGTGGCTGCCGAAGCCGTGCATGTGCCGGTACGAGGCCGGGATACCACGGTCGCTCATGACCACGGTGACCTGGTGCAGAGCTTCGGGCAGCGAGGTCCAGAAATCCCAGTTGTTCTCGGCGCTGCGCAGGTTGGTGCGCGGGTCGCGTTTGACCGCGTGGTTCAGGTCGGGGAATTTCAGCGGGTCGCGCAGGAAGAACACCGGGGTGTTGTTGCCCACCAGGTCCCAGTTGCCTTGCTCGGTGTAGAACTTCACGGCAAAACCGCGGATGTCGCGCTCGGCATCGGCCGCGCCGCGCTCGCCGGCCACGGTGGAGAAGCGGATGAAGATGTCGGTCTGTTTGCCGATTTGCGAGAACAGCTGCGCCTTGGTGTAGCGGCTGATGTCGTGGGTCACGGTGAAGGTGCCGAATGCCCCCGAACCCTTGGCGTGCATGCGACGCTCCGGGATCACTTCGCGGTCGAAGTGCGCGAGTTTTTCCAGCAGCCAGACGTCTTGCAGCATCAGCGGGCCGCGGGGGCCGGCCGATTGCGAGTTCTGGTTGTCAACGACGGGTGCGCCCGCCACGGTGGTGAGTTTATTCATTATCAGGCTCCGGTTTGGGACAGTTAGTCTTCCTGGGTGAACGATCTTCTTATTGGACGCGTGTGCGCCTTTTTTCCGTGTTGCACTGCCTTGGCTGTTTGCGCCTGCCCGTATCGGCCTCGGGCCGGGATTCGAGGCTCATCAAGCGTAGACGTTTCATAAAAAAAGGGCGCCCTGTACGGGCGCCAAGAGGAGGAGAGAACAGCACGCGACAACACTTCACATATGAATACTGCGGGTGGAGGCAAAGGCCGCGATCCCCGGGCTCTGCGCCCAGACTTCCATGGTCGAGAACCAGGCGTTGGGCCGCGTCGGCTGGCGGCATTCGCTGGTGAACGAGGCGCCGGACGGGATGTCCATGCGGATCTTGCACACCAACTGGTTGGTGCGGTACAGCAGCTCGCTGACCAGGTTGGCGGTGGCGTAGTCGCCGGCGTCCACGGCGCGGTCCATGAAACCCTGGGCCTGGCCGGTCAACGTGGTCAGTTGCTGTGCCAGTTGATGAATTTCCTTGAAGCACTCACGAAAACCGGGGGCCTGTTCAGCGTCTGGCACCGGCGCTGTGGGCAGGTGATCTTCGGCGACCTGGCCGCCGAGCAACTGAATGCGCGAGCCCAGGAAACTCACGAAATGCCGGGTCGACTGATCCAGATCCTTGAACAGCTCCTTGATCGCCTGATAGTTCAGGCTGCGCAGCCGCCAGCGCACTTCGCGGGCAAAACCGCCGGCCTGTTCGGTGGTCTGGCGGTGGGCCTGCAGCAGTTGGAGAAACGCCTGGCGCTGCTGGCCGTGCAAGGTGGTGTACAGCCCGTGGGCGTCGGCGGCGAACTCGGCGTTGAGTCCGGGCTTTGGATCGACATCGGCAAACATGGCGAATCTCCTCGGCATCGGTTGGACGGCCTGTGCGGTAAGGTCTGCATCCCACTGCATCAAGAGAGCTCTGGCCTGCATGACAGGAATGGCTCAAAGGTATGCCTGCGACCGAATGCCGTCACTTGTACCTTGGTACAGGTGGCGGATACACAGGTGTCTGCCGGTCATACTTTGGTTTGTGATGGCGCTCCCGTGCCATCCCGACAGACACGGATCGTGAGGATCTGACAAACCCTGTAGGAGCCGGCTTGCTGGCGAATGCTGCAGGTCAGACACAGCAGTGTTGAATGACCAACCGCATTCGCCAGCAAGCCGGCTCCTACATTTTCTGGTGGGTTGTCAGCGGGCGGTTTTCAGCAACACCGGTTGTTCGCTGTAGCGATCGGCGAACAGCTGCTTCAGCTGGCCGACCTTGGGCAGGTCGTTGATGACGATGTACGGGTAGGTCGGGTGGTTGGTCAGGAAGTTCTGGTGGTAGTCCTCCGCCGGGTAGAAACCGTTGTACTGCTCGATCTTCGTCACGATGGGCGCGTTGAAGGATTTGGCCGCATCCAGCTGGGCGATGTAGGCCTGGGCGATCGCTTGCTGTTCGGGGTTTTCGGCGAAGATCGCCGAGCGGTATTGCGTGCCGTGGTCAGGCCCCTGGCGGTTGAGTTCGGTGGGGTTGTGGGCCACCGAGAAGAAGATCTGCAGCAGCTTGCCGTAGCTGACCTTCGATGGGTCGTAGGTGATCCTCACCGATTCGGCATGCCCGGTATCGCCATCGCCGACGCGCTCGTAATGCGCAGTTTCGGCCTTGCCGCCGGCATAACCCGAGACCACTTCGGTCACGCCCTGCACATGCTGGAACACGCCCTGCACACCCCAGAAGCAGCCACCGGCCAGGACGGCGGTTTCGGTGCCGGCGGAGGTGGTGATTTCGTCTTTCTGCGGCGGAGCGATGCTCACCGCGTCTTCGGCGGCGAACGAACAGGCGGCGGTCTGCAGCAAGGCGGCGCCCAGCAGCACGCGCAGGCCGGTGCGACGCCAGGCGGAGCAGCCTTGAGCTATACGATTGAGGCTGAAAGTTTTCATCTCTGATTCTCCTCGAACAGGTCAATCAACCGAAGGTGAAGGCGTAGGCAGACACGCCCGGGTCGCTGAACTCGATGCTGAAGGTGTGGTCGGCGACGTCGCCCGGCTGGCGCACCAGCTGATACAGGCGCTGCTCGGTGACCGTGCCGCTGCCGTCCGGTGCGACGTCGGTGCCGTGGGCATCGCCCGGGGCTTTGCCGTCGATCATCACCTTGAAACGCACCGGCTTGCCGTCGCTGCCTGGGCCCAGCACCAGGTGCAGGTCGCGGGCATGGAAGCGGTAGCTGATCTTGCCGTTGGCCGCGGTGAGGCTGGCGCGCTCGGCAGCGATGTTCCACTGGCCATCCAGGCCCCAGCTGTTGAGTGCCAGCGATTGCGGAGTGCTGTAGCTGGCCGCGCGGTCACCCTTGGCGCCGCCGGGGGAGACGAAGTTCTCGGCGCGCTCGAAGCCCAGGTAGGTTTCCGGCGATTTGACCTCGTTCATGTCGGCCGCCTGTTGCACGCCCTTGCCGCTGGCGTCGATCAGGTCGCTGGTGATCTGGCCCTTGCCGGCTTCGCGCAGCAACTGCTGAATCACCCGCTCGGACTCGTCGTAGGCGCCTTCACCGAAGTGGTGATAACGGATGCGGCCCTGGGCGTCAGCGAAGTAGTGGGCAGGCCAGTACTGGTTGTCGAAGGCGCGCCAGATCTTGTAGTCGTTGTCGATCGCCACCGGGTAGTTGATGCCCAGATCCTTCATTGCTTTGGTGACGTTCTTCACGTCGCGTTCGAAGGCGAATTCAGGGGCGTGCACACCGATCACCACCAGGCCCTGATCGCGGTATTTGTCGGCCCAGGCCTTGACGTACGGCAGGCTGCGCAGGCAGTTGATGCACGAGTAGGTCCAGAAGTCGACCAGCACCACCTTGCCTTTGAGCTGCTCGGCGGTCAGCGGTTCGGAATTGAGCCACTGCACCGCGCCATTGAGGCTCGGCAGTTGGCCTTCGACCGGCAGGCTGTCGGAGGTGGTTTTCGCCGCCATCATCATGGCGCCACCCTGATCGCTGCCGGGAATGTTCTGCGCCATCATCGCTCCGCCCTGGGCCAGGTTGCTGTCGCCGGTTTTGCCGGTCAGACGGCCAACCAGCGATTGCTCCAGGCTGCTGGTGGAGGCGGTGGAGATGCGGGTCAGGATGCCGGTGTCCAGGCCCAGCGCAATGGCTGCAACCCCCGCCAGCATGGCAGCACCCAGACCGCGACGAATCCACTCACCGGCACCCAGCGAGCGTTTCATCGCGCTGAACACCTTGCCGCCCAGCAGCAGGGCCAGGGCCAGCGAGGTGGCAGCGCCGGCGGCGTAGGCCAGCAGCAACAGCGTGGTGCCGACGCTCGCGCCTTGTAGGGCGGCGCCGGTCAGGACCAGACCCAGAATCGGGCCGGCACAGGGCGCCCACAGCAGGCCCGTGGCAACGCCGATCAGGAACGAAGCCCAAGGGCTGGGTTCGGCGTTGACCCCGGCGTTTTCCGACAGTTTGCTGCCGGCCGCCACCAGCGGGCGCGTCAGGCGCTCGGCCAGCTTGGGCAGCAGCAGGGTCAGGCCGAACAGCGCCACGAACACCAGCGCAAGGCCGCGGCCATACTGGTTGAGCTGGACCACCCAGCCCCCGCCGACGGCCGCCAGGGTCGCCACCAGGGCGAAGGTCAGGGCCATGCCCACCAGCAACGGCAGGCCACTGCGCACGAAAGGTTGGCCGGTGCGGGCGAACACGAAAGGCAGCACCGGCAGGATGCAGGGGCTGACGATGGTCAGCACACCGCCGAGATAGGCAAGGATGATCAGGAGCATGGGGTAATTCCCTTCAGAATCAGTTCATGAAGACATCGGAGCGGATATCGGAGCACCTGTGGGAGTGAGCTTGCTCACGAAGATTCGGTAGATGCGGCATCTGTTCAAGCGGACCTGCCGCCTTCGTGAGCAAGCTCACTCCCACAGGCTTACCTGCTATCAGGACGTTAGGGTGAAACTCATCGCCAACCCGTTCATGCAATAACGCAATCCCGTTGGCTTGGGCCCGTCGGTGAACACGTGCCCCAAGTGCCCGCCGCAGCGGCGGCAGTGGACTTCCTTGCGCAGCACGCCGAACGAGGTATCGGTGCGAATGCCCGTGGCGTTGTCCAGCGGCTGCCAGAAGCTGGGCCAGCCGGTGTGGCTGTCGAACTTGGTGCTGGAGGAAAACAGCGGCAGCTGGCAACCGGCGCAGGCGAAGGTGCCGTTGCGGTGTTCGTCGTTGAGCGGACTGCTGTAGGGGCGTTCGGTGGCTTCGCGGCGCAACACCGCGAACTGGTCATCGGTGAGCAGCGTGTGCCACTCGGCGTCGCTGTGGCTGACTTCGAAGCTGCCGATGGGCGAGTCGGCCGGGGTCAGGGTTTCACCATCGGCGAACTTGGGCAGTACGCCCAGGGCGATGGCGGCCACCCCGGCGCTGCTGCTCAGTACCATGAATTGTCGTCTTGAAAGCATGAGGGTCTCCTTGGCACCGGCTGCCTGCCACGGTTGGGGCGGCGGTGATGCGATGGGGCAATCCTGCGCGCGGCCTGTTCCCGGAATCCTCACCGAGAGTTAAACAATTCGTGATAACTGCCCGCCGGCAAAATCGGCACAATGGGCCCATCGCGCCATCCGGCGCCGGCAAGGTTTCCCTGACATGGATCAGCCCAAACGCATTCTGGTGGTCGAAGACGATAGCCATATCGCCGACCTGATTTGCCTGCATCTGCGGGACGAACACTTCGAAGTGGTACATAGCGCCGACGGCGAGAAGGGCCTGCGGCTGCTGGAGCAGGGCGGCTGGGACGCGCTGATCCTCGACCTGATGCTGCCCGGCGTCGACGGCCTGGAAATCTGCCGCCGCGCCCGGGCGATGACGCGCTACACGCCGATCATCATCACCAGCGCCCGTTCCAGCGAAATGCATCGCATCCTCGGCCTGGAACTGGGCGCCGACGACTACCTGGCCAAGCCGTTCTCGATGATGGAGCTGGTGGCGCGGGTCAAAGCGCTGCTGCGCCGGGTCGACGCCATGGCGCGCAACCTGAAGATGGAAGCGGGCAGCCTGTCCAGCGCCGGGCTGTTCATCGACCCGCTGACCCGCGAGGCCTCGCTGGAAGGCCGGGCGCTGGACCTCACGCCTCGCGAGTTCGACCTGCTGTACTACTTCGCCCGCCAGCCGGGCAAGGTGTTCTCGCGCCTGGACCTGCTCAACTCGGTGTGGGGCTACAACCACGAAGGCTACGAGCACACGGTCAACACCCACATCAACCGCCTGCGCGCCAAAATCGAGGCCGATCCGGCCCAGCCTTTGCGCATTCTGACAGTGTGGGGCCGCGGCTATAAGTTCGTCGACCCGGGAGAGGCCTCGTGAAGATGACCCTGACCCAGCGCCTGTCGCTGGTCTTCGCGCTGTTGCTGCTGATCTGCTGCGGCACCTCGGTCTGGCTGCAGGTGCGCTCGAACAAGATGCACGAGCTGGAAGTGGTGCAGGGCCTGTCCCGTGACCTGGCCCAGCACATCGCCCGCGACACCCAGCTGATGGACGCCAACGGCCTGAAACCCGACGCGGTGCGCGAGCTGTTCAGCCAGTTGATGCTGGTCAACCCCAGTGTCGAGGTGTACCTGCTGGACATGGACGGCAAGATCGTCGGCGACGCCGCGCCCAAGGACCGGATTGTGCGGGACCGGGTCGATCTGCGGCCGGTGCAACAGCTGCTCACGGGTGCGCCGCTGCCGATCCTGGGCGACGACCCGCGCAGCGTCGACACGCGCAAGGTGTTCAGCGCAGCGCCGTTGATGGTGGCGGGCAAGCCTTCGGGCTTTCTCTACGTGGTGCTGCTGGGCGAGGCCCATGATCGCTTTGCCGAGCGCGGGGCGACCAGCGAGGCCTTGAGCACCGCGTTGTGGTCCATCGGCCTGATCGCCTTGCTCTGCCTGTTCGCCGGCCTTACCGCGTTTGGCTGGATCACCCGGCCGCTGCGGCGCCTGACCGATTCGGTCAGCCATTTCGACATCAACGCCGCACCCGTGGCCTTGCCGGCCGAGGCCATCGCGCAGCCGGGCCAGGGCGCCGACGAAATCGCCGTGCTCGACGCCAGTTTCCGCCAGATGCAGCACCGCCTGAGCGAGCAGTGGCAGACCCTGACCCGGCAGAGCCAGGACCGCCGCGAGCTGGTGGCGAACATCTCCCACGACCTGCGCACGCCGCTGGCCTCGCTGCACGGCTACCTGGAAGTGCTGTCGGTCAAGGACGCCAGCCTGAGCGCCGAGGAACGCCGCCGCTATCTGGGTATCGCCCTGGACCAGAGCCGCAAAGTCGGCGGGCTGGCGCAGTCGCTGCTCGAGCTGGTGCGCCTGGAGCATGGCTTCGTGGTGCCGGTGATCGAGCGCTTCTCGCTGACCGATCTGGTGCAGGACATCTTCCAGAAATTCGAGCTCGGCGCCGAGGCCAAATCGGTGACCCTGACCCCGATTTTCCCGCCCTCGGTGCCCGGTGTACACGCGGACCTGGGGCTGATCGAGCGGGTGCTGACCAACCTGTTCGACAACGCCTTGCGCCATACCCCGGTTGGCGGCGAGATCAGGATTGCTCTGGTGCCCAGGGGGCAGTTCGTCGAGGTGACGGTCAGCGACAGCGGCCCGGGGATCGCTGCTGAGTTGCGCGAAGGGCTGTTTCTGCGGCCGTTCAATATCGGCGGCGCACGGCGCGATGGCGGGTTGGGGCTGCGGATCGTGCATCAGATCCTGCAGTTGCACGGGATTCAGGTGGCGCTGGTGGACGTGCCGGGGCAGGGCGCGACGTTTCGCTTTGCCTTGCCGGTGGATCAGGAGACGGCGCAGCAGGCGCTGCCGAAGGGTTGATGTCGCGTAACCCTGTAGGAGCGAATTCATTCGCGAAGATCGATCAGGCGATACATCTTTACCGCCTGACACATTTTCGCGAATGAAGTGGAGCGCCACCCCGGTCGCTCCTACAGAGGGGGCGTTGTCAGGGCACCAACAACCCATGCTCCATCGCGTACTTCACCAACCCCGCCGGCTTGTCGATGTTCAGCTTGCGGCGGATGCTCAGGCGGTGGGTTTCCACGGTGCGTACGCTGATCGCCAGGTCGCGGGCGATGGTTTTGTTGTCCAGCCCTTTGGCCAGGCCCACCAGCACCTGCACCTCGCGCGGGGTCAGTTCGTTCTCTTCAGGCTTTTTCGACACCAGCTTGAGGGTCACCTCGGCACTGTAGAAGGTGCCGCCGGTGGCGATCGCCTCGATGGCCGCGACGATTTCCCGTGACGGCGCGTTCTTCAGGACGTAGCCACTGGCGCCGGCGCGGATCGAGGTGGCGACGTATTCCTGATTGTCGTACATGCTCAGAATCAGAATCTTGATCGCCGGGCAGCGCTGGCGGATCAGCTGCGTCAGTTCCAGGCCGTTCATGTCCTGCAGGCCGATGTCCACCAAGAGGATGTCGGGCTTGACCGCTTCGCACATCGCAATCGCCTGCTGGGCGTTCTCCGCTTCGCCCACCACCTCGAACAGCGGCCGGGTCGAGAGCAGGGCGCGCACGCCGTCGCGGACCAGTGAATGGTCGTCGACCAGGGCGATGCGGATGGTCTGGCTGGCACTCATGATCGGGGGCAGGTTCCTTGTTCGTTGAAGGTTCAGGCAGCGACGCTGACCGGCATGATCACGGTCAGTTCGCTGTGGCCAGGGGCCGAATACAGGTTGAGCTGGCCGTGGAAATGCTCGACGCGCTCGCGAATATTACGCAAGCCGATGCCGCCCTGTATCTCCTGCAGGTGCGCAACATCCACCCGAAAGCCGATGCCATCGTCGCGCACGCTCAGCTGAACCTGCTTTTTATCACCTTGCAGGTCGATGTAGACGTTCTGCGCGTGGGCGTGACGTTCGATGTTGGTCAGCGCTTCCTGAAGAATGCGGAACAGCGCCACCGGGGCGCCCTCGGCCAGTTTCAGCTGGCCCAGGTTGTGGGTGTAGTGGATGGCCAGGCCCGTCTGCTGCTCGAATTCGGTGACCAGTTGCGTGACGGCGGCGGCCAGGCCCAGGGTGTCGAGCAGGGAAGGGCGCAGGTCGTGGGAAATGGTGCGGATCTCGCCGATGGCGGCGCCCAGGCGCTCGGTGCCCTGGCGCAGGGTTTCCAGGCCGCGTTGATCGTTGCCTTGCAGTTGCACGCTCTCCATTTGCAGAGCAGCCAGCTCGAACTGGAACTTGATCGACACCAACACCTGGCTGATGCCGTCGTGCAGCTCGCGCGAAAGCCTTGAGCGTTCTTCTTCCTGCAGGTTCATGATGCGCTGGTTGAGCAACTGTAACTTGCGGTCGGCCAGGCGGTGCTCGCTGGCGTTGAGGGTCACGCCGCAGACGAACACCAGCAACACCGCAATCAGCGCCACCGCGCCGATGTCGAGCATGGTCGCGTAGATGCCCCGGGCCACTTCCTGGCGCGCCTGCTGGGTGGCGCGTTCGACGTCTTCCAGATAGATGCCGGTGCCGAGCATCCAGCCCCAGCGCTTGAGCATGACCACATGGGCGAGTTTGTCGGTGACTTGCCCGGTGGACGGTTTTTCCCAGGCGTAGTGCTGGAAGCCGTCGCCGGATTCGGCGCTCTGCAGCAAGGCGCGGATCACCAACAGGCCCTGCGGGTCGGTCATGTTCCACAAGTCCTGGCCCACCAGCGCGGCCTGGCGCGGGTGCATCAGGCTGCGGCCGTTCTGGTCGTAGACGAAGAAATAGCCGTCGATGCCAAAGCTCAGCTTGGACAGCTCCTCGAGCACCTGACGCTTGGTCTGCTCGTCGTTGCGCCCGCTGTCGTAAATCGGCGCGAGAGCGCTCATGGCCATCTCGACGTAGTTTTTCAGCTCCGCGCGCTTGCTGGCCAGGATGCTGTCTTCGATCAGTTGCGCCTGCTGCTCGCCCAGGCGCTGGTTCTGCACGATCACCAGCGCGCAGATGACCGACACGGCGAGGATCAGCGGCAGGATGCCCAGGGCGACGATCTTGTGTTTGAGTTGCATGGTGGCAGGCGTCCAGCGCGGCGGGTTTTGTTATACGGGGTATTAGACACGTAACGGGCATCGGCTGCATCCGTCTTGAATAGGTGCACATTTCCAGGCCAATGATGTTTTTTGTGGGAGTGAGCTTGCTCACGAAGGCCAATGATCAGGCATGCGCGGCTGCCGATGGTGTGGCCCTTTCGTGAGCAAGCTCACTCCCACAGATCACATGGAGGATGATCCAACGCATCCGCACAAGGTCGACCCGAGAATTGGATCTGCGTAGAACTACGTAGGTGCAAACGTAGTAATGCGAATTTCTCTGGCTGACAACTGCGTGGATAGTGGCGACGCTCCGTTATCCCGGATCACACAATAACAATTACGCCACAAGCCATGAGCTTGGGCAGGAGACCCACAATGACCCGACTGACCAAACATCTGGGTTGGTTCGCCGTTGCTGCCCTTGGGGCATGCGCCTTGGGTGTCGTCGCGCTGCGCCGCGGCGAGTCCATCAACGCACTCTGGATCGTCGTCGCTGCCGTTGCGATCTATCTGGTTGCGTACCGTTACTACAGCCTGTTCATCGCCAACCGCGTCATGCAACTGGACCCGACCCGGGCCACGCCTGCCGTGCTCAACAACGATGGCCTGGACTACGTTCCCACCAACAAACACATTCTCTTCGGTCACCACTTCGCCGCCATCGCCGGGGCAGGTCCGCTGGTCGGCCCGGTGCTCGCTGCGCAAATGGGCTATCTGCCCGGCACGCTGTGGCTGATCGCCGGCGTGGTGCTGGCGGGCGCGGTGCAGGATTTCATGATCCTGTTCCTCTCCACGCGCCGTAACGGCCGCTCGCTGGGCGACATGGTCCGTGAGGAAATGGGCCGCGTTCCCGGTACCATCGCCTTGTTCGGCTGCTTCCTGATCATGATCATCATCCTCGCAGTGCTGGCGCTGATCGTCGTGAAAGCGCTGGCCGAGAGCCCGTGGGGCATGTTCACGGTGCTGGCGACCATCCCGATCGCGATGTTCATGGGCGTGTACATGCGCTACATCCGCCCGGGCCGCATCGGCGAGATCTCGATCATCGGCGTGGTGCTGTTGCTGCTGTCGATCTGGGCCGGTGGCCAGGTCGCGGCCAGCCCCGAGTGGGCCCATGCGTTCACCTTCACTGGCGTGCAGATCACCTGGATGCTGGTGGGCTACGGTTTCGTCGCTGCCATGCTGCCGGTCTGGTTGCTGCTGGCGCCCCGTGACTACCTGTCGACCTTCCTGAAAATCGGCACCATCGTCGCCCTGGCCATCGGCATCCTGATTCTGGCGCCCGAGCTGAAAATGCCGGCCCTGACCCAGTTCACCGACGGCACCGGCCCGGTCTGGAAAGGCGCACTGTTCCCGTTCCTGTTCATCACCATCGCCTGTGGTGCGGTGTCGGGTTTCCATGCGCTGATCTCGTCGGGCACCACGCCCAAACTGCTGGATAACGAGAAGAACGCCCGTTACATCGGTTACGGCGGCATGCTGATGGAATCCTTCGTGGCGATCATGGCCATGGTGGCTGCGTCGGTGATCGATCCGGGCGTGTACTTCGCCATGAACAGCCCTGCGGCGGTGGTAGGCTCCGACCCGGTTGCCGTGGCGCAGACCATCAGCAGCTGGGGCTTTGCCATCACCCCCGAGACGCTGATCGCCACCGCCAAGGACATCGGCGAAACCACCGTACTGGCTCGCGCCGGCGGTGCCCCGACCCTGGCCGTCGGTATCGCGCAGATCCTGCATCAGGTGCTGCCGGGTGAAAACACCATGGCGTTCTGGTACCACTTCGCGATCCTGTTCGAAGCGCTGTTCATCCTCACCGCTGTCGACGCCGGTACCCGTGCCGGTCGCTTCATGCTGCAAGACCTGTTGGGCAGCTTCGTGCCGGCGCTGAAACGCACCGAATCCTGGACCGCCAACATCATCGGTACCGGTGGCTGCGTGGCGCTGTGGGGTTACTTGCTGTATCAGGGCGTGATCGATCCGCTGGGCGGCATCAACACGCTGTGGCCGCTGTTCGGCATCTCCAACCAGATGCTGGCCGGTATCGCGCTGATGCTGGCGACCGTCGTGCTGATCAAGATGAAACGTCAGCAGTACGCCTGGGTCACCATCCTGCCAGCGTCGTGGCTGCTGATCTGCACCGTGACCGCAGGCTTCATCAAGCTGTTCGACCCAAGCCCGGCGGTTGGCTTCCTGGCCTTGGCCAAGAAATACAGCACCGCCGCTGAAGCCGGTCAGATCCTGGCCCCGGCCAAGACCGCCGAGCAGATGCAGCACGTGATCTTCAACGCCTACACCAACGCGGCGCTGACCACGCTGTTCCTGTTCGTGGTCCTGAGCATCCTGTTCTTCGCGGTGAAAGTCGGCCGCGCAGCCTGGGTGAAGAAGGAGCGCAGCGACAAGGAATCGCCGTTCCAGGCCATGCCGGAAGCGCACTGATGTTCAACGACCTGAGTCGCCTGGGCAAATACCTGGGCCAGGCGGCCCGCCTGATGGTGGGCATGCCTGACTACGACAACTACGTCGAGCACATGCAAAAGACTCACCCCGACCTGCCGGTGATGTCCTACGAAGCGTTCTTCCGCGAACGCCAGGACGCGCGGTACGGCGGCAAGGCCGGGCCGAAGTGTTGTTGATTCGTCGCTGCAAATGAAAAACGCCACGCATTGTCGTGGCGTTTTTTATTGCACAGACAACCCCACACTGTAGGAGCGAATTTATTCGCGAAGCGGTGGAACAGGCGATGCATCGATGTCGCTTGCAAGATTATTCGCGAATGAATTCGCTCCTACAGAGGAAACGCGGTGTCGCTCTTTCAATGAATACTCGACGCCAACTCGAAAATCGGGATGTACATCAGGATCACGATCATCCCGATCAACAGCCCGATGAAGGTCATCAGCAGCGGCTCGAACAGGCGCACGAACCATTCGATCCAGCGGCTGATTTCCTCGTCGTAGAAGTCGGCGGTGCGTTCCATCATCTGCCCCAGATTCCCCGATTGCTCACCGGCGCGCAGCATGCGCAGCGAGACTGGCGTGGACAGGTTGTTCTGCTCCAGTGCCACCGACAGCGCCTGGCCCTCGCGAATGCGTTCGCTGGCCTGGTCGAGCCGGACCTGCGAGGCGCTGCCCAGCAGGTTGCGCACCATGCTCATGGCCGTGAGGATCGGAATCCCGCCCTGCAGCAGAATCCCCAGCGAACGATAGAAGCGCGCCAGCTCGTACATGAACACCCGCTGATGCACGGTGGGGACCTTCTCGATGGTGCGGTTGAACGCCAGGCGAAACCTGCGCTGACGCACCAGCACCACGCTGCCGAGGACGAACGCGGCAAAGCCGATGGCAAAATCCATCTGGTGGGCGTGCAGGAACAGCCCGGTCTCCATGAGAATCCGTGACAGCCACGGCAGGTTCGAGCCCAGCCCCTCGAACACCAGGCTGAAACGCGGCACCACGTAACCCATCAGGAACAGCACCACCGCGCCGCCGACGATCAGCAGCAGCATCGGGTACACCGATGCGCTGACGATGCGCTGGCGCACTTCATCCATGCGCTTGCGGTAGGACACATAGCGCCCCAGCGCCTCGCCGACCGCGCCGGTCTTCTCGCTGGACTGCACCAGCGCCACATACAAGGTGGGGAACACCGCCGGGAACTGGGTCAGCGCCTGGGAAAACGATTTGCCCTCGTACAGCAGCCGAACCAGCCCGCCGAGGGTCTTGCGCGCGCCGGGGGCGGTTTCCTTTTCCGCCAGGCTTTCCAGGGCGTCGATCAGCGGCAGCCCGGCGTTGAGCAGGGTGGTCAGTTCCTGGCTGAACAGCACCAGGTTGAAGGTTTCCGGTTTACGAATGCCACGGATCACCCAGCGCGATTGCGCCCGCACGTTGAGTACGCGCATGCCCTGGGCTTCCACCAGGCCTTGCGCATCGATGGAGCTGTCGGCATCCATCGCCAGAGACAAGACTTCGCCGCGCTTGCCCACGGCCTTGATCAGAAATTTCATGGTCATCACTGCCAGTTGGTGACTTCAGCGTCTTCGCCCTCGCCACCGGGCTGGCCGTCCTTGCCCATCGACAGCAGGTCGTACTCGCTGTTCTCGCCAGGGTAGCGGTAGATGTAGTTGCGGCCCCACGGATCCTGCGGCACGGCTTTTTGCAGGTATGGGCCGGTCCAGCGGGTTTCTTCAGGCGGCGCGGTCACCAGCGCCTGCAGGCCTTGTTCGGAGGAGGGGTAGTGGCCGACTTCCAGGCGATACAGATCCAGCGCCTTGGACAGGCCTTCTATTTGCGCGCGGGCGACCTTGGTCTGCGAGCGGCCCAGTTGGCTGAAGTATTTGGGGGCCACGATGCCGGCCAACAGGCCCAGCACCACCAGCACCACGAGCAATTCGAGGAGGGTGAAGCCGGTTTGTCGGTGAGCGTTGCAGCGTGGGTTCGTGTACTGCGCACAACGGGTGAAATGCCCCATGGAAACCTCCGCAGACTTGGGTTGTACACAGGGCCCATGCAATTGCCGTGCGCGCTGCCAGCCCCGGCCTTGGGCTTTGTTCGCGGGCCTTGCGGGGCGGGGCTTTGCGCGGTGATAGCCGTTCGGCACAGCCTTTGCGTTCACCCCATCCGTGGCACCGCGAGTGGGGAATAACCCCCAGTTTTAGCGAACGTGCCCCGGGAGGCACGAATGGATCTTGAGCGTACGTTCAAAGGCGTGATGCTTGCGCTGTGCATGCCGTCGTTGATAGCGCCGTTGTTGGTTGTGGCACCTGCCCAGGCCGACGTGTATATCTCCAGAGGCCCCAATGGTGGGGTCATCATTTCCAACGTCAAACGCCCCGAGCGCAATGTGCTGCGGGTCTATCAGGAGCCCGTCAGCCAGGCGCCGGTCAACACCGCCCTGGCCGACGCCGGCAGCAGCGCCGAGAAGAGCATGACCGCCAGCGCCAGCGAGCGGCCCTACGCGCTGGAGGTTTCCCAGGCGGCGGCGAGCAACGACTTGCCCGAGGCGCTGCTGCACGCGGTGATTCGCATGGAGTCGGGCTACAACCCCTCGGCGGTGTCGGTCAAGGGCGCTGCCGGGCTGATGCAACTGATGCCGGACACCGCGCGGGACATGGGCGTCAGCAATGTCTGGGACCCCAAGGCGAATATTCAGGGCGGGGCCAAATACCTCAAACAGCTGATGGTGATGTTCGGCAACGACGTCTCGCTGGCCGTGGCCGCCTACAACGCCGGGCCCAGTGCCGTGAGCAAGCGCGGCAACGTGATCCCGCCGTTCGCCGAGACCCAGCGCTATGTGCCCAGCGTCTTGCGCGACTATCACCGGCTATTAGGGGATGCAGGCACCGCACTGGCCAACTGAGGCCTGCGCCTTGGGTAACTCTCTCTAGCGCCGCAGGTAGGCGGCGAAGTCGATCTCGCCGGCGCTGAGAATCGCCTGTACCCGGTTGTGCACGTTGAGCTTGCGCAGGATCGCCGACACGTGCGCCTTGACCGTGGTTTCGGCGATGGCGAGGCTGAAGGCGATCTGTTTGTTGGAATCGCCCTTGGTCATGCGCTCCAGCACCAGCAGCTGTTTGCGGGTCAGGGCCTGGAGCAGTTCCGGGGCCAGGTGCGGCGCGTCGCTGATGCTGCGGCGCGAGGCGCTTTTCTGGCTGCGAATGATGTCCGGCGGCAGGTAGACGTTGCCGTTGAGGATCTGCTCGATCGCTTCGGTCATCTGTTTGCGCGGCGAGGATTTGGTGATGAAGCCGACCGCGCCGTAGGTAATGGCCTGCAGCACGATCTGCTTGTCCTGCTCGGCGGAGACGATCACCACGGGAATGGTCGGCGCCTCGTTGCGCAGGGTCATCAGGCCGTTGAGCCCGTGCATGCCCGGCATGTTCAAGTCCAGCAGAATCAGGTCCAGATCCTCATGCTCGACGGTTTTCGCCAGGGCGCTGTCCAGGTCCTGGGTTTCCATCACTTCGCTGCCGGGAAAACCGTCGGCAATGACGTTGGCAATGGCCTCGCGAAACAGCGGGTGGTCGTCGGCGATCAGGATCTTGTACATGGCTTTTCACCTTTTGTTGTCATGGGCGTGCCGCCTCCGGGCGGGCGGCGGCTGCCTGTCGGCCTTCATTACATGCCAGGCGCACTGCTTTGTGAATGCGACCATAGAGAACAAAACCAGTACCAAAGTAGTAGCTCAAGGGCGCGTATTTTCCCTGAAGCTTGCTGGCATAACGACAAAAAGCAGGTTCAGGGAGGGCGCCATGCACATCTTGCTGGTCGACGAGCACCCGGTGGTGCGCCATGGCTGCGCCAGTCTGCTGCGCAGCGATCTGCCGCAGCTGCAGGTGCGCGAGGCGGCCAGCGGCGAGCAGGCGCTGGACTGCGTTCAGCAACAGATCCCGCAACTGGTGATCACCGAATTCGGGCTGCCCGGCATCAGCGGGGTGGAAATGACCCGCCGCCTGCGCCAGCGTTTTCCCCAAATGCGGGTGTTGTTCCTGAGCATGCATGGGGAATTGCCGCTGGTGCGTCAGGCACTGGACGTAGGCGCGGCGGGTTACCTGAGCAAGGGCGCAACGCCCGAGGTGTTACTTGCGGCCGTGCGGCGGATTCTGGCCGGGCACGCCTACATCGAACAGGCGCTGGCCACGCAACTGGCTTGCCACGCAGGCCAGGCCCGGCGCTGCGATGCGCGGCTGCAAGGCATGACCCAGCGCGAGCTGGAAGTGTTCCTGATGTTCAGCAAGGGCACGCCGGCGCGGTTGATCGCCGAGCAGCTGTGCATCAGCGCCAAGACGGTGTCGAACTACCTGACGCTGCTCAAGAACAAGCTCGAGGTCAGCTCCGATGCCGAGCTGGTGCACCTGGCGATCGACACCGGCGTGATGCGCGTTGCGCTGTGATCGGCACTAGTTATCCCAACCGCCGGGGCAGGCCTGGCAACCCTCCATGTTGCTGTCCTGGAAGTTGGCGTAGGGATGCCGCGCGCCGGTCAGATCCGCGTTGGCCAGATTGGCCTCACCGAACTTGGTTTCCTGCAGGTTGGCGTCCTTGAGATTCGCCGCGGTGAGGTCGGCCTTATTGAGAAAGGTCATCTCAAGGTCGGCGGCCTGGAAGTTGACGTGCGCCAGTTTCGCCCCGGCCAGGCGGGCGAACTGCAGATAGGCGGCACTGAGGTTGGCGTTTTCCATCTGCGCGCCCTGGGCGAACATGCCCCAGGCCTGAACCGCTTGCAGGCTGGCGTCTTTCAGGTTGGCCAGACGCAGATTGGTCTGTTGCAGGCTGGCGCGGGTCAGGTTGGCGCCAGCAAGGTCGGCCTTCTCCAGATTGGCCAGGTCCAGCACCGTGTGGCGCAGGTTGGCGCCTTGTAGATTGGCACCGGCCAGGTTGATCTTGCGCAGGTTGAGGTTGGCCAGGTTCGCCCCATGCAGGTCGACGCCAGGGCACTGGCTGCCTTCGCTCAGCGTGCAGCCGTTGACGATGGGCGGGGCGTCATCGCTGTTGTCGGCGACGGCGAGGGTGGTGATCAGCAAAAGTGGAAGCACGAGATATTTCATGGTGAGTACTCATGGACGCCAAAGATCGCTTCTGGCCGCAGGCCGTGGGAGCCGGCTTGCTGCACTGGAAGGCGCGAGCTTGCGAGCTTCACACTTGTGGGAGCCGGCTTGCTGGCGAATGCAATAGATCAGGCGCCATCGAGTTGAATGACCCACCGCATTCGCCAGCAAGCCGGCTCCCACGCCCCTTGGGCAGAAGCCGGACCGAGAAAACCGGCAGGCGCGTTACTGCGCGGCCACCTTGCCCTTGCTGTCCCAACTCGGAATCTTGAACACCCAGAACGACCCGCCCTGGGCCACCGGCTTGGTCAGTTCGGCCATGTCGCCGCCCCACAGCGGCACCGCGCCGCCGTAGCCGACGGTCACGCCAATGTACTGCTCGCCGTCCTGATCCCAGGTGATGGGCGGGGAGACGATGCCGCTGCCGGTCTGGAAGTGCCACAGCTCCTCGCCGGTCTTGGCGTTGAAGGCCTTGAAGAAGCCGTCTCCGGTGCCGGTGAACACCAGGTTGCCCTTGGTCGCCAGCACGCCGGCCCACAGCGGCAGGCGTTCCTTGTGTTCCCAGACCACCTTGCCGGTGGTGGGGTTGACTGCCCGCAGGCTGCCGACGTGGTCCTCATACATGCGCTTGATGCGAAAGCCCATGCCCAGGTACGCCGAGCCCTTCTTGTAGTTCACTTCCTCGGTCCAGTAGTCCTCTTTCCATTGGTTGGCGGGGATGTAGAACAGCCCGGTGTCCTGGCTGTAGGCCATGGGGTTCCAGTTCTTGCCCCCCAGAAACGGCGGCGAGACTTCCACCGGCTTGCCCTTGGTTTCTCCCGGCAACGGCTTGGCCGGACGCGAGCCTTCGTTCTCCACCGGACGCCCGGTTTTCAGGTCGATATGGCTGGCCCAGGTGATGCCGTCGACGAAGGGGAAGGCGTTCTGCAGCTTGCCGTTGTTGCGGTCCACCACATAGAAAAAACCGTTGCGGTCGGCGTGGCCGGTGGCCTTGATGGTCTTGCCGTCCTTGCCCTTGTAGTCGAACAGCACCAACTCGTTGTTGCCGGAGAAGTCCCAGGCATCGTTGGGCGTGTGCTGGTAGAACCACTTGACCTCGCCGGTGCTGGGGTCGACCCCGACCTGGCCCGAGGTGTACAGGCTGTCGTAGTCGTGGGGGTTGCCGTCCTTGGCGGTGCGCGCCCAGGTATTCCACGGGCCGGGGTTGCCCGCGCCGACGATGATGGTGTTGGTTTCCGGGTCGAAGCTTGCGCTCTGCCACGGCGCGCCGCCGCCATGGTTCCAGGCCTCGACCTTGCCGGTTTCGCTGCTGGGGTCATCCGGCCAGGACGGCGCCTTGATGTCGCCGGTGACCGTGCTGTCCTTGCCGTTGAGGCGGCCCATGTGGCCCTCGACGAAGGGGCGCATCCACACTTCTTCGCCGGTGTCCGGGTCGCGGGCGAACAGGCGCCCGACCACGCCGAACTCATCGCCGGAGCTGCCGTGGATCAGCAGCACCTTGCCGGTGACCTTGTCCTTGATCAGCACTGGCGCACCGGTCATGGTGTAGCCGCCGCTGTGGTCGCCGAACTTCTTGTTCCACACTACCTTGCCGGTGTTCTTGTCCAGGGCGATGACCCGCGCGTCGAGGGTGCCGAAGAAGATTTTGTCGCCGTAGATCGCCGCGCCGCGGTTGACCACGTCGCAGCAGGGGCGGATGTCGTCGGGCAGGCGGTGGTTGTAGGTCCACAAGCGCTTGCCGGTCTTGGCGTCGAGCGCGAAGACCCGCGAGTAGGAGCCGGTGACGTAGACCACGCCGTCGCTGACGATGGCCTGGGATTCCTGCCCGCGCTGCTTCTCGTCGCCGAAGGAATACGACCAGGCCGGGGTGAGCTTGAACACGTTCTTGTCGTTGACCTTGGCCAGCGGGCTCCAGCGCTGGGCGTTGATGCCCATGCCGTACTGCAGCACGTTATTGGTGGTCAGGTGATCGTTGGCGATGTCTTCCCAGGTGACATTGTGGGCGGCAGGCGCAGCGCCTTTGGCCTCGCCGGACGTTTCGGCAGCGACGCCATTTTGGGACAGGCCGGCCAGCAGCAAGGCAAGCGAAAGTGGAGCCAGGGCAGGGAGCGATCTTGTTGTCATGGTTGTTTCAATCCCGGTGTGGTGAAGGGGGTGACCGGCACAGGTTGAAACCGCGACGCCCGCGGGACTAGGGAAAAAGCCCCGCAAAGACCGGGAAAACTTCCCGAACGCCCCATGAATTGGACCTGCCTCCCAAGGGTTACGACCAAGGTCTCGGTTGCCGGCCTCCAAAGCAGCATTCGGCGCGGCTGGCGCGGGCGGCAAGCTGTTGCGGCGGCTTCTTGCGTGATTTTCTGAGGACATAACAATGACAAAAGACCCTGCAACTTCTCCTGCCGGCAAGCGGGCCCTGCTCACCGGTGCTGTGCTGATCGGCGCGCTGCTGGCGAGCAATCTGGTGCAAGCCCACGGCAACGTGGTGCCCCAGGCGGTCAACACCGAGGGCCTGGAACAACTGGGCCCCGAATGGCGTGCCGAGAACCCTTATCGCAACTCCAGGGATCACGACAAGGCGCTGGAAATCGGCGCCTCGGCCTACAACCAGAACTGCGCCGCGTGCCATGGCCTGGAGGCCAAGTCCGGCGGCATCGCCCCCGACCTGCGCATGCTCGATGAAGGCGCCAGCGGCGATGAATGGTTCGTCGAGCGGGTACGCCACGGCGCCGTGCGCGACGGCCGGGTGTACATGCCGAAAATGGCCGACTACCTGAGCCAGGAAGCGTTGTGGGCGGTGCGTACGTATCTGGACAGCGTGCACGTGACCGAGTGATCGGCTGTAAATCCGTTTCGCGAACCAAACATCGAATCCGAGGTTGCCCGGTGTCCTCCCGTAGCAGTCCGGCTTGCCGGCGACAGCGTTCTCGCGGGCGCATCAAAGGCAAGCCGGACTGCTACGAAGCCCCGGCGCAAACAGTGCCAAAGTAGTATTCGCCGGCCGGCGCCGGCATGCGCTAATGAATCCGCCGGATTGACCCGGCCCGACAAGAGGAAACGCCCATGTGGAAAAAACCTGCGTTCACCGACCTGCGCATCGGCTTTGAAGTGACCATGTACTTCGCCAGCCGCTGAACGGCCTGCCCGGTCAATCGTCGTGTTGGCCGGGTTTTCCTCGCGCCGGGTGACCAATGCCATGAGCCGCCATCGTCAGCCATTGGTCGTGTTGCAAAGCCCCCCGGATGCTCTAGGCTGGCGTTCAGTCTCCTATAACAACAAGAACGCGCGCGATATGAGCCAGAGCCTCAACCAGCTACGCAAATTCGTCTCCCCGGAAATCATCTTCGGCGCGGGCAGCCGCCACAGTGTCGGCAACTACGCCAAGACCTTCGGTGCGCGCAAGGTCCTGCTGGTCAGCGACCCCGGCGTGATCAAGGCCGGCTGGGTCGCCGATGTCGAAGCCAGCCTGCAGGCCCAGGGCATCGAGCATGTCGTCTACAGCGGTGTGTCGCCCAACCCTCGGGTCGAGGAAGTCATGGCGGGCGCTGCGTTGTACCGCGAGCAGCAGTGCGACGTGATCGTGGCGGTGGGCGGTGGCAGCCCCATGGATTGCGGCAAGGGCATCGGCATCGCCGTGGCCCACGGGCGCAACATCCTGGAATTCGAGGGCGTCGACACCATACGCGTGCCCAGCCCGCCGCTGATCCTGATCCCGACCACTGCGGGCACCTCGGCGGATGTCTCGCAGTTCGTGATCATTTCCGATCAGCAGGAGCGCATGAAGTTTTCCATCGTCAGCAAGGCGGTGGTGCCCGACGTGTCGCTGATCGACCCGGAAACCACCCTGAGCATGGACCCGTTCCTGTCGGCCTGTACCGGTATTGACGCGCTGGTGCACGCCATCGAGGCTTTCGTCTCCACCGGCCACGGCCCGCTGACCGACCCCCATGCGCTGGAAGCCATGCGCCTGATCAACGGCAACCTGGTGCAGATGATCGCCACTCCTGCTGACATCGCGTTGCGCGAGAAGATCATGCTGGGCAGCATGCAGGCCGGTCTCGCATTCTCCAACGCGATCCTCGGTGCGGTGCACGCGATGTCCCACAGCCTGGGCGGCTTCCTGGATTTGCCCCATGGTCTGTGCAATGCGGTGCTGGTCGAGCATGTGGTGGCGTTCAACTACAACTCGGCGCCGGAGCGTTTCAAGGTGATCGCGGAAACGTTGGGGATCGACTGCCGGGGGCTGACTCACGCGGCGATCAGCAAGCGGCTGGTGGAGCACCTGATTTCCCTCAAACATCAGGTCGGTTTCCACGAGACCCTGCGCTTGCATGGCGTGAGCAGCAGCGACATCCCCTTCCTGTCCCGGCATGCCATGGACGATCCCTGCATCCTCACCAACCCCCGCGTGTCCAGCCAGCGGGATGTCGAAGTGGTCTATGGCGAAGCCCTCTGACGGCCAGGGCGCGCTCAATGCGTTGCTCGGGCTGGGCAACCATTCGACGCGCAAGAGCCATTACCCGGAGCTGACCCTGCGTCTGCGTGAGCTTGAAACCGAGCGCAACCGCTACAAATGGCTGTTCGAACACGCCGTGCACGGCATCTTCCAGGCCAGCCTGCACGAGGGTTTGCGCGCGGCGAATCCGGCGTTGGCGCGGATGCTCGGCTATCGCGACGAGCAGGAAATGCTGCTGCTTCTGCATGACCTGGCCGGCACCTTGTTCATCGGCGCCCAGGTCGAACTCAACGCCATCGCCCACGTGCTGCACCGCGAACGCAGCCTGCAGGGCTACGAAACCCGCCTGCGGCGCAAGGACGGCAGCTACGTCGAAGTGCTGATGAACCTGCTGCTCAAACCCGGCGAAGACGGCCTGTTCGAAGGCTTCGTCGCCGACATCACCGAGCGCAAGCAGGCCCAGCTGCGTTTGCAGGAACTCAACGACCAGCTCGAACTGCGCGTCGCCGCGCGCACCGATGAATTGCTGGAGGCCAACCGCAAACTGCAAAAGCAGATCGCTCGCCGCGAACGCATCGAACGCGACCTGCGTGAGGCGCGCGACGCCGCGGAGGCGGCCAACCGCAGCAAGGACAAATACCTCGCCGCCGCCAGCCACGACCTGCTGCAACCGCTCAACGCCGCGCGGCTGCTGATCGCCACCCTGCGCGAACGCACACTGCCCGCTGCCGAACACACGCTGGTGGAGCGCACCCACCAGGCGCTGGAAGGGGCGGAAGACCTGCTCACGGATCTGTTGGACATCTCCAAACTCGACCGCGCCGCGGTACAGCCTGACATCGATCTGTATCGCCTGGACGAAGTGCTCGCGCCGCTGGTGTCGGAGTTCGAATCGGTGGCCTCGGCGGCGGGCCTGACCCTGCGCTCACGCATCGGCCAGTACGCGATCCGCACCGACCTGCGCCTGCTGACGCGCATCCTGCGCAACTTCCTCAGCAACGCCTGCCGCTATACCGACCACGGCAGCATCCTGCTGGCGGCGCGCAAGCGGGGAGAGCGGTTGCGCATCGAGGTCTGGGACACCGGCCGAGGCATCGCTGCCGAGCGGCTGGATTCGATATTCCTGGAGTTCAACCAGCTCGACGTCGGCCGCGCCGCCGACCGCAAGGGCGTGGGGCTGGGCCTGGCGATTGTCGAGCGGATCGGGCGGATTCTCGGCAGCCCGATTCTGGTGCGCTCACAGCCTGGCATCGGCTCGGTGTTCGCGATCGATGTGCCGCTGTCGGCCCAGATGCCGGTGCCGGTCAGCGTGGCAGTGCAGCAACAGCCCGGCACCGGCAACCCGCTGCCGGGGCGGCGTTTGCTGGTCCTGGACAATGAGGTCAGCATTCTGGAGAGCATGGCGGCGTTGTTGGGGCAGTGGGGCTGCGAGGTGCTGACGGCCACTGACAAGGCGTCGTGCTACAGCGTTCTACAGGGCCGTGCGCCGGAGTTGATTCTGTTCGATTTTCATCTGGACCATGGGGTGTTGGGCTGTGATGTGGTGGCGCACATGCGCAAGCATTTCGGCAGCGAGATTCCTTGCGTGATGATTACCGCCGAGCGCAGTGACCTGTGTCGGCGGTCGCTGCAGCGGCTCAATGCGCCGCTGTTGAACAAGCCGGTCAAGCCTGGGAAGTTGCGGGCGGTGGTGAGTCAGCTGCTGGGGGCGGTTTGATGGATCAGGATCAAGGTCAAGATCAAGATCAAGAGCGTTCTTCCTAACGTCAGACCTGTTTCGACTTCGTCGAGTTACTTGAAGGGACCAAGTAACCAAGTCCCTATGCTCCTGGTTTGGCCTCGACTTCGTCGAGGTCCCCTCACTCCGGTCTCGCTCCGTGGGCCCGGCGCGAATGGGCCATCCATGGCCCCGCGCCTCGCGCGGCATCCTGCCGCTTGGCCCACTCCACGAGACCTGCGTTCGGCCTGCACCCAAGTCGCGTTTTGTGTCGTCTGGGAGATTTGCGCATGAAGATCAAAAGCAACGGCAACGGCAACGGCAACGGCGTGATGATGTGCGATCTGCTTTTGATTCTGCCCGGAGGGCGTAGGAGCTTGCTCGCGATCTGGCGCGAAGCGGCAGCAAAACCATCCACCCTGGCCGTATCAGACATACCGCATGCACAGGATTTGCTGCCGGTTCCCGGCAGATCGCTGGCAAGCCGAGCTCCTACGGCCTCCGGCCAGAAGCAGATCGCGAACACCTCAAAATCGTGCTTTTGATCGTTATACGCGATAGCCCAGACACCACAAATCGCGACTTGGGTGCAGGCTGAATGGAGGTCTCGTGGAGTGGGCCAAGCGGCAGGATGCCGCGCGAGGCGCGGGGCCATGGATGGCCCATTCGCGCCGGGCCCACGGAGCGGGACCGGAATGAAGGAAGTCTGACGAAGTCAGACCCAAATCAGGAGCAAAAGCCCTTGGTTACTTGGGGCTTTTCCAAGTAACTCGACGAAGTCGAAACAGATCTGACGTTAGGAAGAGCGCTTTTGATCTTGACGAAGTCGAAACAGGTCTGACGTTAGGAAGAACGCTCTTGATCCTGATCTTGATCCCGCCCCCGATCACCCCACAAAAAAACCAACCAGCAACACAACATTCAACCCAATGATCAACAACGCAATCCCCCACGCCAGCCAAGTCAACACCGGCCCGGTCACAAACCCGCCCATCAACTTGCGATCCGACACAAACCGCACCAGCGGCACGATCGCGAACGGCAGTTGCATCGACAGGATCACCTGACTCAACACCAGCAACTTCGCCGTGCCCTCGGCCCCGTACAGGCTGGTCACCACAATCACCGGAATGATCGCCAGCCCCCGCGTCAACAGGCGCCGCACCCAGCCCGGCAGTTTCAGGCGCAGAAAGCCCTCCATCACAATCTGCCCGGCCAGGGTTGCCGTCACCGTCGAATTGATACCCGAGGCCAGCAACGCCACCGCGAACAGCATCGACGCAATCCCCACCCCCAGCATGGGCGATAGCAGGTGATAGGCCTGTTCGATCTCCACCACGTCGGTCTTGCCCGCCTTGTGAAACACCGTCGCGGCGGTGATCAGAATCGCCGCGTTGACGAACAGCGCCAGGGTCAGCGCGATGGTGCTGTCGGTCACCGCCCAGCGCAGGCCGATGCGCCGGCCTTCATCGGTGCGCGGGTAGGCGCGGGTCTGGACGATGGACGAGTGCAGGTACAGGTTATGCGGCATCACCGTGGCGCCGATGATGCCGATGGCCAGGTACAGCGCCGCCGGGTTGGTGACGATCTCGGCTTTGGGGATGAAGCCTGCGAACAGCTCGGCCATGTCCGGGCGGGCGAGGACCATCTGGATCGCGAAGCAGCCGAAGATAATCAACAGCAAGGCAATCACGAAGGCTTCCAGTGCCCGAAAACCCTTGCCCATCAGCAGCAGGATCAGAAACACGTCGATGGCGCTGATCACCGCGCCCCACACCAGCGGTATGCCGAACAAGAGATTGAGCGCGATGGCGGTGCCGATCACTTCGGCCAGATCACAGGCGATGATCGCGATTTCGCAGGCCAGCCACAGGAACAGGCACACCGGCCGGCTGTAGCGCTCGCGACAGGCCCGCGCCAGGTCCCAGCCGGTGACGATGCCCAGCCGCGCGGACAGCGCCTGCAGGACGATCGCCATCAGGTTGGAGAGCAGAATCACCGACAGCAGCAGGTAGCCGAATTGCGAGCCACCGGCGATGTCGGTGGCCCAGTTGCCCGGGTCCATGTAGCCCACGGCGACCATGTAACCGGGGCCGGTAAAGGCCAGCAGGCGCTTGAACCAGTGCGTGGTCTTGGGCAGGGCGACACTGGCGCTGGGCATGCCGCCTCCCAGGGTGTCGTCGCCGGGATTGGCCCGGTTCTTCAAAGGTTGCATCGCTCGCTTTCCCGCTCGAATGAGGATCGCCTGCGCGCCCGGTCGCAAGCCCTGAAAAGGGCTGCGATTCCTGCGCGTACTCAGGGTTAGCTTAATAACGAAGAAGTCGCCAGTGAATTTAGGTAATCGCCGAATCCTTCCCGGCAGCGACAGGCCTTGCGCGCGCTGGTGATGACGCTGTTGCGCGCGGTCCAGACGATCTGCGCGCCGCAGCGTTCGAGGTCCTGCACCAGATGCACGTCCTCGTGGGCGGCCAGGGCGCGAAAGCCACCGGCGCGCAAATAGGCGCTGGATGACACGCCCAGGTTGGCGCCGTGGATGTGCCGGTGGTCTTCGACCGGGCGGTAGTGGGCTTCGTAATGAATGCGTACATGGGGCGGATGTTCCGACCAGTCGGCCACCTGGACGATGCCGCACACCGCATCGGCGCTGAGCGCCATCTGTTGCGCCAGCCAGCTGGGCGGGACCAGCGTGTCGGCGTCGGTGAACGCCAGCCAGCGCGCGCCGCGTTCGAGCATCAGGCGAGCGCCGGCGGCGCGGGTCATGCCGACGTTGCGGTGATCGCAGCTGACGGTCAGTACGCCATGGGCCTGGGCGATCTGTGCCGAGTCGTCGGAGCAGTCGTCGAGCATGATCAGGATTTCCACCGTCTCGCCCGCCAACGCTTCGTGATCCGCAGCTGCGATCAAGGCGCGGATGCAGTCATCCAGAAAGTCTTCTTCGTTATGGGCGGGGACGATGATCGCGATCATGGGCAAGCCTCGGACTGGCGCTTGCGACAATCGCGTTGGCCTTTGTGATGTCGACGGGGCTCGAAAAAATTGGTTGCAAGTATTTGCGTGCGGGGGGACGGGATGCTGTGGGCGGTTGGCTCAGCATCCCGAGAGTGGGGTCAGAGGCAGTCGCGGGCGGCTTTTTCCAGCGAACTTTTGCCAAAGGCCGATGCCAGGGGTGCACGTTCATAGAGGAAGGCGCGGGTATTGGGGTTGCCCTTGAACACTTCGAGGATATCGTCCTGCGCCACTTTGCCGGACACCAGCAACTTGTAATGGCCTTTGGTCTCGGTCAGCGTTGCGCCCGGCTTGATCTGTTGCCATTTTTCAAACACGCATTGCGCATAGTCGGCAGCGGGCTTGGGGGTTTCCATATTCACGGAAGGGTTGTTCGGGGTGGAGCCACAGCCAGCCAGGGAAAGGGCCAGCGCACTTGTCAGCAGTAAGAGACGCATCTATTTCATCCTGAAAACAGAAGTGAAAACACTTTATGGTTATGGGCGCCGTACTATCAATATGCTATCGCGTAGCAATTTGATCGGTAGGGCAAAGTGCTTGATTTGTCTCGATTTAATATTGTTCGAAGTTAAGAAACAAAATCATTTGCATTAATGATGGGCGTACCCACTATTACCGGGCGCCTATGTTGACGATCCATTTTACAAATGAAAAGAGTGTGTTTGAAAATATTGCCGATGACCGTTCGTACGGTAAACCGAATATTTCTCAACCCCCGCGTGTTCACCTCACGAACACCGTCCGGCAATGGATGATCCAAAGGCCGGGGTCTCATGTACATGTGCGATGTGGTCTGTGCCCACCCGCTGTTTTCTGTGCTCAAGCGAGATGTGCTGAGGTTTCGATTGCCCCTGGGGGGTGATGGTCTTCGTTTTGCACCGGCTCTGTTTGCGGTTCGATAACCAGAACAAGAAGGTGGAGGTAGTTATGCAATTCAAACAAGCGATCCTTGCTCTTGCCATTGGTGGGGTGCTCTCAGCATCCACTGTGCTGATTCCTGACTCGATCTCTCATTCCGGCATCGCGTACGCCAAAGATGGTGGCGGCGGTGGCGGCGGCGGCGGAAATGGTGGAGGAGGCGGTGGCGGTGGCAACGGAGGCGGCGGTGGCGGTAATGGAGGCGGCGGTGGTGGCAACGGAGGCGGCGGCAACGGCGGCGGTCACGGCGGTGGTGGCGGTGGCAATGGATCCGGCGGTGGCGGTGGCTCTGGCGGCAGCGGCGGTGGTGGCAGCGGTGGTTCGGGCGGTGGCGGTTCAGGCAGCGGCTCGGGTGGCGGCAACGCTGGTGGACATGCCGGCAACGACCATGGCAATCACGACGGCGCCAACCATGATCGCGGCGATGACCACGGCAACCACGCGGCCAATCATGATGCCAATCACGAGGCTAACCACGAGGCTAACCACGAGGCCAATCATGAGGCCAATCACGAAGCCAATCATGAAGCGAACCACGAGGCCAACCACGAGGCGAATCATGAAGCCAACCACAACGTTGGCGACGACAATGGCAATCACGCCGCCGATCACACGCAGATAGGCGATGATCGCGGTAACGACCAGGCTCGCGCAGGCGATGACCATGGCCGGGATCGCGGCAATCATGACCGTGGCGACGACCACGGCGGCCGTCGTGGCGTACATGCCGAGGCAGGCGATGACAGCCGCGCGTAAGTAGCACTCAACGACCGGATGAAGCCGCAGGACGCGGCTTCGCACCGGGCCGCCACACCCGAATCAACCCCCAATACCTCGTAAATTTCCCCACCGGCAACGGGGACCAATCCCCGGTCCCGACATTTACCGTGCCAACTCGTTCAGTGAAATTGTTACGACATTTTACGTCGAAACCCGCGAGATATCAGTCTCCGCTGGCCATCGTTTTAATGTCATAGCCTGGGCTCACCGACTCTGGCAAGGCTTTTGCCCCTCACCCAATACCTGCGGGCGCTTCGGCGTCCGGCCGGAGCAGTTGGATGAAACGCAAATGCCCCTGTGCATGAGTTGAAGGTGAGCCACCATGAAACAACCTGCGCGTCTAAAGTTTCCCCCCATCAACGGGCTTCAGCTTTTGCGCGGATCTTCCGCGGTATTGATCGCCCTGAGCATGGGGTTCGCTTCGGTCCATGCCGGACCGATCGACAACGAAGATCAACCTCCTGTCACTGACCCCTCGGCCTACACCGACCCGCCTGCGGATCCGGCGGCGGCCCTGAACAACCTGCTGACCCTGCCGGAAGCCAACGAGGGCGCGCTGGATCTGCCCAACGGCGTGGAAGGGACCCGCGCCACCACGCGGATCGAGAACGTGCTGCCCCCAGCGGCGCAGACCAGCTTCAACTTCCCCACCAACGGCAAGCCCAGCCCGTTGTTCGGCGCTCAGCCTTTCACTCAGCCGGTGCTGTTGTTCGAGGAATTCGGGCCCACCCGGCTCGACCCTACCGAGACCTCGCAAATTCCGTTCCCGCCGCCCACCCTGGGCCCGGGGCCTGCGCAGGACCCAACCAGCGTCGCCCGCAGCGGCCCGTCGCCTGAAGCGCTGGCAGCATTTCTCGCAGCGCCTGGCCTGACGCCATTTCCGTCGCAGTTCGCCAACTCGCTGGATCGCAACCCCTGGCAGGCGCAGATTCAGGACTTCCTCAACCGCCGCGTCGATGCGCCGGCCGAAGGGCGTCCACCAGGAAAGGGCTGGTCGCACCAGCGCTGGAACGAGTTCTACCCGCAGATCGCCTACAAGACCGTGCAGACCGGTGCCCACAGCAACAGCGGGTTCCGCGATCATCTGCAATTGCACGATTACAAGGGCGGCGAGTGGGGGCCGGGCGGGCTGAACTATTACCCTGATGGCAGCACCACCCATGGCGGTACCACCGGCGGGATCGGCGTGCGCATCCACCCGCTGATGCCGGTGCAGGAGCACAACTCGATCTGGACCTTCGACGGCACGCTGCCGCCCAAGCTGCTGATGGTGCGTTACGGCCAGCCGGTGCTGATGCGGCACTACAACGGCCTGCCGATCGACCCTTCGGCGAACAAGGGTTTCGGTCTGCACACCATCTCGACCCACGAGCACAACGGCCACAATCCGGCCGAGAGCGATGGCTATGCCAACGCGTTCTTCTTCCCGGGGCAGTACTACGACTATCGCTGGCCGATGCAACTGGCCGGCTACGACACCATCAACACCAGCGCCAAGGATCCGCGTGCGGCATTCCCCTGTGCACCGGGCGAAACCTTGTGGGTCAACGATGACTCGCCGGGCCTGAAAACCTGCGACCACGGCACCATCAAGATTCGTGGCGACTGGCGTGAAACCATGAGCACTCACTGGTTCCACGACCACATGATGGATTTCACCGCCCAGAACGTCTACAAGGGCAACGCGGCGATGATGAACTACTACAGCGCTCTGGACCGCGGCAACGAGGCCATCGACGATGGCGTCAACCTGCGCTTCCCCAGCGGCTCGACCCTGGCCTGGGGCAACCGCGACTACGACGTCAACCTGACCGTCGCCGACAAGGCCTGGGATCAGAACGGCCAGCTGTGGTTCAACCCGTTCAACACCGACGGCTTCCTGGGCGACCAGATGGTGGTCAACTGGGGCTACAAACCGTTCCTCGATGTACGCGCTCGCAGTTATCGCTTCCGCATCCTCAACGGTTCGGTGTCGCGCTACGTGAAGATCGCCCTGGTGCGGGAAATCAAGGGCAACGGCGGTGAGTTCCCAGGGCCTTCGGGCTCCGGCGTTTCTTACGCTCGCGTGCCGTTCCACATGATCGCCAACGACGGCAACATCATGGAACACGCCGTGCCGTTCGACGGCACCATGGACCTGGACGGTGACGGCGACCTGAAAAACAACTTTGGCATCCTGCCCAATCAGGGTATCGCCGAGCGCTACGACATCATCGTCAACTTCGCCAAGAACGGCATCAAGGCCGGCGACAAGATCTACATGGTCAACGTCCTGGAGCATGAAACCGGCAAGGGGCCCAAAGGCGAAATCCCGCTGGCCGACGTGTTGTCCGGCAAGTATCAGGCGGTGATCAAACAGGGCAGCAAAGGGCCGCAGTGGGACAAGGGGGATCCGGTGGTCGGCATGTTCATGCAGATCAACGTCAAGCCGTATACCGGCCAGGACCTGAGCATGGACCCTGTGGCCTATGAACCGGCCAAACCCGGCAAGGCAGAAGGCAAGGTGATGATCCCGCTGACGATTCATCGCGACAACCCGGCGGATCAGGCGCTGTTGGCCAATGCGCGGCACCGGACTTTCATCTTCGGCCGGTCGGATGGGACCGACACCGTTCCATGGACCATCAAGACCGACGGCGGTCTGGGCTTCAACATGGATCCGCGGCGGTTGTCTGCTTCGACGCACTTGAGTACCGGCCCGACCTCGGCGGGCTATCAGGGCACCGGCACCCTGGAGATCTGGAAGATCCAGAACGGCGGCAATGGCTGGACCCACCCGGTTCACGTGCACTTCGAGGAAGGGATCATCCTCAGCCGCGGCGGCAAGGCTCCACCTGAGTGGGAAAAATGGGCACGCAAGGACGTCTATCGCATCGGTACCGACAGTGGCGACAACGTCGAGATGGCGATTCGTTTCCGCGAATTCGCCGGGACCTACATGGAGCACTGCCACAACACCCAGCACGAAGACAACTCCATGCTGCTGCGTTGGGACATCGAGCATCCGGGGCAATTCCAGCTGATGCCGACGCCAATGCCGACCTGGGATGGTGTGGGCTATGTCAGCTCCGCTGCACTGCCTACCTACCTGACCGGTGACGGCGCTGGCCCTTCGGTGAAAGTGGCAACTTCCGGTGGCACCTCCGGTGGCGGTTCTTCCTCGGGTGGTGGCTCTTCATCCGGTGGCGGTTCCAGCGGTGGGTCGGGTTCGGGCTCCGGCAGTTCGGGCTCGGGCGGCGGCTCGGATTCGGGCTCTGGTTCCGGCAAAGGCTCCGGCAAGGGCAAATAGCGATCCGCAGAATCGGGGAGGATGACGTCATGTTCCAGATGCTTCGCAAGGCGGCCATTGCAGTGACCGTATCGATGATCGCCATGGTCTGGGGCAGTGTCCCGGGCGTGGCTGGCGATGCTCAGCCGGACACGCCCTGGGGCAAGGATTTCTTCCCCAACACGGTGCTGATCAATCAGGACGAGCAGCCCATGCATTTCTTTGATGACCTGATCAAGGGCAAGGTGGTGGTGATCAACTTCATCTTCACCTCCTGCTCGGACTCCTGCCCGCTGGAGACCGCGCGCCTGCGTCAGGTGCAGAAGCTGTTGGGTGATCATGTCGGGCGTGACGTGTTCTTCTACTCGATCAGCATCGACCCGGAAACCGACACCCCGGCCGTGCTCAAGCAGTACGCGGCCAGGTTCAAGGTCGCGCCGGGCTGGCAGTTTTTGACCGGCAACAAGGACGACATCGTCGAGCTGCGGCGCAAGCTCGGGCTGTTCATCGAGGGTGTCGACAACGGTCGCACCACCGATCACAACCTGAGCCTGATCGTCGGCAACCAGGCCACCGGGCGCTGGATGAAGGCCTCGCCGTTCGAGAACCCCTATATTCTCGCCGATCACCTGAGCAACAGCCTGCAGAACTGGAAGGTCGCCGACCCCAACCAGAACAGCTACGCCGATGCACCGGAAATTCGCCCGCCGAGCCTGGGCGAGCAGATCTTCCGCACCCGCTGCAGTGCCTGCCACACCCTGGGCAACGAGGGTGAACAGACCACCGGCATTCGCGGGGTAGGGCCGGATCTGCTTGGCGTGACCCGCAAGCGCGATGGTGAATGGCTGGGGCGCTGGCTCAAGGAACCGGATGTGATGCTGGCCCAGAAAGACCCGCTGGCGCTGCAGTTGTACGAGGCCTACAACAAGGTCGCGATGCCCAACCTGCGCATGGAAGACAACGACATCGGCCAGGTGATCGCCTACCTGCAAGAGGAAACCGATCGCCAGCAACCCCAGGCGCACATGCACATGGCGGGGGACGATCCCCATGCCGGGCACAACATGCATGAGGGGCATGAAGGGCACATGATGCAGTAGATCCGTAGCTTGAATGAAACGAGTCCAGTCACTCAATTACCCCACGTAGCAGCACGGCTTGCCGGCGGGAACGGTCTCAAGATCGCTCCCGCCGGCAAGCCGTGCTGCTACGTGGGGTTTTCATTTCTGGTTGATGAGTTGTGCTCGTTGTTTTAGGTTTGTGATTGACAATGCTCGTTTAATATTTAAAGTGAGCTATATCGAGCATTATCGCTCTCCGGATCAAACGAGGTGACGCCATGCCAACCGACCTGCAACGAGCTGCCTACGCCGTGCTGCTGCCGGCCTTTTCCGGGCTGGAGCTGGACGAGGACGTGCGGCGTTATCTGCAGCGTGGCGGCGTGTCGGTGCTGCTGGGTGAAACCCGCGATGAATACCTGGCGCGCAACATGAGCTTCGAACGCCGCCGCCGGGAAACCCACGCCCATTTCAGCCACATTGCCGAGCAGGCGGCGAGCCTTGCCAGCGCACCCGTGCTGGTGGCGGTGGATCAGGAACTGGGCGGCATTCAGCGTCTGCACCGGTTGGTGCCGGGCATGCCATCGGCGGCTGCGCTGAAGGAGCTGAGCAGCGAGGAGATCGAAGCACGCAGCTACGAGATGGCCAGCGCCGCCCGGGTGATGGGGGTGAATCTGTTCCTGGCGCCTATCGTCGACGTGGTCACGGGCGTCAATCCCTGGTTGCACAATCGCAACCTTGGTTCGGACCCGGCAGAAGTGTCGCGCATCGCCTGCGCGTTCATTCGTGGGGTGCAGCGGGCGGGGGTGATCGCCACGGCCAAGCATTTTCCCGGGCATCATCAGACCGAGCACGATCCAGCAGTCAATGAGGCGACGGTGCCCGGATCATTGGCCGATCTGCACGACGGCCTGCAGGTATTCCGCGAAGTGATCGCCACCGGCGTGCAGGCGATCATGCCCGGGCCTGCGGTGTTCCCGGCGCTGGACGCGCAGCAGTCGGCGTCCACGTCACAGAAGGTCATTGGCCTGTTGCGCGATGAACTGGCGTTCGACGGCCTGATCATTTCCGACGACCTGGACGCGGTGTCGATCCTGCGCGGCAACAGCCTGGCCGAGACTGCAGTGGCGTCGTTGCGCGCCGGTGCTCACTTGCTGCTCGTTTCCAGCGATGCAGGGCTGGACGCGTTGGCCGGCGCCATCGTCCAGGCCGTTGAACAGGGTCGCCTGACGGCTGATACCGTGCTGCGCGCCGCGCAAAAGGTGCGCGATCTGGCCCAAGCCTCGCGTGCCCAGGTGGACGAAGGGCTGTACGTGTCGTACCCGATTTCCGGCGGGCACCTGACCCGCCGCGTTACGCGCTGAATCCCGCACTCCAGCGCATTCCCGTAGCAGTCCGGCTTGCCGGCGGTTGCCTGGGGTCGCGTCCGACCGAAGCGGCAGTAAAATCAGGCGCCTTGGCCATGTCAGGCAGACCGCGTGTACAGGATTTGCTGCCGCTGCGCGCCAGACCGCCGGCAAGCCGGACTGCTACGAGGGCGGCGTCAGCCGGTCGCTTTTGATCTTCGTGCGCGCAAGTCCAGACACCACAAATCGCGACTTGGGTGCAGGCTGAACGCAGGTCTCGCGGAGTGGGCCAAGCGGCATGGATGCCGCGCGAGGCGCGGGGCCATGGATGGCCCATTCGCGCCGGGCCCACGGAGCGAGACCGGAGTGAAGGGACCCGACGAAGTCGGGCCAAACCAGGAGCAAAAGCCCTTGGTTACTTGGGGCTTTTCCAAGTAACTCGACGAAGTCGAAACAGGTCTGACGTTAGGAAGAACGCTCTTGATCTTGATCCTGATCTCGAACTCGTTCGCAAGTGTTAGAAGTAATACCCCACATTCACATACACCTGATTCTCCCACTGATCACTCCCCCCAGCCCCCAGGCTCTGCGCGTAATCACTGCCGCCGATGTAGGGGTCGTTCTTGCCAAACAGCCACTCGGTCGCCACCCACAATTTGCTCACCGAGAACGAGCTGCCCAGGATCACCCGCTGCGAATCCTCATACCCCGAAGCCGATTTCTGATACGCACTGTAGTTGGCGTATAGCTTCACCCCACTGATCTGGTCGAACAGGTACTTGCCGCTCACGTCATAACTCAGGTCCGCCACATACAGGTTGGCGCGGCTGGCGACGTTGTAGGTGCCGTCGTAGCCGCCGAAGGTCACCACCTCGTCAGTGCCGGGGTTGCGTGGCGACATCTGCTGCCGGGCAGCCTGCAGTTGCACGCCCCACGGGCCGTTCTTGCCGATGTAGTGCACCGCCACGGCGTTGCGTCGGCCGTCGTGATCAGTGTCGTTGTTCTCAAGCGTCGACGTCAGGCCCGAGACGCCCACTTCCGACGTCCACGGCCCCAGGTCCAGCGCCTTGGCCACCCGCAGTACGACGGTGTTGCGCTCCTGATTGTCGCTGCCATCGGCCACGTAACTGTCGGCTTGAGACACCACGCTGGAATAGGTACGGCCATGGCTGGTGCCCTTGCCTTGCCACGCCGGGCGCAGGTAGTAACCGGCCTGGATGTTCCAGTCGCCATGCTGCTGGATGTACTTGGCGCCGACTTGCTCGACGTCTTCCAGGCCCACGACGTTGCCCAGGGTTTCGAAGAAGGTGCTGCCGAAGTACGGCTGCAGGCCGAACGGTACCTGATTGAGCCCCACCTGGATCTGCTGCTCGGGATTGAACTTGTAGCCCAACCACGCATATTCCGGGAACGACACATCACCCACATGCTGGGTGTATTTGTACGGATAGGAGTGGCCGTAGAAACGGTACTTGGCCGCGCCGATCCAGCTGTCGGAGGTGTATTTGGCGGTGAGGAACACCGTGTCGAAGTTGAATTTCTGGATGTCGCGGTCCGGGTCGTAATCCCAGCGCGCGCGAATGGCGCCGCCCAGGTCCAGATGGTCGGTGACCTGTACGGCCATCGCCGGGGCCGTGCAAACGCAGAAGAGGGTGAGGCAGGAAGCGGACAAACGCAGAGAAGCACAGTAAGACATGAACGATGCTCGGTTGTTTTTATTAGTGGGGCGGCAGTCTTGTGATCTGGCGTGCAATCGACAAACGATAAATTGTCCAGATAAACCTTCGTCAAACGCATGTTACTGAGCGGAAAGTCGCGTGCCGCTCTGGCAAAGGGCGCTGAATGGGTGGAAGATTCGCCGCGTTTCGAGCCATCACCGAGAGCGATCCATGAAGCGCAAAATGCCCGGCCTCAACGCCCTGAAGGCCTTTGAAGTGGCTGGCAGCACCGGCAGTTTCACCCGCGCGGCCGAGCTGTTGAACGTCACCCAGAGCGCGGTCAGCCGCCAGGTGCGCCAGCTTGAAGAGCAACTGGGCGAGACCTTGCTGGAGCGCCGTCATCACCATCTGGACCTGACCAGCGCCGGGCGCGTGTTGCTGCGGGCGCTGCATCAGTCGTTCGACAAGATCGAGATGACCGTGCGCAGCCTGCAGCAGAAATCCCACTCCAACCGCCTGCGGATCAATGCGCCGCCGACCTTCACCAGCCGCTGGCTGATGCCGCGGCTGGGGCGCTTGCGCGAGCAGTTGCCGGAGCTTGAACTGAGCATCAGCACGCGCCTGCAGGACAGCCTGGCCGAGACCAGCACCCTGGATTGCGCGATCCGTTTCGGCAACGGCGAGTGGGACGGGCTGGACAGTTCGCTGCTGTTTCAGGAGCGGCATGTGGCGGTCTGCGCGCCGTCGCTGTATGCCCGCGAATCCAGCGACGAAGGCATCGACTTCAACCGCATGACCTTGCTGCACGTGCTGGCCAGCGAGGATCAGCGTTACCTGACCTGGAAACACTGGCTCGACGCTGCGCGCATCCATGGCGTCGATACCCAGGGCGGCTACGAGTTCGACCTGCTGGACCTGGCCATTCGCGCTGCCACTGACGGCCTGGGCATCACCATCGCCGACTGGCACATGGTGGCGCCGGAACTGGCAGCGGGGGAGTTGACCCAGGTCCTCAATGTGCACGTCGAAGGCCATCAGTCGTACTGGCTGGTCACCCGGCCCGAGCAGGAACTGCCGCAGTTGCAGCTGTTCGCCCAGTGGTTGCAGGAAGAAATCTGGCTCACCCAGCGCCAGCTCGAGCCCTCTACGGCGGCGCTGACGTCGATCCCATGAGGTGATTACAGACCCAGTGCATGGAGGGTCGAGCAGTAACGTGCGTTTTAGGAATGTTTGCCGGTGTAATAAATCGTTTGTGGCCGCCGTTGCGGATGACAAGACTGATCGTCATTCGGATAAAAACAACGGTGGACGTCCCACATGCGACTCGAACGAAATTTTCTCAACGGCCAGTTTGTCGAGCCTGTCGACAGCGCGCTGATCGCCGTGCACAACCCGGCCACCGAAGCGCTGGTGGGGCATGTGTCGGCCGCCACCTCTGCCGAAGCGCTGGCCGCCGTGGACGCTGCCGCCATCGCGCAGAAAACCTGGGCGGGCCTGACCAGCATCGAGCGTGGCGAGCACCTGCGTGCTTTGGCCGATGCCCTGGAAGCCTGCGCTGAAAACATCGGCGCGGCGCTGGCCGCCGAGTCTGGCAAGAGTGTGGCCGACGCCAGCAACGAAGCGCGCTACGCCGCGCAGATCACCCGTTACCACGCCGAGTGGGCGCGCCGTATCGAAGGCGAAATCATCCCCAGCGACACCCCCGACGAAAACCTGCTGCTGCAGCGCCAGCCGATCGGTGTCGTCGCCGCGCTGATCCCTTTCAACTACCCGGTCTATACCCTGCTGCGCAAGATCGCCCCGGCGCTGATCGCCGGCAATACCGTGGTGGTGCGCCCCAGCAACAACACGCCGATTTCGGCGTTCGAAATTGCCAAGGCCGTGCAGCAGTCGGGCATCCCGGCCGGAGTGATCAACATCCTGACCATGGACCACGCCACCGCCGCGAGCCTGTGCACCCACAAGGCGGTGGGCATGATCACCCTGACCGGCAGCGTCAAGGCCGGGCGCATCGTGCTGGACTACTGCAAGGAAAACATCGCCAAGCCGTCGCTGGAGCTGGGTGGCAAGACCCCGGCGATCATCGAGCCGGACGCCGATCTGGAAAAGGCCGCCAGCGCTATCGTCGCCTCCAAGACCACGCACTGCGGCCAGCTGTGCACGGCGGTGGAGCGGGTGTATGTGCATGAGAGCGTGCACGACCGCTTCCTGGCGCTGCTCAAGGAAAAGATCAGCGCCGTCGCCTTCGGTGATCGGGCCGAAGATGCCTCGCGCATGGGCCCGCTGGTCAGCGCCAGCGCGCAGCAGAACATCCACGCCATGGTCGAACGTGCCATCGGTGAAGGCGCGGTACTGGAGGCGGGCGGCGTATTACCGGTCGGCAAGGGCCATTTCTACCCGCCAACGCTGCTGAGCAATTGCCGCCAGGACATGGAAATCGTTCAGGAAGAAATCTTCGGCCCGGTGCTGCCGGTGCTCAAGTACCGCGACATCGATCAGGCCTTGGAATTTGCCAACGATCATCAGTTCGGTCTGTCGTCGGTGCTCTATACCGAGAACTACCGGACATCGATGAAAGTCGCCAACGCCATCGAGGCGGGCGAGCTGTACGTCAACCGCACCCCGGCCGACCCCTATCAGGGTTTCCATGCCGGCTGGAAACGCTCGGGGCTGGGCGGCGATGACGGCAAGCACGGAATGCTCGAATTCACCCAGACCCGTCTGGTGGTCATGAAGTACTGATTCACCGCTATTGCGTGTCAAGCAACACCCATAAAAACAAATATCAGCGGCGCCCGAACGACGGGCGCCCGAGGTCCTTCCAAATGTCCAAGCCTGCTTCCGTTGCGGCCGCTGTTCAGAATTCCTCTGCCACCGAAGTCGCGAAAAGCGACAAGGCCAGCCGCTACATCCAGTTGATGTTGCTGGTCCTCGCGGCCGGTGCGATCTACCCGATCCTCTATCTGCGCCAGGTCTACCAGACCACCATGCTCGAAGTGTTCCAGATCAGCCACAGCGAGCTGGGCTATCTGTATTCGATGCTGGGCACGATCTTCCTGCTCAGCTACCTGCCCAGCGGCTGGCTGGCGGATCGCATCGCGCCGCGCTTCCTGATTTTCTTCTCGCTGGTGGCCACCGGTGCACTGGGCCTGTGGTACTCGACGGTGCCATCGATGACCGGCCTGATGATCATTTTCGGTTGCTGGGGTCTGACCACTGGCCTGACCTTCTGGGCCTCGGTGCTCAAACGGGTGAAGATGATCGCCCACCACAGTGAGCAGGGCCGTTTTTTCGGCATTCTCGATGGCGGTCGCGGCCTGGTGGAAGCCTTGCTCGCGACCATCGCACTGGGCATTTTCGCCTACGCCATCGGCACTGGCGGGCAGACCGCCGCCGACGGTTTCCGTCACGTGGTGTACCTGTACTCGTTCATCTGCATCGGCCTGGGTTGCCTGCTGGTGCTGGTCAAGGACCCGAAATCGGTGGCCGCCGAAGGCGCGGGCGTCGAGGAAAAACACCACCTGTTCAGCGACCTCGCCACCCTGGTGAAGATTCCCGAACTGTGGCTGGTGACCGCCATCGTGTTCTGCGGTTATCACATCTTCTGGGCCACCTACAGTTTCTCCGACTACCTGCAAGGCAGCGGCATGACCGCGGTCATGGCCGGCACCATCACCACCATCAAACTGTGGATGCGCCCGGTGGGCGGCATCGGCGGCGGCTGGCTGGGCGACAAGTACTCGAATATCTCGGTGCTGATCGTCGCGCTGGCATTGGCCACGCTGGCGATGGCGGGCCTGGTGGTGTTCCCGGCCTTCAACAACCTGGGGCTGCTGGTGGTGACAGTGATTTTCATCGGCCTGATGACTTACGCGATTCGCGGGCTGTACTGGGCGATCCTGGACACCTGCAACATCCCGCTGCGCATCACGGGCCTGGCCATCGGCATCGTCTCGGTGGTCGGTTACCTGCCTGACACCTTCATTCCGCTGATCAACGGCTACCTCACCGAGCAGTACCCGGGAGCCGCCGGTTACAAGCTGTATTTCAGCTACATCGCCTTCGTCGGGCTGATCGGCACCCTGGCAGCGCTGACGCTGCGGGCGCGGATCCGTCGCAAATCCTCTCGCATCTAAGGTGCCTTAAATGAAAGTCATCGCTCTGGAAACCCATATCGTCGCCGTTCCACCGCCGCACATCGGCGGCATGTACTGGCTGTTCGTCAAGCTCAAGACCGACTGCGGCATCGAGGGCGTCGGCGAGATCTACGCCGCCAGCTTCGGCCCCAAGGCCATGGTGCCGATCATCGAAGACGTGTTCGAGCGCCACCTGCTCAACCAAGACCCGCACCACATCGAGCGCTTCTTCCGCCAGGCCTATTCGAGCGGCTTCACCCAGCGCCCGGACCTGACCATGATGGGCGTGGTCAGCGGCCTGGAAATGGCCTGCTGGGACATCATCGGCAAGGCGGCGAACAAGCCGGTCTACGAGTTGCTGGGCGGCAAGGTGCATGAGCGTCTGCGTTCCTACACCTACCTGTACCCGCTCAACAGCCAGGGCGAGTACGACTACGACGACCCGGACCTGGCCGCCGAATGCGCCATCGACAACATGAACAAGGGCTTCACCGCCGTGAAGTTCGACCCGGCAGGGCCGTACACCGCGTACTCCGGGCACCAGATTTCGCTCAAGGTGCTGGAACGCTGCGAAACCTTCTGCCGCAAGATCCGCGAAGCGGTGGGCAACAAGTGCGACCTGCTGTTTGGCACTCACGGCCAGATGGTGCCGTCGTCGGCCATTCGCCTGGCCAAAAGGCTGGAGAAATACGATCCGCTGTGGTTCGAAGAACCCGTGCCGCCAGGCCAGGAAGAGGCCATGGCGCAGGTGGCAGGCAAGACCAGCATCCCGATCGCTACCGGTGAGCGCCTGACCACCAAGTACGAATTCCACAAGCTGCTGCAAGCCGGCGGCGCGTCGATTCTGCAGATGAACGTGGCCCGCTGCGGTGGCCTGCTGGAAGGCAAGAAGATCGCCAGCATGGCCGAGGCCCACTACGCGCAGATCGCCCCGCATCTGTACAACGGCCCGATCGGCGCGGCGGCCAGTTTCCAGCTGGCGGCCTGCACGCCCAACTTCCTGATCCAGGAAAGCATCGAGACCTGGGGCGGCTTCCACGCCGAGGTCCTGACCAAGCCGCTGCAGTGGGAAGACGGCTACATCATTCCCTCGTCCGAACCGGGCCTTGGGGTGGAGCTGAACATGGACGTGGTGCGTGCCCACACGCCGTACACCGGCTCGCGCCTGCACCTGCAGATGGCGCCGACGCCTGCGGATGTAAAAGACTTTTCTCCGGCCAGAGGCTAATCCCGACCTGTAGGAGCCGGCTTGCTGGCGATGCGGTGTGTCATTCAACGCTTTGGTGCCTGACACGGCGCATTCGCCAGCAAGCCGGCTCCTACAGTCGGAAGCTTTCGCCAGCAAGCCGGCTCCCACTTGAAGGAAGCTCGCAAGCTCACGCTTTTTTTGGATAACCGTGCATGACATACGACTACATCATCGCAGGCGCCGGCGCAGCAGGTTGCGTGCTGGCCAACCGGCTCTCGGCCTCCGGGCAATACAGCGTGCTGCTGCTCGAAGCGGGCGGCAAGGACAGCTCGCTGTGGTTCAAGATCCCGGTCGGCTTCGCCAAAATGTATTACAACCCGACCTTCAACTGGATGTACTACAGCCAGCCGCAGAAGCAATTGGCCAACCGCGCCATCTACGCACCACGTGGCAAGGTGCAGGGCGGTTCCGGCTCGATCAACGCGATGATCTACGTGCGCGGCCAGGCCCACGACTTCGATGACTGGGCGGCCAATGGCAACGATGGCTGGGGCTTCAAGGACGTGCTGCCGTACTTCCGCAAGCTGGAAAACCACCCGCTGGGCGACACCGAGTACCACGGCGGCAGCGGCCCGATCAGCATCACCCCGATGCAGGGCCAGACCCACCCGATCTGCGACGTGTTCCTCGAAGGCTGCGAGCAGCTGGGGTATTCGCGCAGCGACGATTTCAACGGGCCTAAATTCGAAGGTGCAGGGCTGTACGACGTCAACACCCGCAATGGCGAGCGTTGCTCCAGCAGTTTCGCTCATCTGCACCCGGCACTGGGCCGCAAGAACCTCACCGTGGAACACCATGCGCTGGTGGACCGCCTGCTGTTCGACGCCGAGGGCAAGCGCGCCGTCGGTGTGGAGGTCAGCCAGAACGGCGAGCAACGCCACTTCATCGCGCGCAAGGAAGTGATCCTTTGTGCCGGTGCGGTGGACACGCCGAAGATCCTGCAACTGTCGGGTGTCGGCGACAAAGCCCTGCTGGCCAAACATGGCATCAAACAGGTCAAGCAACTGCCAGCGGTGGGGCAGAACCTGCAGGATCACCTGTGTGTCAGCTACTACTACAAGGCCAATATCCCGACCCTGAACGACCAGCTCAGTTCGCTGTTCGGCCAGGCGCTGCTGGGCCTCAAGTACCTGTTCACCCGCAAGGGCGCGCTGGCGATGAGCGTCAACCAGGCCGGCGGTTTCTTCCGTGGCAACGACGAGCAGAGCCATCCGAACTTGCAGCTGTATTTCAACCCGCTGTCGTACCAGATCCCGAAAAACAACAAGGCCAGCCTCAAGCCCGAGCCGTATTCCGGTTTTCTGCTGTGCTTCAACCCGTGCAGGCCGACCAGCCGCGGCTCTATCGAAATCGCCTCAAGCAACCCGCGCGATGCGGCGCTGATCGACCCGAACTACCTGAGCACGCAGAAGGACATCGACGAGGTGATCCAGGGCAGCCGCCTGATGCGCAAGATCATGTCGGCGCCGGCGCTCAAGGGCATCACGGTGGACGAAGTGCTGCCGGGGCCGGTGGTCGAGAGCGACGAGCAGATGCTCGAATACTTCCGCCACAACTCGGGCTCGATCTACCACCTGTGTGGTTCCTGCGCCATGGGCGCCGACGAGCAGACCTCGGTGGTGGACAAGCGCCTGAAAGTGCACGGCATCGACGGGCTGCGCATTGTCGACGCGTCGATCTTCCCCAACGTGACCTCGGGCAACACCCACGCGGCGGTGCTGATGGTGGCGGAGAAGGGCGCGGACCTGATTCTGGAGGATGCGCTGGCGGTGCCTGCGGCTGCCACCCAGGCCTCGACCCACGCCGCGTAACACGCCTGGCGGACGGGGGCATGGGGGCGATCGCCGTTGATTCTGCCCGGAGGGTGTGGGAGCCCGACTTGTCGGCGATCTGCCGGGAACCGGCAGCAAATCCAGTCCATGCGGTGTGTCTGGCACGGCCAGAGTGAATGGGTTTACTGCCGCTGAGCGCCAGATCGCCAGCAAGCTGGGCTCCCACGCCCTCCGGGCAGAAGCCAGTCGGACCTTACGCTCTTGATTTGTGCTTGCGCCATTCACGCCTTACCCTCATCGGCCATCCTCCTCGATAAAAAGGAAATGCCCGATGAGCTGGTCTGCCAAGCAGTATTCGATGTTCGAGCAGCAACGCACCCGCCCGGTGCGGGATCTGGTCGCTGCCATCCCGACGCAAACCGTCAGTACCGCCATCGACCTGGGCTGCGGGCCGGGCAATTCCACTGAGGTGCTGGCCAAGCGTTTCCCCGAAGCACAGGTCACCGGCCTGGACAGCTCCGACGACATGCTCAGCGATGCCCGCCAGCGTCTGCCCAATCTTGCCTTCGAACTGGCCGACATCGGCACCTGGAACCCTGCGCAGACCTACGACGTGATCCTGGCCAATGCATCGCTGCAATGGCTGCCCGATCACGCCGAGCTGTACCCGCGCCTGGTCAAGCGCCTGAACCCCGGTGGCACGCTGGCGGTGCAGACCCCGGATAACCTCGAAGAACCGGTCCATCGCCTGGCCCGGGAAGTGGCGGCCGATGCTCGCTGGGCGAGCAAGGCTGGCGCTGTAAAGCATCCTGATCGGCATCCCGCCGCCTATTATTTCGAGCTGCTGGCGCCGCATTGCAATGAGGTGGACGTGTGGCGCACCACCTACCATCACCCCTTGGCGGGCGGCCATCAGGCGGTGGTCGAGTGGTTCAAGGGCTCGGCGCTGCGGCCTTACCTGCAAAAGCTTGATGCAGACGAGCAGGCCGCGTTTCTTGAAACCTACCTGCACGCGATCAGCCAGGCCTATCCGGCGCTGGCCGACGGCACGGTGTTGCTGCCGTTTCCGCGTCTGTTCGTCGTCGCTACGCGCTGAGTTTTCGGGAGATAGACATGGCTGACACCGAAGAGGATCTGGCCGCTCGGCTGATTCGCAATTTCAATGACGCGCCGCTCGAAGCCCTGCGCCGCGACCCCTTGTACGAAAGCATGGGCGCCGTGCTGGGCATTGGCACCGCTGCGCAAAAACTCGGCGCGTCGATTGACATCGTCGCCCCCGGCAAGCGCACCTGCCCATATCATTTTCACTACGCCCAGGAAGAAATGTTCATCGTCATCGAGGGGCAGGGCACCTTGCGCGTCGCCGGGAAAATGCTGCCGATCAAGACCGGCGATGTGATGTTCATTCCGCCGGGGCCGGACTATCCGCACCAGATCATCAACACCTCGGACGCGCCGCTCAAATACCTGTCGATCAGCACCCGCGAGGCGCCGGAAGTGTGCGAATACCCGGATTCGGGCAAGTACCTGGCGGCGGCTTCGGTGAACGATCAGCGGGTGTTTCGGGTGGTGCAGCGCAAGGAAGAGTCGCTGGATTACTGGGACGGTGAGCCTTGAGCGTCAATTTGCAGATCCGCGATTTGGCGTACTTCGCCAGGGTCGCCGAGTTGGGGCATCTGGGCCGCGCTTCCGAGGCGCTGCATATCTCGCAGTCGGCGCTGTCCAAGTGCGTCGACCGGCTGGAAGCGGCCTACGGCGCCGAACTGTTCGAGCGCGAAGGACGCGGCATTCGCCTGACCGATGCCGGGCAGCTGTTGCACGAGCGCGCGGTGCAGATCGAACGCATGCTCGACGAAACCCAGCGCCAGACGATGTCGCTGGGCAAGGGCCTGGCAGGCACCATCCGCGTCGGCGCGGCAGCAACCATGGCCGACTCGACGCTGCCCCGCGCCTGCCGCCTGTTGCAGGAGCAGGCACCGGCGGTGGTCATGGAGTTGCAGATCGGCATGAACGACGTGCTCCACGATGCGCTGCGCAAGGGCCTGCTGGACATCGTTATCGGCCCGATGGGCACCCAGGATGACGAACTGCTGGAGCTGCCCATCGGCAACGATGAGGTGGTGGTGGCCGCCAGTACCCGGCATCCGCTGGCCGGTCAGCCCATGGCCATCGAGCAGTTGTGCGAGTACCGCTGGGTGCTATCGGCGCGTTCGGTGGCGACCCGGCAGTGGCTCGATGCAGTGTTCGCCGCACACAACCTGCCGGCGCCGCATGTCGCGATCGCCACCAGCTCGATTGCCGCCGTGCCCAACCTGATCGTCGAAACCGGCCTGCTGACTTTTATTTCGCGGCAAAGTTTGAAGGCTGGCAGGTTGGGCAATGGTCTGCTCGAGCTAAGCAATCCCGTCACCACCATGTCCCGTCGTTTTGGCGTACTGCATCGAGCCGACGCCTATCTGTCCCCGGCAACGCGGCGCTTTATCGAGATCCTGCGCGAGGAAAACATCGAGCTTTAATTGTTTCCTGTTAGGAATGAGTTCTTGAATTTTCACCAATAGATAGCAAGGTTTGTGGCAGGGATACTCACGGCATGCCCGACGCACGGGCGAAAAAAACAATAAGCCGGAGATATCACGCTTATGCCTCATACCATTCTGGTCACTGCGCCGAAGCTGGCGCAGGCAGGCCTGGACCTGCTCAACGCCCAAGGCTGCCGCGTGTTGTTCGTGGCGCAAGGGCAGGGCGCTGCCGACATCGAACACATTCTCCTGAACGAGCCCGTGGATGCGGTAATCTCCCGCACCCTGGATCTGACCGAGCGCGCCATCGCCGGCTGCCCGACCCTCAAGGTGATTTCCAAGCATGGCGTCGGTGTCAGCAACATCGCGGTGGAGGCCGCCACGGCCCGAGGTATTCCGGTGTACGTGACGCCGGGCGCCAACGCGCAGTCGGTCACCGAAATGACCTTGGCCCTGATGTTCGCCGCTGCGCGCCGGGTCAACTGGATGGACCGCGAACTGCGCGATGGGCGCTGGTCGCGGGCCCAGGACGGCTTGCAGTTGAGTGGTCGCACCCTGGGGTTGGTGGGTTTTGGCCAGGTGGCGCGCCGGGTCGCCCGCGCCTGCCAGGCCATCGGCATGTCGGTGGTGGTGTATGACCCGTTGCTGGCCGACAGCGCAGACCTCGACGGCGCCGAGCGCGTGGCAACGCTACACGACCTGCTGCCGTTGAGTCACGTCTTGAGCCTGCATGTGCCGCTGACCGCGCAGACTCGCGGCTTCATCGGCGCCGAGCAGTTGGCGTTGCTGCCCAGGGACGCGCTGCTGATCAACACCGCCCGTGGCGAAGTGGTCGACGAGCCCGCGCTGATCGAGGCCTTGAAAGCAGGGCGCCTGTACGCGGCGGGTCTGGACACCATGGCCGTCGAGCCGCTGCCAGCCGACAGCCCCTTGCTGACCCTCGACAACGTCGTGCTCACGCCCCATGTCGGCGGCTCGACCCCGGCGGCGCTGGCGGCCATGGCCACGGGCGCTGCGCAGAACGTGCTCGGTTACCTCAATGGCACGCCGGTGGCACCGTCGGCCTGCGTCAATCCCGGCGTGTTCAACACTGCCCCCTCAAACCACTGATCCGGAGCGCCTCATGTCTTCCACTACCGAACAACAATGGCCTGCCGGTTATCGCATCAACCCTCGGGTCGAGAGCCTGAGCGCCGAGCTGATCGAAGCCTTTCGCAAAATTCCCGTAGCGGTCGCCGGGGACTGCATGGGCCGCTGCATCGGCGCCCGTGGCCTGTCGATCTACCACGGCGATCTGTCGCTGAAACTCTGCGGCCCGGCTTTCACCCTGCGGGTGCGCCCCGGCGACAACCTGATGGTGCACAAGGCGCTGATGATGGTGCAGCCCGGCGACGTGCTGGTGATCGACGGCGGCGGTGATGTCAGCCAGGCGGTGATCGGCGGGCTGGTGCGGACCACGGCGCTGCGAGTCAAGCTCGGCGGCATCGTCATCGACGGCGCGGTGCGCGATCTTGAAGAACTGGCCGAAGGCGTGATTCCGGTGTTCGCTGCTGGCCACACCCATCGCGGCCCGAGCAAGGACGGTCCGGGGGAAATCAACGTGCCGATCGCCTGCGCTGGCCTGTGCGTGCTGCCGGGCGACCTGGTGCTGGGCGATGCCGACGGGGTGATCTCGATTCCCGCCCAGGACGCCGCCGCACTGTTGCCAAAGACCCTGGCGCACCTGGACCGTGAAGCGGCGATTCGCGAGACCAATCGCCTGGGCACCGCCGACCCTGAGCGATTCGACTCGCTGTTGCGCGGCAAAGGCTTGCCCGTCTGACCCGGCGCCTCGCCAAGCGCGCCTGACCGCAGAAGTCAGGCGCCATCGACCTGTACAACTATAAGAAACAGGAAACGACCATGCTGCTGATGACGCTCAGCTCCCTGATGTTGCTGTCCTTTATTTACTTTCTGATGAGCAAGCGCCTGTCGGCGTTGACCGCTCTGATCCTGATTCCCACGGTATTTGCAGTGATCGGCGGCTTTCACGCCGAGCTGGGCAAGTACGTGATCGACGGCCTGAAGATGGTCGCGCCCAACGGCGTGCTGATGATCTTCGCAATGCTGTACTTCCTGACCATGACCGAAGCCGGAATGTTCGACCCGCTGGTGGCGCGCATCGTCGGCGCGGTGAAGGGCGACCCGGTGAAGATCTTCATCGGCACCGTGCTGCTGGCCTTCGTCGTTGCGCTGGATGGCGACGGTGCAACCATCTACATGATCGTGCTTTCGGCATTCCTGCCGATCTACAAGCGCCTGGGGTTGTCGTTGCCGATGGTCTGCTGCCTGCTGTTGCAGGTCTCCGGGCTGGGCAACATGGTGCCGTGGGGCGGGCCGACGGCGCGGGCAGCGACCGCGATGCATGTGGATGTGGGCGAGATGTTCGTGCCGATGCTGCCGGCGATGGCCGCGTGCATGGTCTGGACCTTCGTGCTGGCCTGGCTGTTCGGCCGCCGCGAGCGGGCGCGGCTGGGTGGTTCGATCGACGTCAATGGCGACTTCTCCGAACTGGGCGAGCATCGCGGCGGTGGCTGGCGCTTCTATTTCAACTGGGCGCTGACCGCTGCGCTGATGCTCGGCCTGTGCCTGGAGCTGTTCCCGCTCAGCTACCTGTTCATGATCGCCGCGTGCCTGGCGCTGGTGGTGAACTTCCCTGGTCTCAAGGAGCAACAGGAGCAACTGGCCCTGCACGCGCCGCCGATTCTTGCGGTGTCGAGCCTGATCTTCGCGGCGGGCGTTTTCACCGGTGTGCTCAGCGGCACTGGCATGGCCAACGCCCTGGCGAGCGGGTTGCTCAAGGTGATTCCTGAGAGTTTCGGACCGTTCATGGCATTGATTACCGCTTTATTGAGCATTCCGGTCACCTGGCTGGTCTCCAATGATGTGTTCTATTTCGGTATCCTTCCGATCCTTGCCGAAACTGCCCAGCATCACGGGATCAGCGCCATCGAAATGGCCCGTGCTTCGTTGGTCGGGCAGCCGGTACACATTCTCAGCCCGCTGGTGGCCTCGACCTACCTGGTGGTGAGCATGCTGAAACTCGACTACGCCGAGAACCAGCGCTTCACCCTCAAGTGGTCGGTCATCAACAGCCTGATCCTGCTGCTGGTGTCGCTTGCGACCGGCATCTTTCCACTGTTCGTTCGATAAGGTTTGTACATGTCCTGGTTCACCGACCCCGCCATCTGGACCGCCCTGGCCCAGATCATCGCCATCGACCTGCTGCTGGGCGGGGACAACGCCGTGGTCATCGCCATGGCGTGCCGCAAGCTGCCCCGCGATCTGCAGGGCAAGGCCATCTATGGTGGCATGGCCGGGGCGATCTTGTTGCGTATCGTCATGCTGTTCTTCGCCATGCAATTGCTGGCGCTGCCGTACCTGAAGCTGGTGGGCGCGATGCTGCTGTTGTGGGTCGGGATCAAGCTGGTGGCGCATCAGGACGACGGCGACGAAGAGATCGACGGCGGCACGCGGCTGTGGACGGCGATCAAGACCATCATCGTTGCCGACGTGGTGATGTCGCTGGACAACGTGCTGGCCGTGGCCGCAGCGGGGGACGGCAACATCTACCTGGTGGCGGCGGGCGTGCTGATCAGCATCCCGGTGATCGTGCTGGGCAGCCGCCTGGTGCTGGCGGCGATGGAGCGGTTTCCGATCGTCGTGCAACTGGGCGGCGCGCTGATCGGCTGGATCGCCGGCGGCATGGTGCCCGGCGACCGTGCGCTGGAAGTGTGGCTCATTGACGCAGGCTGGGTGCACTACCTGGCCAGCGCCATCGGCGCGGTGATCGTGCTGGTGGTGGGGGCATGGATGCGTCGACGTGGTGCGGTTGAGCCGCAGCCCCAGCATCAACATCGTCCTTAGCAGCCGGGCTTGCCCGCGGGTCGTCCTCAAGATCGCCCCGCTGGCAAGCCGTGCTGCTACGGGGCGTGATGTCCGTTAGAGGATTACAAACGGTTATAACGATAGATCCTTTCGATCTACGTTGTTTATAAGAAACCCGTTATCCTGCCCGCCGGATTTTCAGCTTATGCATTTTGGTCAGGCAATCATGGATTTCGGGAATATAGGTTTCGTCGTCGCGGGCCTCGTGGTCGGCTTTATCGTAGGCATGACCGGCGTGGGCGGTGGCTCGCTCATGACCCCGATCCTGCTGTGGTTCGGCATCAACCCGGCGACCGCCGTGGGCACCGACCTGTTGTACGCCGCCATCACCAAGAGCGGCGGGGTGCTGGTACACAAGAAGAACGACAACATCGACTGGCGCATCACCGGCTGGCTGACCCTGGGCAGCGTGCCGGCCGCCGGGGCCACCTTGTTGTTCCTGCACAGCCTGCACACCGCGCCCGAGTCGATGAACGCGGTGATCAAACAGGCGCTGGGCTTCGTCCTGCTGCTGACCGCGCTGGCGATCTTCTTCAAAAAACGCCTTTTGGCCTTCGCCCATCGCCATGCCGGTGACCACTATCGCCTGAGCGACCGCAGCCTGAGCATCCTCACTGTGCTGACCGGCGTGCTGCTCGGGGTGATGGTGGCGCTGACCTCCATCGGCGCAGGCGCGTTGGGCACGGTGGCGTTGTTCATTCTCTATCCGTTCCTCGACACCCGCCGGCTGGTCGGCACCGAGATCGCCCACGCGGTCCCGCTGACATTGGTGGCGGGGCTGGGTCACGCGACCATGGGCAACATGAACTGGCCGATGCTGGGTTTTCTGCTGATGGGCTCGCTGCCAGGCATCTATATGGGCAGCCACCTGACCGGGCGGATTCCCGACGGCGTTCTGCGCCCGTTTCTGGCAATCATGCTGATTGCTATCGGTTATAAACTGGCGTTCTGATCCACGCCAAATGACAAAACGCCGCTGATCCCCGTCGTGGAGGGATCAGCGGCGTTTTCGTACGGCGGTTACGTCAATCAGCAGAGTTTGTCGATGACCCGCACGCCCGCTTCGTGGCGTGCCTGACCCCACTCACTGCTCAGGGTATCGAGCACCCGGCCGAGGAACTGCTTGTCGGCCGCGGCCTTCTTGCCGACGTAGCCCTGGCCCTTGCGGTACATCTTCAGGCGCGCACGCATGTGCGGGTGCTGATCGTCGAACTCCTGTTCCTCGGTACAGGCGCCCAGGCCTTCCATGTGCACGTTGCCTTCCTTGCAGACCCAGAGAATGTGGCTGTCGAGGGAGTCCTTCTGTGCAGCGAACAGTCGAGCCAATTGGTCGATGGTAGGTTGATTGTTCAAGTTCATGATTGGATACCCCTGTTTGCTCACGATTAATCTATCTGGTTAGTTCATGCGTTATGGCGAATCATCCATCGGTTCGCAGTCCTTCGTTGCTGACATATAAGGTCCGTCGATACACAGAGCCGGTGCCGGGCGGCGTGGATGTAGTGTCGATGAGGGGCTGCTACAGCAGGAGCGGAGCAAGGCGGGGGAGAAACAGCGGACGTCCAGAGACACTGGCGACGATGCGTGGTCGACCACAAGTGTCATGAGGATGTTTCGCCAGCGCTCGGCCCAGTCGAGTCGATCCTGCCGGTTCAGCTTCATCAATCTGCCTTGTGGGCAGCACACATCCAGAGGTTGTTCGACGGCTACGTCGAAAGGTCCCGGAATACTTTTGCCAGCTCTCCCGATCGGGGAGACGGCTTCACTATGCAGGTGCGGAAAACCTTCGTCAACAGTTTTGTAGTGAAATATTTCATTAACTACATTTTTTGTAGTTTTGATACCGGAAAGGCTTTTCGTGACTACAAAGTCACTGGTTGTGCGGGTTTCGGGGTGGTGCAGGTGTCGTGGTGGGGTCTGATTGCTCTGTTGACGCTGATGGGGTCTGGCTAACGCCAGACCTGTTTCGGCTTCGCCGAGTTACTTGGAAAAGACCCCCAAGTAACCAAGGGGTCTTGCTCCTGGTTTGGCCCGACTTCGTCGGGTCCCTTCACTCCGGTCTCGCTCCGTGGGCCCGGCGTGAAAGGGCCATCCATGGCCCACACGCCTCTTGCCGCATCCATGCGGCTCGACCCACTCCGCGAGACCTCCATTCAGCCTGCACCCAAGTCGCGTTTTGTGGTGTTTGGACGATCGCGCACCAAGATCAAAATCAAAAGCGGATGTACACCGTCCCGTAGCAGCACGGCTTGCCGGCGGGGCGATCTTGAGAACGACCCGCGAGCAAGCTCGGCTGCTACGGGACTGAGTCCACCGCACGCTTTTGATTTGGCTTTTGTTCTTAGTGCGCAACAGTCCAGACGACACAAATCGCGACTTGGGTGCAGGCCGAGCGCAGGTGATGTGGAGTGGGCCAAGCGGCAGGATGCCGCGCGAGGCGCGGGGCCATGGATGGCCCATTCGCGCCGGGCCCACGGAGCATCGCCGGAGGGAGGGAACCCGACGAAGTCGGGCCAAACCAGGAGCAGGACACCTTGGTTACTTGGGTGTCTTTTCCAAGTAACTCGACGAAGTCGAAACAGGTCTGACGTTAGGAAGAGCGCTCTTGATCCTGGTCTGGCGTTAGCCAGAACAAAAAACGCAAACACACCCGAAACCCAACAGATGTACACGAAAAACCTAAACCGCCAATTCCCGGAATTGCACCACATTCCCCTCCGGATCAAACCCGTCACACGCCACAAACCCCCGCGCCCGAAACTCCCCGGAAGCATCATCCACCTGCCCACCCAACGCGATCGCCTCAGCCCGCGCCCAGGCCAGGCTGCGTACCGGAAACACCAGCTTGATCGCCGTATTCTCCCGACGCTCGGGCGGCGAAGTAATCTCGATACGATTAGCCACCGCCTTGGGAATCCCGTGAATCACCAACTGATACACATCCGATTCCAGCACAATCAACCGAGGCTCGGTCACCGTCTGCACCATCCCCAGCAACTCACGATAAAAACCGGCCACCCTCGGCAAATCCTTGGCAAACAAGACAGCGCCATGTTTCGGCAAATCGGCTGACATCATGACGCTCCCTGACGTGATAAAGGGCCATTCTGCCCACCCGCGTTGACAACAGCAAAGCCCGTCACCGCAGATGATTTCGACCGATCGCGCAGGATTCATCAGATTAAGTGGCAAGAGGGCGGTTTGCCGGACAAAAAATCAGTAATATGGCGCAACATCGCAGCGGCCGCGTCTTGTACCGCGGCCTGCGCGACCCAATTGAACAAACGCCAGCCCCCTTCGCACGAGAGGCGCGCTGGCCAGGAAATAGAGGGTGTCATGGGTAACGAAAGCATTAACTGGGACAAGCTGGGTTTCGACTACATCAAGACCGACAAGCGTTTCCTCTCCGTGTGGCGTGATGGCCAGTGGGACAAGGGCACCCTGACCGAAGACAACGTGCTGCACATCAGCGAAGGCTCCACCGCGCTGCACTACGGCCAGCAGTGCTTCGAGGGCCTGAAGGCCTACCGCGCCAAAGATGGCTCGATCAACCTGTTCCGCCCGGATCAGAACGCCGCGCGCATGCAGCGCAGCTGCTCGCGCCTGCTGATGCCGCACGTGCCGACCGACATGTTCATCGAAGCGTGCAAGGAAGTCGTCCGCGCCAACGAGCGTTTCATTCCGCCTTACGGCAGCGGCGGCGCGCTGTACCTGCGTCCATTCGTGATCGGCGTCGGTGACAACATCGGCGTGCGCACCGCACCGGAGTTCATCTTCTCGGTGTTCTGCATCCCGGTCGGCCCGTACTTCAAGGGCGGCATGAAGCCGCACAACTTCGTGATCTCCAGCTTCGACCGCGCCGCGCCTCAGGGCACTGGCGCGGCCAAGGTCGGTGGCAACTACGCGGCCAGCATGATGCCGGGCAGCGAAGCCAAGAAGAACGGCTTTGCCGACGCGATCTACCTGGACCCGCTGACCCACTCGAAGATCGAGGAAGTCGGTTCGGCCAACTTCTTCGGCATCACCCACGATGACCAGTTCATCACCCCGCGTTCGCCCTCGGTCCTGCCAGGCATCACCCGCCTGTCCCTGATCGAGCTGGCCGAAACCCGTCTGGGCCTGAAAGTCACCGAAGGCGAAGTCTTCATCGACAAGCTGGACCAGTTCAAGGAAGCCGGCGCCTGCGGTACCGCTGCAGTGATCACACCGATCGGCGGCATCAGCTACCAGGACAAGCTCCACGTGTTCCACAGCGAGACCGAAGTCGGCTCGGTGACCCAGCGCCTGTACAAGGAACTGACCGGCATCCAGTTCGGCGAGATCGAAGGCCCGGCAGGTTGGGTCGTCAAGGTCTGAGCCTGACGCCAGGTAGACATAATAAAAAACCACCGCCTCAAGGGCGGTGGTTTTGTTTCAAGCGGGGGAAAAGTCTGTCCGCATTCGCCATGCCAACCGCGCCACCGTGATCGACCAGTTCAACACCGCCACCCCCAGCAAAATCCCCAGCATCGTCGCCAGTCCATGCTCGACGATCACCTTGCCCGCCAACCACGGAAACCCGAACACCCCGATGAAATACGCCAGGCTGAACAACAGCAGCGATTGGGTTGTGGTGCCTGCCGGCGCTTCGTTGGCGGCCAGGCCATTGATCACCGAATAGGTCAGGCCATAACCGATGCCCAGCACGATGGCGGCCAGCAGATAACCCGCGCCAGTGTTCACCTGAAAGAGAAACATCAGCACCGACACCACGATCAACCCCGACAACAGGCACGACATGACATATGGATCGCGCCTGACCACAAACCCCGCCACCAGCATCCGTCCGGCGATGGCCGCGCTCATGAAGCCTGCGAAGAACAGCGAATAATCCAGCGAACGCGCCTGAGCGTAGCTGGTCTGGAAACTGGACAGCCCGCCGAAGATGGCACCGCCCAGGCCAACCATGAGGATCGCAAATACCGCTTTGGAGCGCAGCACACGCACCGCGCCTGACAGTGACAGTTTCGAGGCCACCGCGCCGGAGCGGTCGGGCAGACGTTGTAGCGCCCCGGCCAGGCGCCAGAACAGCACAACCCCGATCACGCTGGCCAGTGCCGCCGCGATGAACGCCCAGGTCACCGGCAACCCGGCCTGGCTCGCCAGCCGGCCGAGCAACGGCGCCGAGCCGATTCCGCTCATCATGCTGCCCGAGAGCAGCGCGAAATAGCGGGCGCGCAAGGCCGGTTCGACCATCATCGCCACCATGATCGGCCCCAGGGTGTAGAACACGCCCCAGCCGATCCCCAGCACGAAACCGAACAGCATCATCAGCGGCAACTGGCTGGCACTCGACGCGAAGCCCAGGTTGGCGACCACCAGGGCCATCCCGCACAACGCCACCGAGCGGGCAGCACCCAGGCGGTCGCTCAAGTGGCCTGAAAAAATCACCGAAATGAAGGTACTGACCATTGCCGCCGAGATCACCGTGCCTGCGTTCTTTTCGTTGCCGCCGTGTGCGCTCATCAACAACGACAGCAGGAACGTCGAGCCATAGGCCATCGACAGCAGGTAGCTGGCCAGGCAAAACAGGCTGAACAGGCGGGTTGAGGGCTTGGGTGCGAGGAGAGACGGGTGTTCGATCATTTGAATTGTTCTGTGCGAAAAAACGAACATTCAGTGTGATGGCTTGCAAAGTTTTGTCACATCCAGAATTACAAAACCAAAGTTCAGAAATTCTGTAACTGTATCGTGCTACTTCGTTCCCACGAGAAAACCGCACAAGGAAGTCTCATGATTGCACGCGTTGTTTGCCGTCCGTTGCAGTGCGTCCGCCCGCTGACCCTTTCCCTGAGCCTCCTCGCTTCGAGCATCACGCTCAATGCAGGGGCCGATGCCTACGAATACCCGCATGCCCACGAGCCAATCGGCACCGTCGAACAAATCTACGAAGGCACGATGCTGCCGGATCTGGCGGTCAGCACCTACCGCAACATCGACCGGCTGTTTCCCACTCGTACTATTGCGGCAGGCGGTCATCCCTACGCATTGCCGCAGTACCACAAGCAACTGGAAAACGTGCAGTTCACCTGGCAGGGCAAGAAGTACGACCTGTTCGACTATGTGGCCCTGGACAGCGTGACCGCGATGCTGGTGCTCAAGGACGGCAAGATCGCCTACGAGATCTATCAGTTCGGTAACACCGAAAAAACCCGCTGGATGTCGATGTCGGAGGCGAAATCCATTACCTCGACCCTGACGGGGGCGGCGATTCGCGACGGCTTGATCAAGAGCGTCGATGAACAGGTGACGGACTACGTGCCACGCCTGAAGGGCACCGCTTACGACGGCGTGACCATCCGCAACGTGCTGATGATGGCGTCCGGGGTGAAGTGGAATGAAGCCTTCACCGACCCTGACTCGGACCGTCGGGCCCTGCTCAAGGCGCAGATGGCACAGACACCGGGGGCTGCGCTGGCGCTCATGGCCAGTCGACCACGGGCCGCGGAACCGGGGACAGTCAACAACTACAACACCGGCGAGGCGCAGGTACTGGCCGAGGTGGTACGCAATGCAGTGAAAATGCCGCTGGCCGATTACTTCACGCAGAAAATCTGGCAGCCGCTGGGCATGGAGCACGACGCCAAATGGTGGCTGGATTCCCCCGGTGGCATCGAAATCGGCGGCAGTGGTATCAGCGCCACGCTGCGGGATTTCGGGCGTTTTGGCATGTTTTTCATGAACGAAGGGAAGATCGGCGGCCAGTCGATTCTGCCCGACGGCTGGGTCAAACAGGCCACCTCGCCAACCACCCTCAAGAATGGCAAGCCGCTCGCCTACGGCTATATGTGGTGGCCGGCGCAGACCGAGCAGTCGATCAAGGATGGTGCCTATTCGGCCATCGGCATGCAGGGCCAGAACATCTACGTCAATCCGGCGCAGAAAGTGGTGATCGTCACCTTCGGCGCCCAGCCCAAACCACTGCGACGGACGCTGGTGTCGCCGGTGGCGTTTTTCGATGCGGTGGTTGCGGCGCTCGATTGATGTACAAACCATAGCCGCCCGGGGCAGGGCGGCTGTGGTGCAGCCTCACTGCCCCAGCTTGCCCAACAGATCGGCCTGGACGATCTCTACCCAGTACTCGTCCGGATCGCTGATGAAAGCCACGTGTTTCATGCCTTTATCCAGACGTTTGACGAACGGCACGCCCAGCGACTCGAAGCGCGTGCAGGCCGCCTCGATGTCCGGCACCGAGAAACAGATGTGGCCGAAACCGCGCGGGTCCTTGTTGCCGTTGTGGTACTGCGAATCGTCGCTCTCGCTGCCCCAGTTGTGGGTCAGCTCCAGCACCGACTCGCGGCTGAAGGTGTAACTCATGCGCCCCGCGACATCCTCCGGCACATCACTGCCCTTGGTCATCGCCAGGAAAAACAGCGAAAACTTCGCCTCCGGAAAATCCACCTTGCGCAGCAGACGCATGCCCAGCACGCGGGTGTAGAAATCCAGCGAACGCTCGGGGTCCTTCACCCGCAACATGGTGTGGTTGAACACGTAATCCTGGGTGACGGCATCGGGCGAGGTGCACACGCCGGGTTGGGTTTCGCTGAGGAAGGACATGGCAGGGATGCTCGAAAATGGGAAAGGCCTCAGTTTAGAAATCCCAGCGGTTGCAGGGGTAATACCGGACTACTACGAGCGCCGCCGCCCCGTAGCAGCACGGCTTGCCGGCGGAAGCGATGTGTCAGTTAACGAGTGTGGTGCTGACACACCGCTCCCGCCGGCAAGCCGTGCTGCTACGTTCCGTGTTCTTCGACCCAACAAGGCACATCGTGACGTAGTAGCTCGTTATTACCTCCCCCCATGTCGCGCTACTACTATCAAATCAGCTCTATCGCACCGACAACAAAAATAACAAGGACAAAAGCCATGAGAGACCTGATGCTTGATCGTCGCCGCTTCCTTCAAGGCAGTGGCGGATTGCTGTTGGGAACCCTGTTGTTCACCTCCGGACCCATTGCCATGCTGGCGCCGAGCAGGACCTGGGCGCTGGAGATGGCCTCGCTGGACAGTGCCACCGGTAGCAAGCTGTTGCTGGTGATCCGCCGAATATTCCCTCACGACACCATGGAAGATGCGGTTTATGCATTTTCCGTCAAGGCCCTGGATGAAAAGGCCGCCCAGGATCCGGGCGTCGCCGATTTGCTGAAAAAAGGGCTGGCCGATCTCGACCAGCGCTCCGGTGGCGACTGGAGCAAGCTCGACGAAGACAAGCAGACCGGCATGCTCAAGGCGGTGCAGGGCGAGCCATTCTTCGCGCTGGTGCGCGGCACGGCGGTCAACAGCCTGTACAGCAACGAACTGGCCTACAAGCACTTCGGTTATGAAGGCGCGTCATTCCCCAAAGGCGGTTACATCCATCGCGGCTTCAACGACCTGAAATGGTTGCCGAACCCGCCTGCCGATGCCAGCCCGATCGTACCTGCCTAAGGAGAGTCATCATGACGACTTACAATTTCGACGACGATTCAGTGGTGGTGATCATCGGCTCCGGCGCGGGCGGCGGGACGCTGGCCAACGAGCTGTGCCAGAAGGGCGTGCCGGTGGTGTTGCTTGAAGCGGGCGCGCGGCAGTCCCCGGGCACCTTCATCAATGATGAATGGCCGTCGTTTTCGCAGCTGTCCTGGGGCGACATTCGCACCACTTCCGGGTCCTGGCGAGTGGCCAAGGACTTTCCCAACCTGCCGGCCTGGATCTGCAAGACGGTGGGCGGCACCACCACCCACTGGGCCGGCGCCAGCCTCAGGTTCCAGGAGCACGAGTTCAAGGCGTTGCAGACCTATGGGCCGGTACAAGGCGCCAACCTGCTGGACTGGCCGGTGACTCTGGCTGAGCTCGAACCCTATTACGCCCGTGCCGAAGACAAGATGGGTGTGACCCGCACCAACAATATTCCGGGCCTGCCGGGCAACAACAACTTCAAGGTGCTGTACAACGGCGCGCAGAAGATGGGCTACAAGGAGTGCTCGACCGGGCACATGGCGATCAACAGCCAGCCGCGCAAGGACCGCGCCGGTTGCCAGCAACTGGGTTTCTGCTTCCAGGGCTGCAAGATGGGCGCGAAGTGGTCGACGCTGTACACCGAAATCCCCGCTGCCGAAGCCACCGGCAAGCTGGAGCTGCGCCCCCAATGCCACGTGGCGAAGATCGAGCACGACGACAAGGGCCGGGTCAACGCCGTGGTGTATTTCGACGCCCAGGGCAAAGAGCAGCGGCAAAAAGCGCGGGTGGTCGCGGTGGCCGGTAACTCCATCGAAACCCCGCGCCTGCTGCTCAACTCGTCCAGCAGCCAGTTTCCCCATGGCCTGGGCAATGGCGCGGGGATGGTCGGCAAGCACTACATGCGCCATACCACCGGCAGCGTGTTCGCCTCGTTCAAGGAAGACGTGCATTTCTATCGCGGCACCATCATGGCCGGGATCATCAGCGACGAGATCATTCACAAGCCCGAGCGCGGGTTCGTCGGAGGCTATGAGATGGAAACCGTGTCACTCGGCCCGTCGTTTCTGGCGGCGTTCTTCGACCCGGGCGCCTGGGGACGGGATTTCACCAACGTCATGGAGCAGTACACCAAGTTGGCGGCGATGTGGATCGTCGGCGAGGATATGCCTCAGGAGAGCAACCGCATCACCCTCAACGACGGGGTCAAGGACCGGTTCGGCATTCCCGTGGCCAACGTCCACTACGATGACCACCCCAACGACGTGGCGATGCGCGAGTACGCGTTCAAACAGGGCGAGGCGTTGTATTCATCGGTGGGCGCGGTGCAGACCTTCCGCGTGCCGCCGTACCCGTCGACGCACAATCTGGGTACCTGCCGCATGAGCGAAAAGGCCCAGGACGGGGTGTGCAACAAGCATGGGCAGAGTCATGAAATCCCTAACCTGTTCATTTCCGACGGCAGCCAGTTCACCACCAGCGCAGGGGAAAACCCGACCTTGACCATTGTCACGCTGGCGATCCGGCAGGCAGATTTCATCGCCGATGCGTTGAAGAGCAACGCGATCTGACCGCAGGAGAAACACCTTCGCGAACCGGCTGCAGCGGTTCGCGAAGGTGTGTTCCGGGATGTGAAACAAGGTGATGAGCTCACCTGATACCAAGCCGATTATCCAGAGACAGCTTGCCCGCTCCCTTGGCGATGATGATCAGCAGCAGCCCGGCCCAGGTGAGGTGGATGGCCCAGGCATCCGGGTAGACGAATACTTGAATCACTGCGGTCATAACCAGCAACGCCAGTGCCGACACCCGGGAGAACAGGCCCGCCACCAGCAGCAGCGGAAACAGATGCTCGGCGTAGGTTGCCAGATGGGCTGCGATAACCGGGGAAATCAGGGGCAGGTCGTATTCGGTGCGAAACAGCGAGATCGTACTGTCGGACACGCTCAGCCAGCCGTCGACCTTGGTCCGGCCTGACATCAAAAACACCCCGGCGATGGCGATCCGAGCGATGAATGAGAGCAGTGAGTCACTCACCCATCGATTGAGGTGCTCAGTGAGGCGTTGCCAGCTGGCGCGAGGGCAAAAGTGCGGTGAAGTCGGGTGATCAGAAGAGGGCATGGCATTCTCCAGGGAATCATGAAAGGTCGGTCGCCGCGAAGACATCCGCGCTGACCAGTCGTATGAGTGAAGTGATGATGTCCAGCGATGGCTGGGCTTCAATGGCCTGGCATGCTGCCTGCTCGAATGTTGCGCCGGCTGCACAGGCGTTCAGGAAGGTGCACTCGCCAGCGTCGATGCGATGCCAAGCGACTACGCCCGCGCTGCGCACGAGCAGCGCGCCTTCGTCTTGCCACTGAAGGGCCTCGGGCAGATCGCGACGTTCGCGGTTGTGCTGCCAGATCGTGAACACCGGTTGTTCGGCAAACCATGCCCAGCGAGAGGCCGCGCGGGGCTGGAGTTGCAGTGAGTTCAGGCGATCAGCAGGCAGACGGCCCAACGCGCGCACGTCCAGCCCTGATTGATCAGCCGCGGTATGGCATTGGGTCCAGAGCAGGTCCAGCCGCGCGATGTTGCCCAGATAAGGCAACTGCCTCGCATGTTCGAAGTGATCGAGAAAGTCAGGGAAATTTTCACCGTGGTAAATGAGCCGACCATCGACGGGAGGGCTTTGCCGAGCATGGCGTGCAGCGGCCGCCATGAACCACTCATTGCCCACCAGGCGCTCCACCGTCGGGAAGTTCGCCAGCAGGGCATCCACCACGCCTTTATGCACCGTATTTCGGTAAACCTTGAAGCCGGGCTGCGAAGTCAATGCCGTCAGACCCTCGGAATCGTGAGCGTACAGCGCCTGGATGAAGACATCCTGAAACTCGCCCAGCGCCTGGCTCATTGTGCGGCCTGCAAAAGGAGTGTCTGAGCGCGTCGGCGCTCCAGAAGCAAATCGGGGAACGGGGGAATCTGTTCGTCGCGCTCAATCAAAGTAGGGCGCGGGCCGACACGTTCGATCAGGCGCTGGTAGAGGTCCCAGACGGGCTCGGCGACCGGGGTGTCGTGGGAGTCGATCAACAGCCCTGTGCCGCCTGGGTCGGTGGTATGCCCGGCCAGATGAATTTCGCTGATTGCCTGACCGGGAAAGGCGTCGATGTAGTCGCAGGCGGAGAAGCCCGTATTGCGGGCGCTGAGAAACACGTTGTTGATGTCCAGCAGCAGGCTGCAGCCAGTGCGCTGGACCAGTTCTTTCAGAAAGTCGATTTCGCTCAAGGTGTGCCCCTCGAGGTGCAGGTAGTGGCTCGGGTTTTCGATGGCGATCGTGCGCTGCAGAACGTCTTGGGCGCGCTGAATGTTGTCGGTGATTCGCCGCAGCGATTCGAGTGTTCGGGGGAAGGGCAACAGGTCAGGGTGGTGATGTCCCCTCCAGGAGGACCAGGCCAGGTGTTCGGAAACCAGTGCGGGTTCAACCCGCTCGATCAGTGACTTGAGCTGACGCAGATGGTTGAGGTCCGGTTCACAGTCGGCTGCCAAAGACAACGACACGCCGTGCAGGGAAAGGGGATGGCGTTCACCGATCGCTTCAAGCCACGCCACGCGCGGGCCGCCATCGACCATGTAGTTCTCCGGATGGACTTCGAACCATAGACCCGGATCGTTGCATTCCAGTGCTGCCTGGTAATGGTCGGCTTTCAGGCCAAGACCGGCGTCCAGCCCAGAGGATATGTACATGATCGATGTCAGCCTTTACGCGGTGTGGATGATGGTGGTCAGCGAGAGGCTGCTGTTATTTGGGGCTCAGCGAGCCGTTGCCTTTCGGGGTCTGGATGGAGGTGCAGGTGCCGGCGGGAACGTGCTTCCACGCATCTCCCTGGTAGTCTGTCTTGGCGCTACCGGCGCAGGTGGTGCCAGCACCTGCCTTGCAATCGTTCTTGCCTGCCATCGAGACGCCGTAGCATTTTTCCATGGCCTGGCCCTTGTCGCCTTCGGCAGCGTGAGCGCCTGTGGCCAGGGCGGCTAAAGCGACAGCGACAGCGGTGAATTTCAGGTTGTTCATCAGAGGTACTCCAGTCTTGATAATCGGATGGAGTCCTGGGGCATGAAGGCATGCCCCAAGACTGGTCCGAACACTAGCGGCTGACTGGAGAAGGCACGACTGCGCAGCCGTGCCAATTTGTGTCGACGTTCAGGAGGCGATTCAGCGGGAAAAGCCTCAAGCGCAGGCGTTGCAGGCGTTGCGCAGGGATACGGGGTGGAAGTTTGAGTGTCGCGCCGTTACCCCAGCTTACACATGGGTCGCAAGGGGCAACGGCTCGGTCATGTATGCGACGGCTTTAGCCGTTGATGTAGTAGATACACAGCGACAAGGTCACCAGCGATCCCAGTGTCGAAATCAGAATGGTGCTCGACACCACCGACGCCTCGCGCTTGTAGTATTCGGCCAGCATAAATGGCCCGGTGCCGGTGGGCAGGGCGCTGAGCAGCAGGGCCGAGTTGGCCCACAGCGGCGGCAGGTGGAACACGCGAAAGGCCAGGAACCAGGTCAGCAGCGGATGAGCGATCAGCTTGATCAACACCAGAAGGCTCGTGCCATGGCGCGGGCCTTGTTGTTTCTGGGCCAGGAACAGGCCCAGGGAAATCAGCGCGCACGGCGTGGTCGCAGCGCCCAGCAGACTGAGGAATTTGGTCAGCGGGCCGGGCAGCGCCGCACCGGTGGCCGCCCAGCAGGCGCCAAGAATCGGCGACACCACCAATGGGTTCTTGGCCAGCGCCAGCAACACCTTGAACACAATGCGATGCACATAGGCCTCGCTCTGCAGGCCGACCTCGATGCAGACCAGCGCGATGCCGAACAGCACACACACCACCAGCAGCGAGGCGATCAGCGCCGGTTCCAGGCCGCTTTCACCGAGCACCATCACGCACAGCGGGATGCCGATGTAGCCGGTGTTGGCGTAGGAGGCGCTCAGGGCATCGATGCTGGCGTCGGCGAAGTGCCCGGCTTTTTTGCGCCGCAGCAGCAGGGTGACGACGAACATCGCCATGGTCGAGAGGGTGAACACCAGCACGAACCCAGGGTGCCAGATCTGCTCCCAGGTGGCGGTGGCCGTGGCGTTGAACAGCAGCGCCGGCAAGCACAGCCAGACCACCATGCGGTTGATTTCGGACGCGGCAGTAGCGCCGAGGCGATGGGTTCTGCGACACAGGTAGCCGACCAGGATCAGGGCGAAAATCGGCAACAGCACATTTAAAACGGAGGACATCGGATCCGGGCCTTGGCTCGCTGAAAGTGGCTTTGAAACAAACGGCAAAGGTTACGGTTGGAGATCGTTAGCGTGCAACCTTTCTTGTCCGTCATCGCCGGATTTTCATGCGACACCCCATCTGTAGCAGCACGGCTTGCCGGCGGGTGCGGTGGGGCTGCAACGTATCTGTCGACTGACACACCGCACCCGCCGGCAAGCCGTGCTGCTACGGGACTGAGTCAACCCTTCAGGGCTTCGGTGACGCTTGCCGACAATGGCGTCGTCGCCCGGCCAATCAAGCGGCTCAACTGCTTGCCATCCTCGAACAACGCCCCCTTGGCCGCCGCCGCGTCGGAATCAGCCAGCAACTCTGCCACGAACTCAGGCAGCCCGGCACCGAGCAATGCTGCTTTGAAATCGGCCTGTTGCAGGTCGGTGTAGACCACGGACTTACCCGACTGGCGCGTCACTTCGGCAGCGAACTCGCTCAGGGTGTAGGACGTATCGCCCGCCAGCTCATAGACCTTGCCCGCCTGGTCGTCAGAGGCCGTCAGCACCGCCACGGCGGCCGCCGCGTAATCGGCGCGGGACGCCGAGCTGATCCGGCCGTCAGCGGCACAACCAAAGTGCGCGCCGTGGGCCAGGTCGCCCGGGATCGCGGCGGTGTAGTTCTCGTGATACCAGCCGTTGCGCAGCACCACATGGGGTACGCCGGATTCGGCCAGCGCGCGCTCGGTCTGGCGATGTTCTTCGGCCAGTCCCAGCAGCGAGCTGTCGGCCCGCAGCACGCTGGTGTAGCCCAGCAGCTTGACCCCGGCCTTTTTCGCGGCAGCGATCACGGTCTGGTGTTGGGCGACGCGCTGGCCCACTTCACTGGACGAAATCAGCAGGACTTTTTCGGCCCCGGCGAACGCGCTTTCCAGCGTGCCGGATTGCGCGTAATCGGCCTTGCGTACCTGCACGCCCTTGGCGGCGAGGTCGCTGGCCTTTTCCGGGCTGCGCACGGCGGCGACGATCTGCGCGGCGGGAACCTTCTGCAGCAGTTGTTCGATGACCAGGCGGCCCAGTTGGCCAGAAGCACCGGTGATGACGATCATGATGGTTTCCTTGGGTGACGTTGAATGTGCAGCCAGCATAAACATCATGCTAACCTTTCGTAAGTACGCACAAAAAGGTAAGTGTCATGATCGATATTTCCAGTCCCTCCAGCGAAAACGTTTCATTGCTCGAGCGCATCCGCATGGGTGAAGTGCTAGCCCGGGACTGCCCGTCCCGGGAAATTCTCAATCACGTGTGCAGCCGCTGGGGCGTGCTGGTGCTGGTGGTGCTGCTCGACGGTATGCACCGCTTCAGCGAGCTGCGCCGCAAGATCGGCGGGGTCAGCGAGAAAATGCTCTCGCAGACCCTGCAAAGCCTCGAACAGGACGGCTTCGTCGACCGCAAGGCGCTACCGGTGGTGCCGCCTCACGTGGAGTACACGCTCACGCCGATGGGCAGGGAAGTGGCGTTGCAGGTCGATGGCCTGACCACCTGGATCGAGCGAAATCTGCCGCGAATCATGGCCGCTCGCGAAGAGCGGGCGCAGGCGATCGAGGAAACGTAGCAGCACGGCTTGCCGGCGGGAGCGGATGGAGGCGTGTGATCAGAAGTCCGCGCCGCGTGTATTGACGAACAGCGAGTAGATCGAATGGCTGCCCGCCATGAACAGGCGGTTGCCTTCACGCCCGCCGAAGCACAGGTTCGGGCAGCGCTCCGGCAGCGAGATATGCCCGATGGCCTTGCCTTGCGGGTTGAACACGCGCACGCCGTCGAGCTTTTCCAGGTCGGCTTTCGGGTCGCCATTGCCACCCCATCCGCACCACAGGTTGCCGGCCTCGTCGCATTTCATGCCGTCGATGGCCGCGTAGTCCAGGCCTTCGATGTGCTTGCGCCGGGTGCCGAGGGTGCCGTCTTCCTTGACCTCGATGGCCCAGATCAGCCGGTTCGGTTTGGCCCGGCCTTCGACCACATAGAGGATCTTTTCATCCGGCGAGAAGCACAGGCCGTTGGGCCCGTTGAGGTCGTCGATCACCCGGGTGACCTTGCCGCTCTGGCCGTCGATGCGATAGACCGCATGGGGCAGGGCGGGTGTGATCTTGTGGCCTTCGTAGTTGTTGCCGGTCTGGAACGGCGGGTCGCTGAACCAGATCGAACCGTCGCTCTTGCAGACGATGTCGTTGGGCGAGTTGAAAGGCTTGCCTTCGAAATTGTCCGCCAGCACGGTGATCCGCCCGTTGGGTTCGGTGCGGGTGATACGCCGGCCTTCGTTGGTGGTGGTCGAGCCTTCGCAGACGATCAGCCGGCCCTGACGATCGCGGCACATGCCGTTGGAGAAATTGGAGTGCTCGCGGTAGACGCTGAAGGTGTCGGTGATTTCATCCCAGCGCATGATGCGATTGTTGGGAATGTCGCTGACCAGCAGGTAGCGGCCATCGCCGACCCACACCGGTCCTTCGGCCCAGCGCAATCCCGTGGCGAGCCGTTCGACGCTGGCGTTGAAAATGCGCAAGTCGAGAAAGCTGTCGTCCAGGATATGAATGAGCGGATCCGGGTAGCGCTGGCTCAAGGGGTCAGCGGCACTGGCCAGGCGAGGGAGGGTGAGTGTGCCGCTGGCGGCCAGAGCGGCCGAAACGGCGAGGGAGTTTTTCAGGAAACTGCGGCGAGTGTTGCCGCCAGGCACGTCAGAAAGCGTCGAGTCCATGTAGCGTTCTCCGTTGAATTGTTTTTTTACGGGCGCGCTAGTAATACCTTGTGATAGGACATCGTACAAGTTAAACGTATCGTCCAACCGTTATACGGTCCCTGTAGCAGCACGGCTTGCCGGCGGGCGCGGTGGGTCAGCAACATATCTGTCGACTGACACACCGCAACCCGCCGGCAAGCCGTGCTGCTACGGGGGGATGACAACAAAGATGCAAGCGTTACTTGGGCAGCAATGCCTCACGCACATCCTTCACGCTCGCGCTGGACACCGCCGGCGCGGCGTTGCCCCAGGTGTTGCGCACGTAGGTCAGTACGTCAGCGACGTTTTCATCCGACAGGTTCCAGCCGAACGCCGGCATCGCCGGAGCCGTTGGCGCGGCATCGGTGGCACCTGCGCGACTGCCTGCCAGTACCACGCGAATCAGCGACGAGGGATCGTTGCTGTTGATCAGCGGGGCCATGGCCAGTTTCGGGAACAGGTTGGCCGCGCCTTCACCGTTGGGCGTGTGGCACGCCGAGCAGCGGTCGGCGTAGATCGCCTTGCCCGCGACCATCGCCGGGTCAGTGGCGGCCACAGGTTTGGCAGCTTCCACCGGCTTGGCGCCGTCCTTCAGGTAGACCGCAACGGCCATCAGGTCCTGATCGGTCCAGTGCTGCGACGAGTGCTCGACTTCCTCGGCCATCGGGCCTGACGCGATGTCGAAGCGGTTGGCGCCGGTCTTCAGGTACTTGACGATGTCCGCCTCGCTCCACGCGCCGATGCCGTCGTGCCCTGTGGAGGTGATGTTCGGTGCCACCCAGTTCTGCAGGTTGGCGCCTGTGAGGAAATGATCGTTCTTGTCGCCGCCGATCAGGTTTTTCGGCGTGTGGCAGGTGCCACAGTGGCCCAGGCCTTCGACCAGATACGCACCGCGGTTCCACTGCTCGGACTTCTGCGGATTGGCCTTGAACTCGCCTTCCTTGAAGTTGATCAGGTTCCAGCCGATCAGGCTGGTACGCACGTTGAACGGGAAGGGCAGCTGGTTGGTTTCGACGTGGTTGTCCGAGGCGTCGACCGTGCGCAGATACGCCCAGATCGCCTGGTTGTCCTCACGGGTCACCTTGGTGTACGCGGTGAACGGCATGGCGCCGTACAGGCGTTTGCCGTCCAGGCCGTGGCCCTTGGACATGGCGTTCTGGAAGTCTTCGAAACTCCAGCGGCCGATGCCGTTGACCGGGTCCGGGGTGATATTGGCGCCGGCCAGCTTGCCGAACGGCGTATCCAGAATCACGCCACCGGAAAATAGCGGCTTGCCGGGCATGGTGTGGCACGCGGTGCAGTCACCCAGGGTGGTCAGGTAGCGGCCTTTTTCCACGATGTTGTAGGAGTCGGCGCCAGTTGCAGCGTGAGCCAGGTTGAACGAAAGCCCGACAACGCCTGCGCATAGGGTCAGAAAAGTCTTCATACGCTGATCATCTCCCCTGGACGCTTGAGGTAGCGGGTGCGGATGGCATCCGCCGCTTTGAAGGCCAGCGCCGCCACGGTGCCGGTCGGGTTGTAGCCAGGGTTTTGCGGGAACGCCGAAGAACCGACCACGAACAGGTTCGGCACGCCCCAGACTTGCAGGTACTTGTTGACCGAGCTGTTCTTCGGATCGGCACCCATGATGAAGCCGCCGACGATGTGCGAAGACTGGTACGGCGCGCTGTTCCAGTGGCCTTGTTGCGAGCTTGGGACCATCTGGCGCGGGTTCATGCTCTTTGCGATTTCACCGACCTTACCGGTGACGTAGGCCGCCATCTTGCGGTCGTTTTCCGGGAAGTCGAAGGTGATGCGCAGAAGCGGACGACCCAGCGGATCCTTGTAGGTCGGGTCCAGCGACAGGTAGTTGGTGCGTGTCGAATAGCTGCTCGCCTCGCAACCGATGGACATGGTGCTGGCGTAGTTCTTGACTGTGGCCTTCTTCCACTCCGAACCCCAGGTTGGAGTGCCAGGCGGCAGCGGACGCGAGTCGATGGGGGCTGCGCCAATCGGCGTCACGCGGGTGCTGCCGCCGCCGACGAAGCCCAGTCCCGAGTGGTCGAAATTGTCGTTGTTGAACTCGTCGATGCCCATGCCGATGGCGCCGCCACCGATGAAGGGGTTGAAGTTCTTGTCGTCGAAGTACATCCGCACGTTGTTGGCGGTCTGGTAGGCGTAGTTACGGCCGGTGGTGCCGGTGTTGGTCACCGGATCGTACGGCTTGCCGATGCCGGAGAGCAGCATCAGGCGTACGTTTTCGAAGATGAACGCGCTGACGACTACCAGTTCCGCCGGTTGCTCCCATTCCTGGCCGTTGGCGTCCATGTAGACGATGCCGGTGGCTTTCTTGCCGCTGCTGTCCATCGTCACGCGCAGCACTTCGCAGTTGGTCATGGCGGTGAAGTTGGGCTTGCGGATCAGCACCGGCAGAACGGTGGTGATGGCGCTGGCCTTGGAATAGTTGGCGCAGCCGTAGTTGGTGCAGAACCCGCAATAGGTGCACGGCCCCATCGCCACGCCAAGGGAGTTGACGTAAGGCTGGGAGACCAACGCCGATGGCACCGGGAACGGCTTGTAACCCAGGTTTCTTGCAGCTTCTGCGAACAGCGTCGGCGCGTAGGTCTGCTGCGTCGGCGGGTTGGGGTATTCCTCCGAGCGCGCGCCTTCGAAGGTGTTGCCGCCTTCCTGAATCACGCCTTTGATGTTGCCGGCCTTGCCCGAGACGCCCGCCAGGCGGTCGAACTTGGTGTAGAACGGCTCCATTTCTTCCCAGTCGGTGCCCCAGTCCTGCAGGGTCAGTTCTGGCGACAGCTCTTTGCCGTAACGTTCGGTCAGGTGACTGTGCAGGCGGAATTCATTGGGCTGGAAGCGGAACGTGATGCCCGCCCAGTGGTTACCCGCGCCGCCGGTGCCGTTGCCGGGGTGAAACGAGCCCCAACTGCGCATGGGTAGCGCTGTCTCGTTGACGCTGTTGCGAATCGTCGTGGTGTTTTGCCGCGTCCTCAGCATCAGGTCCTGGCGGCGGTTGTAACGCAGTTCGTCAGCGGCGGAGGCAACGTTGAAGTCGGCAGCGGTGTCGCGCCATGGGCCACGTTCGAAGCCGATGATGCTCAGGCCTTCGTCGGCCAGTTCATTGGCGATGATGGATCCGGCCCAGCCGAGTCCGACAACCACGACGTCCGTGGCAGGTAGTTTTTTGGCCATGTCGAATTAACCCTTCTTGGTCCAGGCGGAGCTTCCAGAAATGGACAGCGGGATCAGGTTCAGCTTCTGGTTATGCAGGCCCACGTACTCGCGATAGTCGTAGCGCGCACCGGGGAAACCGATCATTTTCCACGACACCATGTCGCGGTTGCCGCCGTACACCGGGTCAGCGAAGAAGCCTTCCATGGTGTTGCCCAGCACTTGCTGGAAGAACAGCTTGGCGTCGATGCCATCGAGCGCGATCTCGCCCTTTTCCAGGCCGGTCAGCACTTTGTCTTGCTGCTCGGGCGCCAGGGCTTCGAAGTTTTTCTGGAAGGTTTTCTGGCAGTAGGCCTCAAGGCCGGCCAGGCCCAGGCGGTAACGTTCGCGCGGCACCAGTTCCGACTGGTCGCCCTGCATCGGCGTGCCTTTCTGGAAAGGGCCCTGCATGTACAGACGGCTGAAGGTGCCGTACTCACCGGCCAGTTGGCGGTCGATGAACACCGCGCAACCGGCGTCCTTGCCGCTGACGCTCAGCTCGTCGGCGGGAATCAGCCGCGCCACGATGGCCTCGACCGCTGTCGCCTCGGCAGCAGTGAAGAATTGCCAGCCGGGCGTGTCGTAGTGCATCGGGCCGTTGTGGTCGAAGGGGATCCACTGCGGGACACCGACCACGGTGGCCGCCTTGGCCGTTGCGGCAGCACCGACAGCCAGGGTCGTGGCTGAGGATTTCAGCAACTGGCGGCGGGTGAGGCCTTTGGATTTCTCTGTCATTCAGGGCTCCTGCAAACGCAACTGTCCAAGGGGCCATGCCAGGGCAAGGTCCGCGAACAGGTGGCGTTGTAAGTGTTTCTCACGGTTGGGTCCGACAGCGTGAAGTGTCGGGCTCAGGTTGCAGCGGCGGGTGTGACATTGAGTCTCTGGCAAACCTGCGGGCAAAAGGCGCACGCTAGGCGGGGGGAAGCCAGGCTGGTAGCCATCTTTTCCACGCGAAGCGCAATCATAGATGTGTTACCGACTGTTGCATCCTGTTAAATCGGTAAATGACTGTTGCTAAAAATGTAACAGTCTGACTTTTTTGTCTGTTTGTGACGGGATGTCAGCGTCAGCGGATCAGATGTTTCGGTCTTCTTGGAGCGCCGATTTAGATGGGTTTTCTGTGATGCCTATCTTCAGATGGAACTGCGGCGCCTGACTGAGCCGGTATCTTCGCTCGGATCTGATCCCTGTCGTACGACAAGATTTGTGGATTTGGTGCAACAAATCTGTCTCAATTTTTAACAGTTGTGCTGCGGTGGGAGGCGGCGTCATGGGCCCGAAAGCCTTGGCACCTTTCGTCAACATGACAGGATTTTCATGAAGTTCGCCCGGTGAGCAGGGGCGCTTCTTGGTATCGTGCACGCCATTTGCGTCCTGGCAGGGTTCATGGGGCGCGGTCTGTACCGTTCATATCGTCACCGAGTAGCTGTAGAAATGCCTGATCCCATACCGTTAAAAGACCACGAAAAAGAGACGCGACTGGTCAACCGACGCCTGATCGCCTGTGCCTTGTTCGTCATTGCCCTGAGCATCGCGCTGGTCTGCCGTCTGTACATCCTGCAGGTCGTCGAATACGCCTATCACTCCACCATCTCCGAGAACAACCGCGTCCATGTGTTGCCGATTCCCCCGGAACGTGGGCTGATCTACGACCGAAACGGGGTGATCCTCGCCGATAATAGACCCAGCTTTAACCTGACCATGACCCGCGAACGGGCAGGGGACTGGCACGCGGTAATCGATACGCTGATGCAGATCCTCAACCTGCCGGACGAAGACCGCATCATCTTCGACAAGGCCATGAAGAACTCGCCCCATCGCTTCGTGCCAGTGACCTTGCTGTACGAGCTGACCGAAGAGCAGATTGCACTGCTGGCGGTGAACCAGTTCCGCCTGCCGGGGCTGGACGTGGAAGCGCAGTTCGTGCGCCATTACCCGCTGGCCGAGCATTTCGCCCATTCCATCGGCTATGTCGGTCGGATCAACGAGAAAGAAGCCAGCCAGCTGGATCAAGTGGAATACCGCGGCACCCAGTCCATCGGCAAGACCGGCGTCGAGCGCTTCTATGAGAACGAACTGCACGGCCACGTCGGTTACGAAGAAGTTGAAACCAACGCCCAGGGCCGCGTGCTGCGGGTGCTCAACCATCACGACCCGGTGGCAGGCAAGAGCATTACCCTGAGCCTGGACATCAAGCTGCAGGAAGCCGCCGAAGAGGCACTGGGCGATCGCCGTGGCTCGGTGGTGGCGATCGATCCGGCCACCGGCGAAGTGCTGGCGATGGTCAGCAAACCGAGCTTCGACCCGAATCTGTTCGTCACCGGCATCAGCTTCAAGGAATACTCGGCGCTGCGCGACTCGGTCGACCGGCCGCTGTTCAACCGCGTGCTGCGCGGCCTGTACGCGCCGGGTTCGACGATCAAGCCGGAAGTGGCGATCGCAGGTCTCGACAGCGGCATCATCACGCCCCAGACCCGGGTGTTCGACCCGGGTTATTTCCAATTGCCGGACTTCGACCACAAGTACCGCAACTGGAACCACAGCGGCGATGGCTGGGTGGACCTGAACGCAGCGATCATGCGTTCCAACGACACCTATTTCTACGACCTGGCGCACAAGCTGGGCATCGACCGGCTGCATGATTACCTGACCATGTTCGGCATCGGCCAGAAGGTCTCGCTGGACATGTTCGAGGAGTCCGCAGGGCTCATGCCGTCCCGCGAGTGGAAGCGCATCACCCGGCGTCAGGCCTGGTTCCCGGGCGAAACGGTGATTCTGGGCATCGGCCAGGGCTACATGCAGGTCACGCCGCTGCAACTGGCCCAGGCCACCGCGCTGATCGCCAACAAGGGCGTGTGGCATCGCCCGCATCTGGCCAAGGACATTGGCGGCGAGCCGCCGGTGGACGAGCATCCGATGCCCAATATCGTGTTGCGCGATCCGCGAGAGTGGGATCAGGTCAACAGCGGCATGCAGTCGGTGATGCACGACCCGCGCGGCATCGCCCGGGCCGCCGCGCAAGGCGCGCAATACCGCATCGCGGGCAAGAGCGGTACGGCGCAGGTGGTAGCGATCAAGCAGGGCGAGCGCTACAACCGCGACAAGACGCTGGAGCGGCATCGCGATAACGCCTTGTTCGTGGGCTTTGCGCCGGCGGCCAATCCGAAGATCGCGGTGGCGGTGATGATCGAGAACGGCGAGGCCGGTGGCCGGGTGGCGGGGCCGGTGGTGCGGCAGATTCTCGATGCCTGGCTCTTGGATCAGGATGGGCATTTGAAGCAGCAATATGCGACGCCTGAGAGTGCGCCGGTCAATCCCAAGGTGCAGATTGCGGCGCCGGCCAAGGTGGTGGTGCAGCCGTCGGTTTGAAAGTCTGGCGTCCGGTACGCCGCAAAACCTGTAGGAGCGTAGCTTGCTCGCGATCTGGCGCGAAGCGGCAGCCTGCGGTCCGTCTGACACTACGTGATTGTTTGTTCTATTGCGGATTCTGCCTAACGGCAGAAGCGTTTCGACTTCGTCGAGTTACTTGGAAAAGACCCCCAAGTAACCAAGGGGTCCTGCTCCTGGTTTGGCCTCGACTTCGTCGAGGTTCCCTCACTCCGGTCCCGCTCCGTGGGCCCGGCGTGAAAGGGCCATCCATGGCCCACACGCCTCTCGCCGCATCCATGCGGCTCGACCCACTCCGCGAGACCTGCGTTCGGCCTGCACCCAAGTCGCGTTTTGTGGCGTCTGGGCTGGCGATGCATGAAGATCAAAAGCCAGATCAAGAGCACGAGGGCGATGCCCTTCGTAGCAGCCGAGCTTGCTCGCGGGTGGCCCTCAAGATCGCTCCCGCCGGCAAGCCGTGCTGCTACGGGACTGTGTACACCCGCTTTTGATTTTGACCTTCGTACGCAAAACCTGCAGACGACGCAAAACGCGACTTGGGTGCAGGCTGAATGGAGGTTTCGTGTAGTGGGCCAAGCGGCAGGATGTCGCGAGAGGCGCGTGGGCCATGGATGGCCCTTTCGCGCCGGGCCCACGGAGCATCGCCGGAGTGGAGGGAAGTCCGACGAAGGAGGACCCAAACCAGGAGCAGGACCCCTTGGTTACTTGGGGGTCTTTTCCAAGTAACTCGACGAAGTCGAAACAGATCTGACGTTAGGAAGAGCGCTCTTGATCTTGAAACGCGTCTGACGTTAGGAAGAGCCCGCGATAGTTCAAACAACCAAGCCACATCAGGCACGACGCGAAATGAAGATCGCCAAACGCCACTGAACTGTCCAGGATCAGACGGGTCGATTTGAAACCAAGCGCAACGCACCCACCCGCCTTGCGCCGATCTTTCGACTCGACAAGGAAACCCCTCCCATGTCCAGCACGACCCTCGCCGATTACCTCGCCCAGACCCTCGCCGCCGCTGGCGTTTCGAAAATCTGGGGCGTGAGTGGCGACAGCCTGAACGGCCTGACCGACAGCCTCGAACGCCTGGGCAAGATCAAGTGGATGCACACCCGTCACGAAGAAGTCGCTGCCTTCGCCGCCGGTGCCGAGGCCGCAACCACTGGCAAGCTGGCCGTGTGTGCCGGCAGTTGCGGGCCGGGCAACCTGCATCTGATCAACGGCCTGTACGACTGCCACCGCAGCCGCGTACCTGTGCTGGCCATTGCCGCGCAGATTCCATCCACCGAGATCGGCCTGAATTACTTTCAGGAAACCCACCCCACCGAGCTGTTCAAGGAATGCAGCCATTTCGTCGAGGCGGTCAGCAGCGCCGAGCAGTTCCCGCGGGTGCTGGAGCGGGCCATGCGGGCGGCGATCAGTCAGCGTGGCGTAGCGGTCATCGTGATCCCGGGGGATGTTGCGCTCAGCCCCGGCCCGGATGCCAAACCAGGCTGGGTCGAACCTGCCGCTGCGCGGGTGATCCCTGCTGAGTCGGATCTGCTCAAACTGGTGGAGATGCTCGACAAGTCAAAATCCATCACCATCCTCGCCGGCGCTGGCTGTGCCGATGCCCACGATCAGGTGGTGGCGCTGGCGGAAAAACTCTCGGCCCCGGTGGTCCACGCCCTGCGCGGCAAGCAGTACATCGAGTACGCCAATCCGTTCGATGTGGGCATGACCGGGCTGATCGGCTTCAGCTCCGGCTATCACGCCATGCTCAACTGCGACACGCTGCTGATCCTGGGCAGCAGTTTTCCCTACCGCAATTTTTACCCCGAGAAGGCCAAGGTCATTCAGATCGACATCGACCCGGCCGCATTGGGACGCCGGGTGCCGCTGACGCTAGGCCTGACCGGCGGCATCGCCGAAACCATCGTCGCGCTGCTGCCGCGTCTGAAGGCGCACACCGATCGCAAGTTCCTCGACAAGGCGCTGGCACACTACGCCAAGTCCCGCGAGGAGCTGGACGAACTGGCCACGCCTTCGCCCCATGGCGAGCCGATTCACCCGCAGTACCTGACGCGGATGGTCGATGCCTACGCCGACCCTGACGCGATCTTCACCGTGGATGTCGGCACGCCGACGTTGTGGGCCGCGCGTTACCTGACCATGAACGGCCAGCGCGGGCTGATCGGCTCGTTCAACCACGGCTCCATGGCCAATGCCATGCCTCAGGCGCTGGGGGCCAAGGCTGCGTTCCCTCAGCGTCAGGTGGTGGCGCTGTGTGGTGATGGCGGGCTGTCGATGCTGATGGGTGATCTGCTGAGCATTCGCCAGCTCAACCTGCCGATCAAAATGGTGGTGTTCAACAACAGTTCCCTGGGCTTCGTCGCCATGGAAATGCAGGCCAGCGGTTACGTGCCCCACGACACCGATCTGCATGGCACCAATTTCGCCAATATCGCCATTGGCGCGGGGATTCTGGGGATTCGCGTCGAGGATTCTTCCGAGCTGCCCAATGCGCTGAAAAAGGCGTTCGAACATCCTGGCCCGGTGTTGATCGACGTGGTCACCGCGAAACAGGAGCTGGGCCTGCCGCCGAAGATCAAACTGGCCCAGGCCAAGGGCTTCAGCCTGTTCATGTTGAAGGCGGTGATGAACGGCAAGGCCGATCAGGTGCTGGATTTGGCCAAGACTAATTTCCGTTGACGCAGTGCACCGCGGATCCTCACGCAACATCCAATCGCGCGGACGTACATAAACCTGTAGGAGCGAATTTATTCGCGAATCGGTGGTACAGGCAATGCATCAATTTCGCCTGATAAATCGTTCGCGAATGAATTCGCTCCTACAGGGGGCAGCGTTTCCAGGCACCTTCGAAACAACTGCTGCAACGGCAGTTGCCGATTGGCATGGCGCATCACCAGCGCCAGTTCGCGGTAGAAAGTCAGGGGGCCCAGTTCGACGATGCGAATGCTCGATGCGCGCTCCAGCCACAGCCCGGCGCGCGGCACCAGCGAGACGCCGAGCCCGGCCTCGACCATGCGCACGATGGCATCCACTTCATCGAGCTCCAGCCCCGGCAACGTCTCGATCTTCTGTTCGCGCAGAAAGCGGGTCACCTGGCGCCCGCCGAACGAATGCCGGTCGTAGCGCACGAAGCGGTTTTCCCGCAGCAGCCGCAATGGATCATCGCCTTCTATATAAGCAGGGGCGATCAGCACGAACGGCTCGCGCTCGATCACCTCAAGGTGCAGCTCCTTGGGCAGCGAGAAGGGCGGGCGAATCAGGATCGCCAGGTCGATTTCCCCGGCGTCCACGCTGTTGAGCAGGGTTTGCGATACGCCGGGAATCACCTTGGCTTCGACCGTCGGCGCCTGCTGGTTGAGCGCCACCAGCGCCGCGGGCAGCAGGCCGGTCTGCACGGTGGCGATGGCGCCGATCTGCAGTTCGCCGTAATAGCCGCTGTCGGCCGAAGGCGCGGCCATGCGCTCGAACAGCTCGACGATTTCCCGGGCCATGGGCAGCGCTCGCTGGCCGGCCGCGTTCAGGGTGGCGCTGCGCCCGCTGCGGTCGAACAGCGGCGTGCCGAGGGCTTTTTCCAAGGCGCGAATCTGCGCGCTGACCGCCGACTGGGTCAGCCCGACCTGATTGCCCGCCGCGACGAAGGTGCCCAGCCGTTCAACGCTGAGAAAGGTTTTGAGTTCGCGAATCATGTGGGTTCACTGATCGAAATAATTGTGGCTCGCCGAAAAAATTATGATCTTTGCAACAAAGATTCAATGGGTAAAGATGACGCATCCCATCAAGAGGACTCCACCGTGACCGCCACCACGCAAAAGCTTTCGCCGTTTCACCTGGCCATTCCCGTCTACGACCTGGACGCCGCCCGGCATTTCTACGCCCATGTGTTCAACCTGCCGGAAGGCCGCTCCAGCGATCATTGGGTGGATTTCGATTTCTTCGGCCATCAACTGGTGATTCACGAACACCCGAAGACCGACTCCCAGGCTCACGCTGGCACCAACGCGGTGGACGGCCATGACGTGCCGGTGCCGCATTTCGGGGTGGTGCTGGGCTGGGAAGAATGGGAAGCGTTGGCCGACCGCTTGCAGACTCAAGGCGTGAAGTTCGTGATCGAGCCCTATGTGCGCTTCAAGGGGCAGGTGGGCGAGCAGGCGACCATGTTCCTGTTCGACCCGTGCGGCAATGCGCTGGAGTTCAAGGCGTTCAAGGATATCGGGCAGTTGTTTGCCAAGTAACCAATGAGTTGAACATTCGTAGCAGCACGTCTTGCCGGCGGGTAGGTCAGGCGACACGGTGGTGATTGATCCATCGCCCCGCCGGCAAGCCGTGCTGCTACGGTATTTTGTCCAACACACTATTTATATTGGATCCCGTTTAATTATTTTTAGACAACTGTCCAATAACTCTGTGACCAACTAAAAAAGAACGACGACCGGCACTCAACTCCGCACTCGCGCCGCCGAAGTATATTTCGAGCCGCGTCTTCCCTTTCTATGGGCGACCCCGTAAAAAGCGCAGCGCGCGCCTGATCGGCACGCCATCCCGTCGCTGTCATTCTTGGTTATGGACACAATCGTATGATCAAAAGTCTGGGTTTCAGCAGAAAGATCCTGCTGGCCGCTGCACTGATAGTTGTTGTTGCTTTTACCTGTTTCATTCTGGTGAATGATTACCGCCAGCGTGAAACCTTGAAAAACAACGTCGACGCCGAACTGCAACAACTGGGCAGTCTGACCACGCAAAACATTCAGACCTGGCTGGACAGCCGTACCCAGCTGCTTTATTCCATGGCCCAGCAGATCGCGGTCGATGGCCCGGCCACCGCCAACCTGCAGCGCGCAGTCGGTCTGCCGGTGTATGCCGACAATTTCCAGCTCAGTTACTTCGGTGGCAAGGACGGCCTGATGTTCTCGGTGCCGGCCGGTAACCGTGCGGCCGACTACGATCCGCGCGCCCGTGGCTGGTACAAGGCCGCCGATGCCGCGCAGGGCACCATTGTCACCGAGCCTTACATCGCAGCGTCTTCGGGCAAACTCGTGGTCACCCTGGCTACGCCCGTGCGTCAGCAAGGCCAGATGATCGGCGTTGCCGGTGCCGACATGTCGCTGGATCTCATTACCAAGACCATCAACTCGCTTAACTTCGGCGGCCATGGTTATGCGTACATCGTCAGCGCCGACGGCAAGATCTTGATTCACCCGGACAGCAAGCTGCTGCTCAAGAACGTCAGCGAGGCCTACCCCAACGGCGCGCCGAAAATCGCCCCGGGCGTGTACGAAATCGAATCGGGCGGCAAGGCGCAGTTCATTTCCTTTACCAAGGTCGAAGGCCTGTCCTCGGCCAACTGGTATGTGGCGCTGGTGCTCGACCGCGACGCGGCCTACTCGATGCTCAGCGAATTCCGCTCCTCGGCCATCACTGCGATGGTCATCGTGGTGGCGATCATTATCGTGTTGCTGGGCCTGCTGATTCGGGTGCTGATGCAGCCGCTGCACCAGATGGGCCGTGCCATGCAGGACATCGCCGACGGCGAGGGCGATTTGACCAAGCGTCTGTCGGTGGCCTCCAAGGATGAGTTTGGCGCGCTGGCTGTGTCATTCAACCGCTTCGTCGAGCGTATCCACGGCTCGATCCGTGAAGTGGCCTCCACCGCAGGGCAGTTGGGTGAAGTGGCGGCCCGCGTGGTAGGCGCTTCCAACTCGTCCATGGGCAACTCCGACCAGCAGTCCAGCCGCACCAGCAGCGTGGCTGCAGCAATCAACCAGCTGGGCGCCGCCGCCCAGGAGATCGCGCAGAACGCCGCACTGGCCTCGCAACATTCCAGCGAAGCCTCGCAACTGGCCAGCGAAGGGCAGGGCGTGGTCACCCAGACCATCAAGGCGATGAACCAGCTGTCGGACAAGATCAGTGAGTCGTGCGTCAACATCGAAACCCTGAACGCCAAGACCGCCAACATCGGCCAGATTCTGGAAGTGATCAGCGGCATCTCCCAGCAGACCAACCTGCTGGCGCTCAACGCGGCCATCGAAGCGGCCCGTGCTGGTGAAGCCGGTCGCGGTTTTGCGGTGGTGGCGGACGAGGTGCGCAACCTGGCCCACCGCACCCAGGATTCGGCCCAGCAAGTGCAGGGCATGATCGAAGAGCTGCAGGTCGGGGCCCGCGATGCGGTGGCCAACATGACCGAAAGCCAGCGCCAGAGCGAAAGCAGCGTGACCATCGCCAACCAGGCCGGCGAGCGCCTGAACAGCGTGACCCGCCGCATCGGCGAGATCGACGGCATGAACCAGTCGGTGGCCACGGCGACCGAGGAGCAGACGGCGGTGGTGGAGTCGATCAACGTCGACATCACCGAGATCAACACCCTCAACCAGGAAGGCGTCGACAACCTCAAGTCCACCCTCGATGCCTGCAGCCATCTAGAACACCAGACCGCGCGCTTGCAGCATCTGGTGGGTACCTTCCGGATTTAAGCTCTCAACTCTGATCGTGCCCACGCTCTGCGTGGGCACGCCGCCGGGGACGCTCCGCGTCCAGTGACGCGGAGCGTCACGTAGCGCATTCCCACGCGGAGCGTGGGAACGATCACCCCAATCACCTGTGCCTTTCGTCCCTCGCCCGAAAATATTCATTTATTCATATTTCCGCACCGCGCGGATCCTCTGAACAACCCCGCCCACTTGTCTATACGGCACCTCCTCTAAAACGGCGTCTTGCGCAAAGATGTCGATAACGTCGGCGAAACATGTGCCATCAAATGGCCAAGTTTATGTTACAGCCCGTTCATGTCCGGTTCATCGAAAAGCCACAAAGCCTGACTAATGTCACTCGCACCCAACGACCCGGGACGGTCGTGCGGTTGAACATTCACCCAAGGCACGACGCCGGAACCTCAAGACAAGAGATGCCCCCATGAACGCAGCTATCCATGTCGACCGTTTGAACAAGACATTCGCTCGCAAAACCGCTCTGGTTGACCTTGCTTTGTCTATACAACCCGGGGAGATGGTGGCGTTGATCGGCGCATCCGGATCGGGCAAATCCACGCTGTTGCGTCATCTGGCCGGGCTTGCTTGCTGCGACCGCAACAATGGCGGCAGCGTCAAGGTGCTGGGCCGTGAAGTGCAGGCTGCAGGCCGCCTCAATGGCCGGGTGCGACGTCTGCGCGCCGACATCGGTTATATCTTTCAGCAATTCAACCTGGTCAACCGCCTGAGCGTGCTGGACAACGTCCTGCTCGGCTGCCTGGGCCGCATGCCCCGCTGGCGTGGCAGCCTGGGCCTGTTCAATGCCGAAGAAAAACAACGCGCGCTGGCCAATCTGGCGCGGGTCGGCCTGGCCGATTTCGCCCATCAGCGTGCCTCGACCCTGTCGGGCGGCCAGCAGCAACGCGTGGCCATTGCCCGTGCATTGACCCAGCAGGCCGAAGTGATTCTCGCCGATGAGCCGATCGCCTCGCTGGACCCGGAATCAGCGCGCAAGGTCATGGAAATCCTAGCCGACATCAACCGCCGCGACGGCAAGACCGTGGTGGTGACCCTGCATCAAGTGGATTACGCCGTGCGTTATTGCCCCCGTGCCGTGGCCTTGAAAGGCGGGCGCATTCATTTCGATGGCAATGGCGCTGACCTCTCCGGCCAGTTCCTCAACGACCTCTACGGCGCCGATGCCGACGCCACCCTGATGTTCGCCGATCAGGCGCGCAATCAAGGGCGTGCGCCGCAGCTGGCGCTGGCCTGACCTCTATCCGAACCACACACCCAACACCACACATCCGTTTCAGGAGCTCTCCATGTTGAACCGTTTCGGTCGCGTGTTCGCGTCTGCCGCTGTGCTCGCCGGTTGCCTGATGGGCACCGCGCAGGCCGCTGACAGCGCCATCAACTTCGGCATCATGTCCACCGAGTCCTCGCAGAACCTGAAAAGCGTCTGGCAGCCGTTCCTCGACGACATGTCGAAAAAGACCGGCCTGAAAGTCAACGCCACCTTCGCCTCCGACTACGCCGGCCTGATCCAGGGCATGCGCTTCAACAAGGTCGATGTCGCCTGGCTGGGCAACAAGGCGGCCATGGAAGCCATCGACCGCTCCGGCGGCGAAATCTTCGCCCAGACCGCAGCCGCCAACGGCGCACCGGGTTACTGGAGCCTGATCATTGCGCGCAAGGACAGCCCGATCAATTCCATCGACGACATGTTCAAGCACGCCAAGGAACTGACCTTCGGCAACGGTGACCCGAATTCCACGTCCGGCTACCTGGTGCCGGGCTTCTACGTGTTCGCCAAGAACAACGTCGACGCCGCCACCGCCTTCAAGCGCACGCTGAACTCCAGCCATGAAGTCAACGCCTTGAGCGTCGCCAAGGGCCAGCTGGACGTCGCCACCTTCAACACCGAAAGCATGGACCGCCTGGAAGTCACCCAGCCGGAAAGCGCCGCCAAGCTCAAGGTGATCTGGAAGTCACCGATCATCCCGGCTGACCCGATGGTCTGGCGCAAGGGCATGGACGAGGCGACCAAGACCAAGATCCGTGAGTTCTTCGCCAACTACGGCGACACCGACGAAGAAAAGGCCGTGCTCAAGAACATGCAGATGGGCAAGTTCCTCAAGTCTTCCGATGACCAGTTGCTGACCATCCGCCAACTGGAGCTGTTCAAGCAGAAGACCGAAACCACCGCCAGCACCAGCCTGAGTGCGGACGAGAAGGCCAGCCGCCTGAAAGAGATCGACGCGAACCTCTCCAAGCTGCAGGAGCGCATCACCGAGCTGGACCAGCAGAACACCGCCAAGGCGGGCTGACCGACACGGCGCGGTGTGAAAGGCAACGTCAAGGCGCCGCGCCTGTTTCTCACGCAATCGATACCGGAACCCTGTCATGAGCACTCACGCTGTATACGCTGACGCCGTCGGCAAGCGCACCTGGCCGCAGTACCTGGGCTGGGGGATTTTCCTCGCGATGATGGCCTGGGCCTGGAAGGGCGCCGAGATGAACCCGCTGGCGCTGTACCGCGACTCCGGCAACATGGCCACCTTCGCCGCCGACTTCTTCCCGCCGGATTTCCATGAGTGGCGCGCCTACCTCAAGGAAATGATCGTCACCGTGCACATCGCCCTGTGGGGCACGCTGCTGGCCATCGTCTGCTCGGTGCCGCTGGGCGTGCTGTGCGCCGAGAACATCACGCCGTGGTGGATTCACCAGCCGCTGCGTCGGGTCATGGATGCCTTCCGCTCCATCAACGAAATGGTCTTCGCCATGCTGTTCGTGGTGGCCGTGGGCCTGGGCCCGTTCGCTGGCGTCCTGGCGTTGTGGATCAGCACCACTGGCGTACTCGCCAAGCTGTTCGCCGAAGCGGTGGAAGCCATCGATCCGGGCCCCGTCGAAGGGGTGCGCGCCACCGGTGCCAGTGCCCTGCAGGAAGTGATCTTCGGTGTCATCCCGCAAGTCATGCCGCTGTGGATTTCCTACGCGCTGTATCGCTTCGAGTCCAACGTGCGCTCGGCGACGGTGGTGGGCATGGTCGGCGCGGGCGGCATCGGGGTGATCCTCTGGGAAAACATCCGCGCCTTCCAGTTCACCCAGACCTGCTCGGTGCTGATGGTGATCATCGTGGTGGTAAGCGTCATCGACATCTTCTCCCAGCGCCTGCGCAAGCAGTTCATCTAACGAATTCGACAGGAGAGGGTGCGAGCCCTTTTTTTAGCCATGCAGTTGTCTAGACAATCCGAACCGGTCTACCGCGAACTGGCGGACACCTTACGCAACGAGTTGAACCGCTACACCGCCGGCGAATTCCTGCCTGCCGAAACCCAACTGGCCGCACGCTTCGAGGTCAACCGCCACACCGTGCGCCGCGCCATCGATGAGCTGGTGCGCGAAGGCAGCCTGTTGCGCCGCCAGGGCAAGGGCACTCAGGTGCTGGCCCGCCCGCTGGTCTATCCAGTCGCCGCCGAGAGTGCCTACAGCCAGTCGCTGTCGGCGCTGGGCCATGGCGTCGAGGCGGTGCTGTTGCAGCGCCGCCAGTGTGTCGCTACCCGCGAAGAGGCCGAGCATCTGGGCCTTGAAGAACACGCGCCGCTGATCGAACTGCAAACCCTGCGGCGTCTCGACGGCCAGCCGGTCAGCTTGATCCGTCATCGCTACTGCGCCAGCCGCGCCGGGCTGGTGGCCGAGTACAAGAGCGGCTCGGTGCGCCAGTTCCTGGCCTCCCGCGACCTGCCGCTGACCCGCACCTTCAGCCTGATCGGCGCGCGCCTGCCCAGCCGCGAAGAGGCCAGCGTGCTGCTGATGCCGCGTCATCTGCCGGCGCTGACCGTGCTCACCCTTTCCCGCGACGCGAACGGACACCCGGTGGAGATCGCTCATTCCACCAGCCGTTCCGACCGCTTCCAGTATCAGATCGTCACCTGATGGAGATGCCTTCGATGACTGCCACATCCGCTCCCAATCCCGATGCCGGGCAACCCCTGCGCCAACACTGGATCGGCGTGCTTGCCCGTACCCCGCGCGCCGAACTGGCGGCCCATGAAGCCGCTTTGCGCGACGCCGAGTACCAGATGATTCGCGCCCCGGAAATCGGCATGACCCTGGTCCGTGGCCGCATGGGCGGCAGCGGCGCGCCGTTCAACCTCGGCGAAATGACCGTGACCCGTTGCGTGGTACGCCTGGCCGACGGTCGCACCGGCTACAGCTACCTGGCCGGGCGCGACAAGGCCCACGCCGAACTCGCCGCCCTGGCCGACGCCCACCTGCAAGGCCCGCAGCAGGATCACTGGCTGCGTGAACTGATCGAACCACTGGCCCAGGCACAAGCCCTGCGCCGCGCCCGCCAACAAGCCGAAACCGCAGCGACCAAAGTGGACTTCTTCACCCTGGTCCGAGGAGAAAACTGATGAGCGCCACTCTATTGCAGCCTGCCTTCGCCGACCCGGTACTGGATTCGCAACGCAGCTTCCGCGCCGCCCTCAAGGCGCTGGCCGGCCCCGGCGTGGCCCAGAGCCTGTTGGCCGCGCAGACCCCGCCGCACCTCGAAGGCCTGGCCTCGGCCAGCCACGCGCTGTGCCTGGCCTTGCTGGATATCGACACACCGCTGTGGCTGGCGCCGAAATTCGACACCCAGGCCATTCGCGCCAACCTCACGTTCCACTGTGGCTGCCCGATTGTCAGCGACCGGCAGAACGCGCGCTTCGCCTTGCTCGACGACAGCCAGTTGCATGACTTGAGCGGCTTCGACCTGGGCAACGACCGTTACCCGGATCAGTCCTGCACGCTGCTGGTGCAATTGCCCAGCCTGCAAGGCGGCCGTCAGCTGGCCTGGCAGGGCCCCGGTATCGAGATCAAGAACCACGTCAGCCTGCCGCTCAACGAAGCGTTCTGGGCAGAGCGCGAGTCGCGCAATGACTTCCCTCGTGGCATCGATGTGTTCTTCGTCGCGGGCAGCGAACTGCTGGGCCTGCCGCGCAGCACCACTGTTCTTTTCAAAGGAGCCGTGTGATGTACGTAGCCGTCAAGGGTGGCGAACAGGCCATCGACAACGCTCACAAGCTGCTGGCCAAACAACGCCGGGGCGATACCTCGGTGGCAGAACTGTCCGTCGAGCAGATCCAGCAGCAACTGCCACTGGCCGTGGCCCGGGTCATGACCGAGGGCTCGCTGTATGACGAGCAACTCGCAGCGCTGGCGATCAAGCAGGCGGCAGGGGATTTGGTCGAAGCGATCTTTCTGCTGCGTGCCTACCGCACTACGCTGCCGCGCTTCAACGCCAGCCTGCCGATCAACACCTCGACCATGCAACTCAACCGGCGCTTGTCGGCGACCTTCAAGGACGTTCCGGGCGGCCAGTTGCTCGGCCCGACCTTCGACTACACCCATCGCCTGCTGGATTTCACCCTGCTGGCCGAAGGCGAGTTCCCCGGCCCGCAAACCCGCGCCGAGGCGCAGGTCGAGGCCTGCCCGCGAGTGCTGGGCCTGCTGGCCAAGGAAGGTTTGATCAAGGAGGAAGCCGACAGCGGTGCGCCAGTCGCCGACATCACCCGCGAGCCACTGGAGTATCCAGCCAACCGCGCCGAGCGCCTGCAGGCGCTGGCCCGTGGCGATGAAGGGTTTCTCCTGGCCCTGGGGTATTCGACCCAGCGCGGCTATGGCCGCAATCACCCGTTCGCCGGGGAAATCCGCGTCGGTGAAGTCGAGGTCTGGATCGAGCCGGAAGAGCTGGGCTTTGCGATCAACATCGGCGCCATCGAAGTCACCGAATGCGAGATGGTCAACCAGTTTGTCGGCTCCGCCACCGAGCTGCCTCAGTTCACGCGAGGCTACGGCCTGACCTTCGGCCACGCCGAACGCAAGGCCATGGGCATGGCGCTGGTGGACCGCTCGCTGCGTGCGGGCGAGTACGCCGAAGAAATCATTTCCCCCGCGCAGCAGGAAGAGTTCGTCCTGGCGCATTGCGACAACGTCGAGGCCTCGGGCTTCGTCTCGCACCTGAAACTGCCGCACTACGTCGACTTCCAGGCCGAACTGGAACTGATCCGCAAACTGCGCAAGCCTTCCAAGGAGCAGGCCCAATGAATGCCGCACTGCAACCGCGTCCGGAGCGCGATGAGGCGTACAACTTCGCCTATCTGGACGAACAGACCAAACGCATGATCCGTCGCGGCCTGCTCAAGGCCGTGGCGATTCCCGGTTATCAGGTGCCGTTCGGCGGCCGTGAGATGCCTTTGCCCTACGGCTGGGGCACCGGCGGCATGCAGCTGACTGCCGCGATTCTGGGCGCCGACGATGTTCTCAAGGTCATCGACCAGGGCGCCGACGACACCACCAACGCCGTCTCCATCCGCCGCTTCTTCGCCCGCACCGCCGGCGTGCAGACCACCGAGCGTACCCCGGAGGCGACCATCATCCAGACCCGCCACCGGATCCCGGAAACGCCGCTGCACGCGGATCAGATCATGGTCTATCAGGTGCCGATTCCCGAGCCGCTGCGCTTCATCGAGCCGTCGGAAACCGAAACCCGGACCATGCACGCGCTCAACGATTACGGGGTGATGCACGTCAAGCTCTACGAAGACATCGCCACCTTCGGCCACATCGCCACGGCCTATGCCTACCCGGTGACGGTGGACGAGCGCTACGTGATGGATCCGTCTCCAATTCCGAAATTCGACAACCCGAAACTGGACATGAGCCCGGCGCTGATGCTGTTCGGCGCCGGTCGCGAGAAGCGCCTGTATGCCGTGCCGCCGTACACCCGGGTCACCAGCCTGGACTTCGAGGATCACCCCTTCGAAGTGCAGAAATGGGAGCACAGCTGTGCCATCTGCGGCAGCCGCGAGTCGTTCCTCGATGAGCTGATTCTCGATGATCAAGGCACCCAGAGCTTCGTCTGCTCGGACACCGACTACTGCGCGCAACGGGTCAACGAAGGGAGGGTGGGCAAATGATCGCGGTTCGAAAAATAGAGGAGCAGGTGATCGCCGACAACAGCCAGCCGCTGCTCAAGGTCAGCAGCCTGAGCAAACTGTATGGCCCGGAGAAGGGCTGCCAGGACGTCAGTTTCGAGCTGTACCCCGGTGAAGTGCTGGGTATCGTCGGTGAGTCCGGCTCGGGCAAGTCGACCCTGTTGTCGCTGCTCAGCGGCCGCTGCCCGCCAGACAGCGGCGTCATCGACTATCGCGGCAAGGACGGCCAGTGGCTGGACCTGTACAGCGCCAGCGAAGCCGAGCGGCGCACCTTGCTGCGCACCGAGTGGGGCTTCGTCGAGCAGAACCCACGGGACGGCCTGCGCATGGCGGTCTCGGCGGGTGCCAACATCGGCGAGCGGCTGATGGCCCAGGGCGTGCGCAACTATTCGCAACTGCGCGCTGCGGGGCTGGACTGGCTGAGCCAGGTCGAGATTGATCCTGCGCGCATCAATGACCTGCCGCGCACCTTTTCAGGCGGCATGCAGCAGCGCCTGCAGATCGCCCGCAATCTGGTGTCGGGCCCGCGCCTGGTGTTCATGGACGAGCCCACCGGCGGCCTGGACGTGTCGGTGCAGGCGCGCTTGCTGGACCTGATGCGCGGTCTTGTGCGCGAGCTGGACCTGGCGGTGGTGATTGTCACTCACGATCTGGCCGTGGCGCGCTTGCTGGCTGACCGCCTGATGGTGATGCGCCGCTCCCGTGTGGTGGAAAGCGGCCTGACCGATCAGATCCTCGACGATCCGCAACATCCGTATTCGCAGTTGCTGGTGTCTTCCGTCCTGCAACCCTGATTTAAGGTGCACTTGATGAACACGCTGATCGAGGTCCAGGACCTCTCGAAAACCTTCACCTTGCACCAGCAGAACGGGGTGGTGCTCAACGTGCTGCGCGGCCTGAGCTTCTCGGTGCGCGGCGGCGAATGCCTGGTGTTGCACGGGCACTCCGGCGCGGGCAAGAGCACCTTGCTGCGCACGCTGTACGGCAACTACCTGCCGGCGGGCGGCAGTGTCCGGGTGTTGCATGAGGGGCAATGGCTGGAAATGGTCGGCGCGGTCCCGCGCGATGTGCTGGCCGTGCGGCAACAGACGCTGGGCTATGTCAGCCAGTTTCTGCGGGTGATCCCTCGCGTGGCGACGCTGGACGTGGTCATGGAACCGGCGCTGGCCCGTGGCTGGAGTCGCGAAGAAGCGCAGGCGAGGGCGGAACACTTGCTGAGCCGCCTGAACATCCCGCAACGCCTGTGGCAACTGGCGCCGGGCACCTTCTCTGGCGGCGAGCAGCAGCGGGTCAACATCGCCCGCGGCTTCATGGTGCCTTGGCCGGTGATGCTGCTCGATGAACCCACGGCATCGCTGGATGACACCAATCGCCAGGTGGTGCTGGAACTGATCAATGAGGCCAAGCAAGCCGGTGCCGCGCTGATCGGCATCTTCCATGATCGCCTGGCCCGTGAAGCGGTCGCCGACCGCGTACTGGACATGACCCCGCAAGCGCTTGACGACAAAGCCCTTACCGCCAAGGAGTTGCTGCAATGCTGAATGAACAGATCCTGACCAACGCCAAAGTAGTCACTGCCGATCAGGTGTTCACCGGCACCGTGGTGTTGCGTGACGGCCTCATCCAGGACGTGCAGCCGGGCGTCAGCCAGTTGCCTCAGGCGCAGAATCTCAATGGCGATTACCTGCTGCCGGGCCTCGTCGAGCTGCACACCGACAACCTGGAAAAACACCTCAGCCCGCGCCCCGGCGTGGACTGGCCCTCGGCCTCGGCGGTGATGAGCCACGATGCGCAGATCATCGCCGCAGGCATCACCACGGTGTTCGACGCGCTGTCCATCGGCGACGTCAACCCCAAGGGCAAGCGCATGCAGCAACTGCCGGCCATGGTCGAGGCCATCGCCCGCGCCAACGCGGCCGACATGACCCGCGCCGAGCACCGCCTGCACCTGCGCTGCGAGGTCTGCCACCCGGACACCTTGAGCGTGTTCCGCGATCTGGTGGAGCAGCCGCTGGTGCAGTTGGTGTCGACCATGGACCACTCGCCGGGCCAGCGCCAGTTCGCTCTGGAATCCAAGTACCGCGAGTACTACATGGGTAAGTACCACCTGAGCACCGAGCAGATGGACGAGTTCATCGTCGAGCAGGTGGCCAATTCGAAGATCTACAGTGACCGCTACCGCAAAGCCATCGTCGATATCTGCCTGGCGCGAGGGCTTTCTGTCGCCAGCCACGATGACGCGACCGTGGAGCACGTCGAGGAATCGGCGGGCTATGGCATGACCATCGCCGAGTTCCCGACCACCCTGGAGGCGGCACAGGCCTGTCGCCGGCTGGACATGAGCGTGCTGATGGGCGCACCGAACATCGTGCGCGGCGGCTCGCACTCGGGCAATATCGCGGCGGCGAAGCTGGCCGAGGAAGGGCTGCTGGACATCCTGTCCAGCGACTACTATCCGGCGAGCCTGTTGCAGGCGGCGTTCATCCTGGGCGACCAGCTTGAACAAAAGCGCGTGCAACTGGACGATAATGCGCAAGTGCCGGGTGCTGGCCTGGCCAAGGCGGTGACCACCGTGAGCCTGGCGCCAGCGCGTTCGGCGGGCCTGAACGATCGCGGCGAAATCCGCGTCGGCCTGCGCGCCGATCTGCTTCACGCTCGCGCAGTGGGCACGCTGCCGGTAATCCAGCACGTCTGGCGACAAGCGAAGAGGGTTTTCTGATGGCAGGCAGGTTGATCTATCTCATCGGACCGTCCGGTTCGGGCAAGGACAGCCTGCTCGACGCGGCGCGCGAAACCCTGGCCGCGCGCGGCTGCCGGATCGTGCGCCGGGTCATCACCCGCTCGGCCGAAGCTCGCGGTGAAGCGGCCCAGGCCGTCAGCGTCGAGCAGTTTCTGCAGATGAAAGAGCAGGGCGCCTTCGCCTTGAACTGGTTCGCCAATGGCCTGCACTACGGGATTCCGCTGGAGATCGATCAGTGGCTGGCCGACGGGCATGACGTGCTGATCAACGGTTCGCGCGGCCACCTGGCGCAGGCCCGGGCGCGCTATCCGGACCTGTTGGTGGTGCTGCTGAGTGTCGATCAGGCGGTGTTGCGTCGGCGCCTGCTGGCGCGCAACCGCGAAACCTCCGGCGAGATCGAGGCCCGCCTGGCGCGCAACGCGCAGTTCGCTGACGAGCTGGTCAAAGGCAATCCGTCGATACAGGTGCTGGACAACTCCGGCGCGTTGGAGCAGACCGTCGCAAAGCTGTTGCAGCACATCGATCGGGAGCACGCATGCGCCTGACCTTGCTCGGTACAGGGGATGCGCGGCAGGTGCCGGTCTACGGTTGCCAGTGTCAGGCCTGCACGGCGGCCCACGCCGATGCACGCCTGCGTCGCCGACCCTGCTCGGCGCTGGTCGAATTGGGCGATCAACGCTGGCTGATCGACAGCGGCCTGCCCGACCTGTGCGAGCGTTTCCCGCCGCGCAGTTTCAGCGGCATTCTGCAGACCCACTACCACGCCGACCACGCCCAAGGCCTGCTGCACTTGCGCTGGGGGCAGGGCCTGGTAATTCCCGTGCACGGCCCGGCAGACCCGGAAGGCTTGTCGGACTTGTACAAGCACCCCGGCATTCTGGATTTCAGCCAGCCGTTCGCCGCATTCGAGACCCGCGCGTTCGGGGAACTGCAGGTCACCGCGCTGCCACTGGTGCATTCCAAACCGACGCTGGGTTATCTGCTGGAAGGCGGTGGGCGGCGGATCGCCTACCTCACTGACACCGTGGGCTTGCCGGATACGACGTTCGCGCTGCTCAAGCAGCAACACCTGGACGTACTGGTGCTGGACTGCTCCATGCCGCCACAACCTCAGGCGCCGCGTAATCACAACGACCTGAACCTGGCGCTGCAGATCATCGATGGGCTCAAGCCGGTGAAGGCGGTGCTGACCCATGTCGGGCATACGCTGGATGGGTGGTTGATCGAGCGTTCGGGGGAGTTGCCGGCGAATGTGATCGTTGCGCGGGACGGGATGATCGTTTAGCGCCCACGGTCGATCTGTCGAACTCGATTTCCCTGTAGGAGCGAATTCATTCGCGAAAAATGTGTCAGGCGATGGAGATGCATTGCCTGTCCCGGCCATTCGCGAATGAATTCGCTCCTACAGGGGATTTGCATTGAGTTGGAAACAAGCACATTTCTTCAAGGCACCCGGCAAACCCCGGACTACGCTCAATCTTCCCTGCACATTTCCCGAGGATTGCGTCCCATGTCCATCTTGACCCTCAAAGACGGTACCGAATTTTTCTACAAGGACTGGGGCACTGGCCAGCCCATCGTGTTCTCCCACGGCTGGCCGCTGGACGGCGATGCCTGGGATGCGCAGATGCTGTTTCTGGGCCAGAACGGCTACCGGGTGATCGCCCATGACCGTCGTGGTCATGGCCGTTCGGGGCAGACCTGGGATGGCAATGACATGGACACCTACGCCGACGATCTGGCGCAATTGTTCGAGGCGCTGGACCTGAAGGACGCGATCATGATCGGCCACTCCACCGGTGGCGGCGAAGTGGCGCGCTACATCGGCCGTCATGGTTCTTCGCGGGTGGCCAAGGCGGTTCTGATTGGCGCGGTGCCGCCGATCATGCTCAAGACCGCGGCCAACCCGGAGGGCCTGCCGATGGAGGTGTTCGATGGTATTCGCGCGGGGTTCACGGCGGATCGTTCGCAGTTCTTCAAGGATCTGGCGGTGCCGTTTTTCGGCTTCAACCGAGAGGGCGTGAAGGTGTCTCAGGGCGCCATCGATTCGTTCTGGTCGATCGGTATGCTGGGCAGCATCAAGGGCGAGTTCGATTGCATCAAGGCGTTTTCGGAGACTGACTTTACCGAGGACCTGAGGAAGATCGATGTGCCGACGCTGATTCTGCATGGCGATGACGATCAGATCGTGCCGATCGTGGCGTCCGGGTACAAGAGCCACGAGCTGGTCAAGGGCTCGACGCTGAAGGTGGTCAAGGGCGGGTCCCATGGCATGTGCACGGTGCAGGCCGATGAGATCAATGAGATTCTGCTTGGGTTTATCAAGGGCTGATTCGTCGAGTTACCTGGCTGCCCCCGAGATCAAAAGCGCTCTGGCTAACGCCAGACCCATTTCGGCTTCGCCGAGTTACTTGGAAAAGACCCCCAAGTAACCAAGGGGTCCTGCTCCTGGTTTGGCCCGACTTCGTCGGGTCCCTTCACTCCGGTCCCGCTCCGTGGGCCCGGCGTGAAAGGGCCATCCATGGCCCACACGCCTCTCGCGGCATCCTGCCGCTCGACCCACTCCGCGAAACCTCCATTCAGCCTGCACCCAAGTCGCGTTTTGCGGCGCCTGTGAGGTTTGCGCTCGAAGATCAAAAGCAACAGCAACAGCAACAGCAACAGCAACAGCAACAGCAACAGCAACAGCATCGCGAGCTTCGCTCCCTCCCACATTGGAATCGGTGGAAGTCCTTAAGAACACTCCTCCCATACTGGAATCAGTGGAAGTTCTTGAGAGCGCCGCCTATCTCAATTGTGGGAGGGAGCGAAGCTCGCGATGCTTTTGATCTTCATGCGCAAATCTCACATACGCCACAGATCGCGACTTGGGTGCAGGCCGAACGCAGGCGATGTGGAGTGGGCCAAGCGGCAGGATGCCGCGCGAGGCGCGGGGCCATGGATGGCCCATTCGCGCCGGGCCCACGGAACATCGCCGGAGTGAGGGAACCTCGACGAAGTCGAGGCCAAACCAGGAGCAAGACACCTTGGTTACTTGGGTGTCTTTTCCAAGTAACTCGACGAAGTCGAAACAGGTCTGACGTTAGGAAGAACGCTTTTGATCTTGATCTCCCTCCGTACGCGGTATGCCTGACACAACCAGGTCGCCTGGTTTTACTGCCGCTTCGCGCCAGACCGCCGGCAAGCCGGACTGCTACGGGATTGTGTGGCCTCACGATTCATTGTCGGGCGACTTTGGCGGTTGTCTGCGGCCACCCACCTCCCAGCGCCCGAAAGGTCGACACCGCCGCCCGCGCATCGTTGGCATGCAACTGCGCCAGTTGGTCCCGCGAAACCAGCAACTGCCGATCCTCATCCAGCACTTCCACCAAACTCACTGCACCACCTTTATAAGCATCCTGCGCGGCGTCGCGGGCGGTCTGGTGGGCGGTGACTTCCTGGTCCACCTCGCTGCGCTGCTGTTCCAGCTGAACCAGCGTGACGATCGCGTTCTCCACGTCTTCGGTGGCCTTGAGCATCACCTGGCGATATTCAGCCAGCGCTTCGGCGTTGGCGCCCTTGGCCTGGGCCACTTCGGCGTCGACCCGGCCGAAATCGAACAGGCGCCAGTGCAGGCCGAGGATCGCTTGCGGCTGAAAGGCCGCTGCACTGAACAGCTGGCCGCTGTGGGCGGTGTCGAAGCCCAGCAGGCCGGAGAGCGAAACCTTCGGGTAGTACTCGGCAATCGCTGTACCGATCCGCGCGTTGGACGCCGCCAGTTTGCGTTCGGCGGCAATCACGTCGGGGCGGCGGCGCAGCAGGTCGGCCGGGCTCTGGGAGTCGCTGATGGTGGGTACGCTGTACAGCTGCGGGCTGCTCACCAGCTCTTTCGAGTAGGTGCCGGGTTGCGCGCCCATCAGCACGTCCAGGCGGTTCAACTGGGTCGCCAGTTCCGTGCGCAGCGGCGGTATCGTCGCCCGGGCCTGCAACACCAGCGCCTGGGCCTGGGCCTGTTCGCGGTTAGTCGCGAGGCCGCTGCCCATGCGGTCGTTGATCAGGTTGAGCAGATCGTTCTGGGTCTTCACCTGATCCTCGGCCACGACCAGCCGCTGCTGCGCGCCGCGAATGCGGAAGTAGGCGTCGGCGGCTTCGGCGGCCACGGAAATCCTCACGCCAACGTGGCTGGCTTCGGCAGCCTGGGCTTCGTCGACGGCCGCTTCTTCGCCACGCTTCAGGCCGCCCGCAAGGTCGGCCTCCCAACTGGCGCCGACGCCGAGGGTTTCCAGGGTCTGGTTGCGGTCGTAGCCGGGAAAGGCGCTGCCGATCTGGCCTTGAGAACTTTCGGTGGACTGGCGTTGGCGCACGGCCTTGGCGTCCAGTGCGCCCTGGGGCAGGCGAATCGCCCCGGCCTGTTGCGCCACGGCGCGGGCCTGTTCGACCCGGGCGAAGGATTTGGCCAAATCGAGGTTCTGGTCCAGCACGCGCTGGATGATACGCGTCAGCTCCGGGTCGTTGAAACCGGTCCACCAGGTGTCCAGCGCCGGGGCGGGTGTCTCGCCGACGCGCTGCTGCAACAGCGGCTGGTTCTGAAAGCTCGCAGTCAGGGTGTTGGCGGGCTGCTGGTAATCCGGGCCGACGGTACAGCCCGCGAGGGCGATGAACAGGGCGCTGAAGGCGAACAGGCCGGTGCGCTTGAAACGGGTCGCCAGGGGGGGCATGGGGCTGTCCTCCAAACCAGGTGTTGATGAGGTGTGCATATCAATGGGCGTCCGCAGAAGGTGCGGCCGGTGGCGTGACCTTGCGCATCAACGGGACCATGATCACGGCAACGATGAAGCAGACCATGATCGCCAGAAACGCATCGGAGTAGGTTTGCGTCTGGGCTTCGCGGTAGGTCAGCAGCCACAGCTGGTGCAGGGCCGAGTTGCTGGCGTCGGCGGCGTTCTGACCCAGGGCGGCGAAATTGCCGGTAACGGTGCTCAGCCAGTTGTTCATGGCTTCGTTGCTGTAGTTCAGGTGCTCGGCCAAGTGGGTGAAATGCTGGTTGGTGCGGTCGTTGAGGATCGTGGCACACGCCGCGATGCCGATGGCGCCGCCCAGGTTGCGCATCAGGTTGAACAGCCCCGAGGCCTGTTTGAGCCGCGAAGGGTGCAGGCTGCCCAGGGTCAGGGTCACGGTGGGCGGTACCGCCATCTGTTGGGCGAAGCCGCGAATGGCTTGTGGCAGCAGCAGTTCATGGCCGCCCCAGTCGTGGGTGATCGGCGAGAAGTCCCACATCGACAGGGCGAAGAGCGACAGGCCGAACATCATGATCCAGCGCAGGTCGACCCGGTTGGCGAGAAAGCCGTAGACCGGAATCGCCGCCAGCTGAAACACGCCGGTGGAGAAGATCGCCTCGCCGATGTCCAGCGCGCTGTAGCCGCGTACCCGGCCGAGGAACAGCGGGGTCAGGTAAATGGTGGCGAACAGGCCGATGCCGGTGACGAACGAGAAGAAACAGCCCAGGGCGAAGTTGCGGTCCTTCAGTGCGCGCAGGTCGACCACCGGGTTGCCCACCATCAGTGTGCGGCCGACGAAGGCAAGCCCCGCAAGGCCCGACACCCAGGCGGTGGTGAGGATGGTCTGGTCGCTGAACCAGTTCCAGCGCGGGCCTTCTTCCAGGGTGTATTCCAGGCAGCCGAGAAACAGCGCCAGAAACACCATGCTGATGTAGTCCGCGCCCCTGAGCAGCTTGAGGTCCATCGAGTCAATGTTGACCAGGATCGGCACGGCGATGGCGACGAAAATCCCCGGCACCAGGTTGATGTAGAACAGCCAGTGCCAGGACGACACGTCAGTGATCCAGCCGCCGATCACCGGGCCCAGGGTCGGGGCCAGTGAGGCGATGGCGCCGATGGTGGAGGCGGCGATGACCCGCTGTTTGCCGTTGAAGAACATGAACGCCGAGGTGAACACCATCGGGATCATCGAGCCGCCGAGAAAACCTTGCAGGGCGCGGAAGGCGATCATGCTCTGGATGTTCCAGGCCAGGCCGCAGAGCAGGCTGGTGAGGGTGAAGCCCACCGCCGAGGCGCAGAACAGCCAGCGGGTGGAGAACACCCGGGCCAGCCAGCCGGACAACGGAATCACCACGATTTCGGCGATCAGGTAGCTGGTCTGCACCCAGGCGGTTTCGTCGGAACCGGCGGACAGGCCACCGCCGATGTCACGCAGCGAGGCGGACACGATCTGGATGTCCAGCAGGGCGATGAACATGCCCAGGCACATACTGGCAAAGGCAAAGACCTTGGCGGCAGTCGCCATGCTCGCGGCATCTACCGGGCCCTTTGGCTTGCCTGCGGATACGGCGATGGCGGTGCTCATTGCCCGGTCTTCCCGCCAGCGGTGCTGGCGACTTCAGTGGACTTTGCGTCGGCTTTGGTATTGACCTCGGCGATCACCGACAGGCCCGGACGCAGCTTGCCGAGGGTGCCGTCTTCGCCGTCCAGATAGACCCGCACCGGCACCCGCTGGACGATCTTGGTGAAGTTGCCGGTGGCGTTTTCCGGCGGCAGGACGCTGAACTGCGAGCCGGTGGCCGGGGCCAGGCTGTCCAGATGGCCGTGGAAGACCTGGCCGGGCAACACGTCGGCTTCGATGGTCACGGCCTGGCCGGGGTGCATGTGAGTCAGCTGGTCTTCCTTGAAGTTGGCGTCGACCCACAGGCCTTTGGCCGGGACCACCGACACCAGCTGAGTGCCAGCGGCGGCATAGGCGCCGACGCGGGCGCGGCGATTGCCGATCACGCCGTCCACCGGAGCGCGCAGTTCGGTGTAGCCGACGTTGAGCCGGGCCAGGTCGCGTTCGGCTCGGGCCTGTTCCAGCGCCGCGCGGGCTTGCAGTTTCTGGGTCGCGATCACGTCCAGCTGGCGCTGGGAGGCGAGCATCGAGGCCTGGGCCTTGGCGCCGTTGGCCTGGGCGGTCTTGTAGGTGGCGTCGGCGCGCTGGAAGCTTTCCACCGACACCGCTGAGCGCGCCGACAACGTCTGGTAACGCACCTGATCGTCACGGGAGCGCACGGTTTCGGCGTTGGCCGCATCAATGCCAGCCTTGGCCTGGCTGACCACTGCGTGTTGCAGCTGTTCGGTGGCGTCCAGATTGGCCAGCAGCGCCTCTTGTGCGGCAACCGCGCCTTCGGCCTTTTTCAGGGCGGCGAGGTAGTCGCGGTCGTCGATTTTCACCAGCAGGTCACCGGCGTGGACGAACTGGTTGTCCGCAACCTTGAGCTCGGTGATGTAGCCCGCAACCTTCGGCCCGATGACAGTGACGTCACCGCCGACATAGGCATCGTCGGTGGACTCCATGAAACGGCCGACGCTCCACCAGTGGCTGGCGAACCAGACGCCACCGACCACGGCGGCGGCCCCCAGGGTCAACAGGATCAAGCGTTTTCCCCGAGCGGGTGTTTGCACGGTGGCCGCGGCTGCGGGCTCGGTGATGGTCTGTGGCTGGTTCATCGCGGATTACCTGTCGATCGAAAGGGGTTGAGTGGGTTTGAGGGTCTGGCGATAGGCCTCGCGGCGGGCGCGGCCGGTCTCGACGCGCCAGGCCGAAAGGCTGCTGGCAGGGCCCAGGTACCGCAGGCTGTGGTCGAGAAAGCTGATGCGCTTGCCGGTGTTGGCGTCGGCCAGGGTCAGGTCGACCGGCTGGCCGCTGTGATCGTCGAACAGCTCGACGCGGGTGCCGTTGGGGGCGAAGTGCTTGTTGCCCCACTTCATCATGGTCAGCACCACCGGGCGGAAATCGCGGCCGCGCTCGGTGAGCAGGTAGTCGAAGCGCGGCGGGTGTTCGCTGTAGGCGCGGCGTTCGATCAGGCCGGATTCGATCAGGGCGTTGAGCCGGCGGGCCAGGGTGCTGGTGGCGATGCCCAGGCTTTTCTCCAGTTCGTCGAACCGGCTCAGGCCATAGGACAGGTCACGCAGGATCAGGATGTTCCACCAGTCGCCCACGTGCTCCAGGCTCAGGGCGATGGGACAAGGCATGTCGGCGAAGCTTTTCTTCTTCATGACCATGATCTCCGGCGCTGGGTGGCTTTGAAATTATGGTCGTAATCTATTCTTGTGACTTTCATTATGCAAGTGACTATTTAGATAGAAGCGATAGGCGGTGCGAGCCCGGCAAAGGGCTGCAAAGCTGATTGGGGATTACCCCCACTTGCGGGGAATGGGGCGGCGAAACCCTGGGCATTCCCCGGAAACTGAACGAAATCCATGGTCAAGTGCTTGATTTAATTGAACCTGATCCACTGGCACGGACGTTGCTCAACGCACTGCATGTGCAGTTGTGTACCCGATCCGTTACGGAGGACCCGTTACGATGAACCGGCTCAAGTCATCTCGCCTGCTCAATTTCATTCTGTCCGCCGGCGCCTTGTTCGCCGTCGAGGACGTCGTCGAAGCCGCCGTGCGCTGCGAGCGCAATCTGGTGGCCAATATCGTGGCCCTGGATCAACCGCTGATGTACAACCGCCTGGGTGCGCAGAATGCCAACGGCATGATCTATGCGCTGCGTGGCGACGTGGTCGACGAAAACAATGTGCTGCTGACCCAGGGCGGTGTCGCAGTGCCGGGCAAGGTGACGTTGCGCCCGGACAAGCGTCCGCGGCCCATGGTGCTGCGCGTGGCAGCGGGGGATTGCCTGACCATCAGCCTGCAGAACCTGCTGGCGCCCCAGGCCAACCCGAACAGCAGCGGCTTCGACCCGGAAGAGCCGGAAGGCGAAGAGGGTGAAGAGGACGAAAACGAAGCGCCCCATGTCGGTGGAGGCATGCCGCCGGAGTTCGTGGTCAACGATCAGGTCGCCGAGCGCTTCGTGGGCTTCTCGGTCAACGGCATGCAGGCGGTCAACAGCATTGCCGACATGTCGTCCAACGTCGGGCGCAACGGCAATTTCCTGGTCGCGCCGGGCGGCACCCGCTCCTACACCCTGTACGCCGAGCGCGAAGGGGCGTTCAACGCCAACAGCCAGGCCGCGACTTTCGGCAGCGAAGGCACCTCCGGCAACATGGCCAACGGGCTGTTCGCCCAGGTAGTGGTGCTGCCCAAGGGCGGGCGCGCCTATCGCAATACCCTCAATGAAGAAGAAATGCGCCTGGCCAGTGTCGGCCGCGCGCCCACCGGGCAGCCCATCGTCGACTACGAAGCACGCTACCCGCAGCGCCAGCCGTGGATCACCGAAGGCAAGGCCGGCAAACCGATCGTCAATATGATCAACGGTAACGAGATCATCAACAGCGAAACCGACGCGCTGGTGATGGGGCCGAACACCGATGGCAGCTTCCCGCCGTCGACCTATCCGCTGGAAAGCATCGGCAAGCGCAACCCGGCCTTACCCAACCGGCTGGAGCCGTTCCGCGACTTTGCCGCCGTGTTCAACGATGAAACGGCGGTGACGCAAGCCTTCCCCGGTTACTTCGAAGACCCGGTGTTCGGCCACATGCTGCAGCCGACCCGCGACACCTTCATGATCAACTACGGCGCAGGCGGTATTGGTGCCGAAGTGATCGCCAACCGCTTGGGCGTGGGGCCGATGCATGACTGCCTGTCGTGCGCCTATGAAGAATTCTTCCTGAGCTCCCACACCGTCGGCGACATCGGCATGCTGGTGGACGTGCCGGCCAACGTCGGCCTGGAGTCGATCCTGCCGGGCCAGGTGCCGCCCAGAGAGGCCACCGGGATCAAGGCGAGCATGGCGCTGTATCCGTCGGAGCCTTCCAACGTCAACCACAGCTACATCGGTGACCTGGTCAAGATCCGCAACACCCACAACGGCAAGGAACAGCACATCTTCCACCTGCATGGGCATCAGTGGCTGTACAACCCCAATGACGACAACTCCGACTACATGGATGCCCAGGGCATCGGGCCGGGCGTGGGCTACACCTACGAAATCGCCAACGGTGGTTCGGGCAACCGCAACCGGGTGTCGGGCGACGCGATTTATCACTGCCACTTCTATCCGCACTTCGCCCAGGGCATGTGGACCATGTGGCGGGTGCACGACGTATTCGAAGAAGGGACCCGGCTTGAGGTGTCTCAAGCGAGCAACGACGGGTTCCACACCACTCCGTTCGCCTTGCGCAGCGGTAAACCGGCGGCGGGTGCCCGCGCTTTGCCGGACGGTGAAATCGTTGCGGGCACACCAATTCCGGCCATCGTGCCGCTACCGGGCAAGGCCATGGCGCCGATGCCGGGCAAGGTCGCCGTGGTGCCCAAGCTGGGCGAGCTGGTGGCGGCCAATGACGAGGATGAAGAGGGCGATGACGACCCTCCAGGCGAAGGCGGGCAGAAGGTCATAGGCTCCGTGGTGCTGGTGGATCGCAGCGAAGCCAACCGCAACCCTGACGGCTCGCTGAAAAACCCCGGCTATCCGTTCTGGATCGGCGGCATGGAAAGCACTGTCGGCCAGCGTCCGCCAACCCCGCCGCTGGACATGCTCGATGCCGCCAAGGCCACGGCCCTGCGCAACAGCGGCAATTCCCTGTGGGCCAACCTCGACCCGCTGCAATCGGGCGGCTGGGACGGCGGCCTGCCGCGCCATGCGCTGGACGGCGTCTCGGCGGGCGGTGAGGCCGAAGTGGTGACCACGGCGACCGATCTGTCCAAGGTCGTGCACAAGGCCAAAGCCGTGTTCATGCCCGAAGAAGGCACCGACGTCGAACAGGCGGCCATGCGCTTCCACGCCAAGGCCGATCACCCAAGCTTCGCGCTGCTGCCGGGCAAACAGTTCGTGGCCAAGGCCTTCCGCACCAATGGCGCCTTGCCGGTGGCCGGTGCGCCGTTCTATGAGCCATGCATGGACGATCAGGGCAAACGCCTGACCACCCTGGCCGGGGCCGGGATGTTCAACAGCGGCGAGACCTTGAACAGCATGTCGTTCAGCGGCTCGTCGCAGTACACCGCCGACAAGCCGCGGGTCTACAAGGCCGCCAACCTGCAGTTCGACGCGGTCTACAACAAGGTCGGCTATCACTTCCCCCAGGCGCGCATCCTGGCGCTGTGGGAAGACGTCTGGCCTGTGGTCAACAAGCAGCGACCACCAGAGCCGCTGGTCATGCGCATGAACACCTTTGACTGCGTGATGTACCAGCAGACCAACCTGATTCCCAACATCTACGAGCTGGACGACTACCAAGTGCGCACGCCGACCGACGTGATCGGCCAGCACATCCACCTGCCCAAGTGGGACCTGACCGCTGCCGACGGCTCGGCCAACGGCTGGAACTACGAGGACGGCCTGCTTTCGCCTGCCACTGTGGTGGAGCGCATCCACGCCATCCGCCTGTTCAACCAGTGCAGCGAAGCCGATCCGCGGGATGGCACTCAAGCCTGTCCGAAGGCCAAATCTCATCCATATTTCGGCCAGTTCGGCCGGGCCGACTGGATGGGCGCACGTACCGCCATGCAGCGCTGGTTCGCGGATCCGGTGATCAATACCCGTGGCATCGACCGCGGCCTGGGCACCATCTTTACCCACGACCATCTTGGCCCATCGACCCACCAGCAACTGGGCCTGTACGCCACCGTGCTGGCCGAACCGGCCGGTTCCACCTGGTTCCATTCCGAAACTGGCGAGCAACTGGCCAGTGGCGCGCGGCAGGACGGCGGCCCGACCTCCTGGCAGGCGGTGATCAACACCGGTGACCTGGACGGCGACGGCAAGAACGACAGCTACCGCGAGTTCTTCCTGGAATACAGCGACTTCGTGCATGCCTATGAGGCGGGCGTGTACGTCGGCGCCGGGCCCAATGGCGTGCCCAACGCCCAGGCGTTCCCGGCCACCGCCAACAGCTTCCGCTACGCGATCAACCCGCCGGGGCGCAAGGACGCCGAGAACCTGCTCGAATCGGTGCTGGAAGTGGCCGGCGGCGTGCTGCCCGGTTGCGCCCAACGGCCGTGTCCGCAGGCGATCTCCGTGGAAGACCCGGGCATGTTCGTCGTCAACTACCGCAACGAGCCATTGGGGCTGCGCATCTATGACCCCAACCGTACGGCGCCTGACGGCAAACCGGGGATGCAGGCCAATGGTCTGGCCGGCGATCTGTCCTATGCTCTACAGACCCGCACCGACCGGGCGATCCCGGCGCTGAATCTGGCGCCCAGCGCGATCACCCAGGCCAGCGGACCCACCGGCGGCGTCACCCAGTTCCCACCGCACATCAACCGTGGCGGCGACCTGCCGGGCGATCCATTCACACCGATGCTGCGCACCTACACCGGCGATAACGTACGTCTGCGGGTGCATGCCGGCGGCCATGAGGAGGAGCACAACGTGACCCTGCACGGCGTCAAGTGGCTGCAGTCCGGCACCGGGTTCGGCAACAGTTCCAACTCGGGGTGGAAATCCTCGCAGATGGTGGGCATCTCCGAGCAGATGGGCTTCAACGCGCCGATCGCCACCATGTCCAGCGCGGCCAGCGACACCGGCGACTACCTGTACGCCATGGACGCGGCGCTGGAAGGCTACTGGAACGGCATGTGGGGCATCATGCGCAACTACGGCGCGCAACGTAATGACCTGATGGCGCTGCCCAACAACCCCAAACCTGTAATCGGGCGCAACACCACGGCCTTCGACGGCGTCTGCCCGCGCTACACCGCCAACGCCAGCGGCGTCGGCACCCGGCCGACCGTGCAGCGCAATTTCGAAGTGGTCGCGGCGCTGGCCAACGACATCCTCGCCAACCCCCTGGGTCTGACCATCGGCGATGCCGCCGGGCAGGGCCAGCACGTCGGCGCGCCGTTGAATCCGGCGGGCGGCACCTTGGTGTTCAACAAGCGTGCGGTGACCATTCCCCAGGCGACCGTGACCGATCCGGAAGACGGCCTGTCGTTCACCATCGGCGGGCAGTCCGGGCCGCTGCACGATCCGACCGCGATCATGTATGTGCGCAAGGCCGATCTGGACCCGATCACCGGCAAGCTCAAGGCGGGCGTGCCCATCGAGCCGCTGGTGCTGCGCGCGGCGGCAGGGGACTGCATCAACCTCACTCTGGAAAACCGCCTGCCAGCGGCCATGCCTGACCTGCCGAACGTGGCGGTCATGGCCGGCACGGTCAAGCGCGACCGCAATAGCGGACAGGGCTCGACCACCTTCAACAACAACCTGATGCGGCCGTCCAGCCATGTCGGCATCCACGCCCAGTTGCTGGCCTACGACATCAGCAAGTCCGACGGCGTGAACGTCGGCATCAACCCGGTGCAGACCGTCGCCCCGCGCGCCGGCACTTCCGGCCCCTGGCCGAGCAAGACTTACCAGTACTACGCCGGCCATCTGGAACGCGAAGGCAAGCCGGTGTCGCAACTGGGCCGTGCGGTGGACAACATCAACGCCACCCCGATCGAGTTCGGCGGCTTCAACCTGACGCCATCGGACCTGATCAAGCAGCCACAGAAAGGCCTGGGCGGGGCCATGGCGATCATGCCGTTCGGTTCGACCTGGACCGAAGACAGCCGCTCGCGCGCCAACGCCACGGTCAATGTGACCGGGCAGACCGCCTACCGGGATTTCATGCTGGTGGTGCAGAAGTCGCTGAACATGCGCTGGGCCAGCGGCCGGCCGGTGCACAACATCGCCTCGGAAGGGCACGGCATTCCATCCGATCCGAAGGACAACTCGGGGATGGCGCTCAACTACCGCACCGAGCCTATGTGGTACCGCTTCGCGATGGCCCCCGATGCGCCGTTCGGCCACGCCGACGGCCACGGCCTGGCCGATGTGCCCAACGCGCACATGGCCTACAGCAACGCGCTGGTGGGCGGCGATCCGCAGACCCCGGTGCTGTACGCCAAGCCCGGGCAGCCGCTGCGCATGCACATGGTCATGCCCGGTGGTGGCAGCCGCGGTACTACCTTCCAGCTGGACGGGCATGTGTGGCCGACGCATCCGTTCCAGGCCGAGAAGTCCGATGCCGGCGGTTATCCGATGGGCCCTTCGGGCATTGGCTCGGTGCGCTTCGCCTACAACCCGATGTCGATGTACGTCGGTGCCCAGGAAAGCGTGCTGCCCGCCGCGCACTTCAGCTTCATGCTGCCCAGCGCGGGCGGGGCCAACGCGGTGGCGGGCGACTACCTGTTCCGTGACTACGCAGGCTACGGCAACCTTTCGGGGCTGTGGGGCATCCTGCGCGTGACCAACGATCCAGAACCTGCCACGCCGCAATAGGCCGGGCAGGGGTTTGAAATGACCAGACGAAGCGGCAGGCCCTTACAACAACATCCGGCCTGCCAGCCACAACTCAAGCGGAACCGGCGCGACGGCGCGGTTCCTCCAGGGGGTGCAGCGTGAACGGATGGATCAGAGGCGCTTTTGCAGGCGGCGCGTTGGCGGTGACGCTGTCGCTGATGGGGCACTCGGGCGATACCCCCCGGGATGCCGACCCGGCGCTGGGCACCGGAGAGCCACCACCCGCTGTCCCGGTGATTGCCAATGACCGGCAAGTCAGCCGCAATGGCGTGACGGTCAAATTCGAAGCGCGCCCGTTGAACAGCGGCCCGCTGACCGAAGGCATGTTTGCCGACGTGCGCTTCAGCGTGACCGACACGGCTACTGGCCAACCGTTGCCCGGCATCGCGCCGGGGGCCTGGCTGGACCCGAGCGTGGCCAGCGATCAGTCGACCAACCGTGACCAGCAGTGCAAATCCCGCGTGGGGCTGTACCTGAAAAGCACCATCGGCGCCCGGCCGTTGCTGGACCTGAACAGCTATTTCCTGATGGTGTTGAACAAGGACGCCAGCGCCACGGTGATCGACCCGACGGTGTCGGTCGGCGGCATCACCAGCACCATGAGCCGCATCGCTTTGAAACAGCCGGGCGGGGACTGGACATCGACCCAGGACGACAAGCGCGTGTTCGTGTCGATGCCCAGCGCCGACGAAGTGGCGATCATCGACGCCGAGAAATTCAACGTGCTGCTGAGCCTGCCGGCCGGCACGCGGCCCCTGCGCCTGGCGCTGCAGCCGGACGAGCGTTATCTGTGGGTCGGCAACAACGCGCCCAACGAATCGGCCAGCGGCGTGACGGTGATCGACACCCAGACCCAGAAAGTCGTGAGCTTCGTGCCGACCGGGCTGGGCCACCACGAAATCGCCTTCAGCAAGGACTCGCGCTACGCCTTCGTCAGCAGCCGCGACGCGGGTACGGTCAGCGTGATCGACATCGCCAGCCTGAGCCTGGCGAAAACCCTGAAAACCGGCTTGCATCCGCTGTCCGTGGCCTATTCGCCACTGTCCGATGCGGTCTACGTGGCCGACGGTCAGGACGGCTCGATCACCGTGATCGACGCGAACAGCCTTGAGGTGCGCAAGGTGATCGCCGCGCAGCAGGGGCTGGGCCCGATGAACTTCAGTGAAGACGGGCGCTTCGGCTTTGTGCTCAACACCTTCAACAACCGTGCGGTGGTGATCGATGCGTCCAGCGACTCGGTCATTCATAACCTGGAAGTCTCCCCCGAGCCGTTCCAGCTGACCCTGACCCAGAAGTACGCCTACATCCGCGGCCTCGCTTCGCCGCGGGTGACCATGATCAACCTGGCGAGCCTGGGCAAGGACCGCCAGCCGATCCTGCAATCCTTCGAAGCCGGGCCTTCGGCACCGCGGCTGGCGGGGGATCTGCCGCTGGCCACCGGCCTGACCCAGGCGCGGGACAACGACGCGGTGTTCGTGGTCAACCCGGTGGACAACACCACCTATTTCTACGCCGAAGGCATGAACGCGCCGATGTCCGGCTACCTCAACCGCGGCAGCGCCGCGCGCGCGGTGCGGGTGATCGACCGCAGCCTGCGCGAGGTGGAACCGGGGGTCTACAGCTCGCGGGTGCGCCTGCCCAGCGCCGGCAGTTTCGACGTGGCGTTCATGATCAACCAGCCGCAGCTGATTCACTGCTTCACCGCCCAGGTCGAGGTCAATCCGGCGCTGGAAAAACGCCTGGCCGTGCCGCGGGTGGCGTTCCTGCTGGAACGGCGCTTCGAGCCGGTGGGGCAACTGGTGCCGATCCGCATCCGCCTGGTGCATGGCCGCGGCGATCAGCCGATGACCGGGGCCAAGGACGTCTATCTGCGCTACTTCCTGGCGCCCAGCTCGCGGCCTCGCGAAGTGCTGGCCACCGAAATTGGCGACGGCATCTACGAGGCCAAGGCCGATCTCTCGGAAACCGGCGCCTACTACCTGCACGTGCGTTCCGAGTCGCTGGGGATCAAGGCCAGCGAGCAGTCCTACGCCAGTCTCAGGGTCATGCCGGTGGATCAGTCGCCGGTGCACCTGAGTAACCAAAGCCCGTCCGTTTCCGACAGGATCACGCCATGAAAACGCTGCTCGGTTTTTCGTTGTTGGCCTTGCTGATTGCCCAGGGATCTTCGCTGGCGCTCGCCCATGGCGGCGCTGATCATGCGCAGCACAACAAACAGGTGACCCAGGAAAACGCCGTGGTGCGTTTCGCCGATGTGCCGCTGACCAACCAGAACGGCCAGCCGGTGAACCTGAAGCGCGATCTGGTCGAAGACCGCATCGTCGTCATGGGGTTTGTCTATACGACTTGCACCACGGTGTGCCCGGTGGTCTCGGCGATCATGGCCAAGGTGCAGAAACAGCTGGGGGCCAAGGTCGGCAATGACGTGCAGATCGTCTCGATCACTGTCGATCCCCTGCGTGACACTCCGGCGCGCCTGCTCAGCTATGCCAACCGCTTCCAGAACGGCCCGGGCTGGGCCTGGCTGACTGGCACGCCCCAGGCGATCAACGAAACCCTCAAGGGCCTGGGCACCTGGACCGCCGACCCGGCCAACCATCCACCGCTGATCATGGTCGGCGACGGGCGCAGCAGCCACTGGACCCGCTACTACGGTTTCGCCGACCCGGCGCAGCTCGTTGAACGGGTCGAGCAACTGCGCGCCGATCGCGTGGCCAAGCCGGTCAAGCACGGCACCTATGTGATGGGGGATCAGCCATGAAGAGCTTTTCTCTGCTTCTGCCCGGAGGGCGTGGGAGCTGCCGGGGTGGCGTCCCACCTTGCCCGCGATCTGCCGGGAACCGGCAGCAAACCCGGCTGACTCATTGGTTCAGGTACATCCGAGGTGCCTGGCCTGACTGCCGGTTCCCGGCAGATCGTCAGCAAGCTGGACTCCTACGGCCTTCGGCCAGAATCAAAAGCCGATTTGTGTTTGCTCAACGCGCCGCTGTGTTGCTGGCGTTCGCTGTAATGGCATTCGGGGTTCACGCCCACGACGCCCACGAACAACCCACCCTGGCCAAGGCTGCACCGGTGCAGGTGGCGCCGCCGTCCAGTGGTACCCATGACGCACTGACGTATTTCACCGACACGCCGCTGCTCGATCAGGACGGCAACACCGTGCGTTTCTACAGCGACGAGCTCAAGGACAAGCTGGTGCTGCTCAACGTGGTGTTCACCCATTGCGACGAGGCCTGTCCGCTGATCACCCGCAAGCTCAAGGAGGTGCGCGAGGCGATGGGCGAGCCGCTGGCCAGCAAGGTGTATTTCATCACCCTGACCAGTGACCCCAAGCGCGACACGCCCGAGGTGCTCAAGGCGTTCGCGGCCAAGCACGGGGTCGACGGCCCCAACTGGCGGTTCCTGACCGGCACCCAGGAGCAGATGGACCTGGTGCTCGGCCGGCTGGGCCACATCATCCCCAGCCCCGAGCAGCATTCCACGCAGTTGATCGTCGGCGATGTGGCGACCAAGCGCTGGGCGAAGATCCGCCCGGATGCGCCGGTCGATGCCATCGCCCAACGCTTGCAATTCCTGACCCTGCCGCTGGCAGGGCGTTGAGGAGTCCACCATGAAGTCCTCGCTGGCGCTGTTGAGCCTGCTGTGTTGCCTGACCGGAACAGCCCATGCCCTGGAGCTGAGCCCGGCCGAGGCCGCAGGAAAGCGCCTGTACCGCGAGGGCATTTCCGAGAGCGGGGCGCAGGTGTCTGCGCGCATCGGCCTGTCGGGCACCACGGTGTCGGCGGCCAGTGTGCCGTGCGCCGGTTGCCATGGCGGCGACGGGCGCGGGCGACCGGAAGGCGGCGTGCGCCCGCCGGACATCACCTGGCGGCGGCTCAGCACGCCTTATGCGCAACAGATCCGGGCAGGGCGCAGCCGACCGCCGTACAGCGAAAGCGGGTTCTCCCACGCGGTGGTGGAAGGCATCGATTCGGGCGGCCAGGCGCTGGATCCGGCGATGCCGCGCTTCGTCATGTCCAGCCAGGATCAGGCCAATCTGCTGGCCTACCTCAAGCGCCTGGAAGACGACGCCGACCCCGGCGTGCAACCCAAGGCCCTGCGCCTGGGCACCTTGCTGCCGTCCGAAGGCGCGCTGGCGCCGTTGGGCGACACGGTGGCGGCGGTGTTGATCGGTGCGCTGACGGCGATCAACGACGCCGGCGGCATCCATGGCCGTCGTCTGGAGCTGGAAATCGCCGACCCGGGCCCCGACGCTGCCAGCGCCGAGCTTGCCCTCAAGCGGCTGTCCGGGGAAAAAGGCGTGTTCGCCCTGATCTCGCCGCTGGCCCCGGCGCTGGACAGCCGCCTGGCCGGGCTCTTGGAGCAGGCGCATTTGCCGCTGGTCGGCTCGGTCTCGCTGCTGGGGCTGCAACAGGACAGCCCGATGATCTTCGAGCCGCTGCCGGGCATGAGCGGGCAACTGCAGGCGCTGGCCGACTACGCCGCCGCGCACCTGAACCTCGCGCAGCAGAAGGTGCTGGTGGTCTATGAGGACAGCGAACTCGAACGCGCCCAGGCCGAATTGCTCAAGCAGCACCTCAATGCCCAGGGCTGGAGCGACGTCAATCTGCGCGAGTACGTGGCCGGTGGCGGGCTGGCCGGGGACGTCACGGCGGACAACGCCAAGGGCGTGTTCTTCCTCGGTCGCGCCAGTGACCTGCGGGCCATGGCCGAGGCGCTGCAACAGGCCAGACAGGCGCCGTATCTGTTCGCTGCCTCGGCGCAGGCGCCCGGCGACGTCTGGCAACTGCCTGTGGCGTTTTCGCGCAAGTTGTTTCTGGCCTATCCGTTCGTGCCCAGCGACTGGACCGACGAAGGCCGTGCGGCACTGGCCGACGTGCGCCAGCGCAGCGGCTTGAACGGTCAGTACGCGGTGTTGCAGGTCGACGCCTGGTGTTCGGTGTTGCTGGTGGCCGAGGCATTGCGACAGATCGGTCGTAATCCCGCCCGCGAGCCGCTGATCAAGGCCCTGGAAGGTTTGCACGATGTGAAGACCGGGCTGACCCCACTGTTGGGGTTCGGGCCGGGGCAACGGTTGGGCATGTCGGGTGCCCATGTGGTGACCGTTGATTTGCAGCAGCAGCGCTTTGAACTGATCAGTCCCTACGTCAGGGTCAATGCTGCCAATTGAAGTGAGTGTTCGCCATGAAACTCAGGTTGTTGTTAATGATGTTGGCGTTTGTGTTACCCAGTGTGCTGCTCAGCGTCGGGCGCACCGAGGCGGTGGCAGACCCCACTTTTGGGGAAAGCGCGGTGGCGCGGGTCAATGGCGTGGAGATCGGGCAGATGCAGCTTGAGCATTACTTCGTCGATTACTTGCAGGCCCAGGGCCGCATGGTGGGGTCCATCCGCAACCCGGTGGCCTACAACCGCCTGCGCAGCGCGGCGCTCGATGACCTGATCGACAAGGAACTGCTCTGGCAAGAGGCCGGCAAACGCGGCATTCACGTCGACGACCAGAGCGTGCAGGACAACTACACGGCACTGCGCAACGAATTCACCTCCGAGGACATCTTCAACCGCCGTCTGGAAGACGCCGGGTTCAACAGCGTCACCTTCAAGGATTACCTGCGCCGCGAGCTGACCAGCCAGCGCATGCTCGGCGAGCTCAGCCAGATCGCCCCGGCCCCTGACGCCGAGGTCCAGGCTTTCTATCGCCAGGCGTCGCCGCGCATCCACGCCCGGCACATTTTGCTGACCGTAGACCCCAACGCCGATGAAGAAAAGGCCCAGGCCGTGTACCTGCGGGCCATGCAGCTGCGCGCGCGGATCGTCGCCGGTGAAGACTTCGCCGGGCTGGCCCGTCAGTATTCGGAGGACAGCCGGGCAGCCGATGACGGCGATCTGGGCTATTTTTCTCGTGAAAGCATGGTGACGGAATTCGCCGATGCGGCGTTCGCACTCAAGGCGGGCGCGATCAGCGAACCGGTGCGGACCATTTATGGCTGGCATTTGATCAAGGTTGAGCACACAGTCGCAGATAGCGTCACCAGCGACACCCAGGGCCTGGCCATGGCGCGCCATGCCCTGGAGCAGCAACGACAGGCCCAGGCGGTGCGGTCGGCGCTGCAGCGATTGCGTCAGGTGAGCAAGATAGAACGGGTGGCTGAGCGATGACCCGGGTTTTCCCCGAAAGTGGGGGCAAATCCGGTAAGCGATGGCTGATGCCCCCGGTAGTGGGGTTGCGGTTATACCTGTGCTCTTCATTTTTAATTGAAGAAAATCAATGGCATGGGTCAATCCATTTTCGAAAGGAGGGTCTGGCATGAACAGTGCTCTTGTACCACTACAAGGCGGCATTCCCCAGACCGGGCCACAGGACCTGTCCCGAATTCAGGAGTCGCCCTTGTTAAACAAAGTGATGGTGGTAGAGGACGAGCAGATCCTGGCGCAGAACCTTCAGTCGTATCTGGAGGCCAAGAGCCTGGATGTCCGGGTCGCGAACGATGGCGCTGGTGCCATCGACCTTGCAGAAGGTTTCGGGCCGGACGTGGTTGTCCTCGATTTTCGCTTACCCGATATGGAAGGGTTTCAGGTACTCGATGCGGTACGCAAACAGAAGGACTGCTTTTTCATTCTGATCACGGGACATCCGACCAGCGAAGTCTGCGGTCGAGCCACCGATCTGGGTGTCAGCCACATTCTGTTCAAGCCGTTTCCGCTGGCGGAACTCGCCCGAGCTGTCTGTGACTTGTTGGGTACTGAGCGGCGATCGGCGAACAGGGCGCCCGAGGCGACCGGGTTCATCGAGCGGCGGCACAGCCCGGCAGAGAGTTTCCCGTTGCAGTTGTACGACGGTACCTGGGTTCATGCCGACCGTCGTGGCAACAAGCAGACCCCGTCGCCTGACAGCGACAACGCGGGCGTAAACGGGGAGGGCAAACTCTAGCCGGGTCCGGAGGGCGTAATCCCTCCGGAAACGGCAAACCGGCCACGGACGGTCAGGCGCGTCGAATGTGTGGTTCCTTTTTTGGGGTCCGGGAGTGCATTCGATGGAAAGTCTTACGCTCGTCGTCGAGAGACCGCCGCTGGCTCAGCCAGTCGTAACACCCAGCCGTTTTCCCGGCAGCCTCCTGGCCGCCGCCCGGGAACGCGCCGCCAGCGCCAACGAACGTCCGATCGAGGCGCTCGAAAGCCTTTCAGAGCTTGAACCCGCCGCTTTCACCCGCGCCCTGGGCGCCACCTTGCACTACCCGGTGCTCGATGCGGCGAGCCTGTTCAAGTGCACCCCCGAATTCGACCAGGTGAGCCTGGCGCAGGCGCTCAAACGCGAGTTCGTCATGCTGCGCCATGAGGACGCGCTGGTGGGCGTGTTCGCCGACCCTTTCGATGACGGCCGCCTGGCCTGGATCGACGAGTGCCTGCAGGGCGCGGCGCTGTACCTGTGCCACGCTGCCGATCTGGCCGCCTACCTGGCCCGCCAGGAAGAAGGCTTCCACGCCGTCGCCGCCCTCGACACCCAGGGCGACGAGCAGCACGAGTACGACGCGCTGGAAACCCTGTCCCTGACCAGCATCAGCGAAGACGCCAGTGCCGTGGTCAAGCTGGTCAACTCCACGCTCTACGATGCCCTGAAGATGCACGCCAGCGACATCCATCTGGGGGTGACCGGCAACGGCCTGGTGATCAAGTACCGTATCGATGGTGTGCTCAACAACATCAGCAAGGTGCAGGGCGCCGAGTTCGCCGATCAGGTGATCTCGCGGATCAAGGTCATGGCCGAGCTGGACATCGGCGAGAAGCGCGTGCCCCAGGACGGGCGCTTCAAGATCGGCATCAATGGCCGCCAGATCGACTTCCGGATTTCCATCATGCCCAGCATCTTCGGCGAAGACGCGGTGCTGCGGGTGCTGGACAAACAGGACCTGGCCGACCGGGTCAGCGGCGTGCGCCTGGAAGCCCTGGGCTTCGAAGACGCCACCTTGCTCAGCCTGCGTCGCCTGGCCGCCGAACCCTACGGCATGGTGCTGGTCACCGGCCCCACAGGCTCCGGCAAGACCACCACGCTGTACGCGATGATCACCGAGATCAACCACGGCGTGGACAAGATCATCACCATCGAAGACCCGGTGGAATATCAGTTGCCCGGCGTATTGCAGATCCCGGTCAACGAGAAGAAAGGCCTGACCTTCGCCCGCGGCCTGCGCTCGATCCTGCGCCATGACCCGGACAAGATCATGGTCGGCGAGATCCGCGACCCCGACACCGCGCAGATTGCCGTGCAGTCGGCGCTCACCGGCCACCTGGTGTTCACCACCATCCACGCCAACAACGTGTTCGACGTGATCGGCCGCTTCACCCAGATGGAAGTCGACCCCTACAGCTTCGTTTCGGCACTGAACGCCGTACTCGCCCAGCGCCTGATCCGGCTGGTGTGCAACGGCTGCGCTGTGGCTGTGACCCCGAGCGAGGAGCAACTGCGCGCCTCGGGGCTGACCGCGGAGGACAGCGCCCATTACCACTTCGTCCATGGCGCCGGTTGCGGCCGCTGCCGTGGCACCGGTTACCGCGGGCGCACCGCGATCGCCGAACTGCTGCACCTGGACGACGAGATTCGCCAGATGATCGTCGAGCGCAGCCCCATTTCCCAGATCAAGCATTACGCCTGCAGCCGTGGCCTGCGCCTGTTGCGCGGTTCGGCTCTGGAACTGGTGCGCGATGGCCGGACCACGCTGGAGGAGATCAATCGTGTCACTTTCATTTCGTGATCACTACGTGGCCGTGATCGGCGCCAACGGCGTCGGTCTTTCCCGCTGCGACGCCCTGGGCCGCACCTGGCTGGGCAGCGCCGGGTTCATCGCCGACCGTCAGGCCACACCAGCACTGGCGCTGGACACCCTGCAACGGGTGCTGGCCGAACACGTCAAGGGCCGCGCCCGCCTGACGGTGCTGCTGTCCAGCCACTACAGCCGCTTCGGCCTGATTCCCTGGAGCGAACACATCAGCACCCCGGACGAGTTGCAGGTGTACGCCAGCGCCGTGTTCGAGGACACCTTCGGCAAATGCGCCGAGCCCTGGACCCTGAGCCTGTCGCCGGAAAGCGCCGGCCTGCCGCGCATCGCCGTGGCCCTGCCGCAAGCCCTGCTCGAGCAGCTGCGCGCGGTGGTCAAGGCCCAGGGGCTGCGCCTGGTGTCGGTGCAGCCCTACCTGATGAGCGCCTTCAACCGCTTCCAGAAAAGCTTCGGCCACCGCGACTTTCTGTTTGTAGTGGCTGAACCGGGTCGCAGCACCTTGCTGCTGGCCCGGGACGGTCGCTGGACGGCGGTGCGCTCGCTGCGCATCGCCGACAGTGATGCGGCGCTGGGCTCGATGATCGCCCGCGAGAGCGAACTGCACGGGCTCAATGGCGACAAGCCGGTCGACCTGTTCGTGCATGCCCCGGCCCGCCACCACGACGCCCCGCAGATTCTCGGCGTACAGACCCTGGAGTTGCCGGCAGGCGAGGGCGACATCCAGGACCCGTTGCACATCATGGCCGCGGCGGTGAACTGACATGCGCGACCTCAATCTGGAATTTCAGCCACAACGCAGTGGCAGCAAACTGGGCTGGAGCGTGCTGGTGCTGGGCCTCTTGCTCGGTGCAACGGTCGCCACCGGCGCGCACATCGTAGGCCAGGACATCCAGGACGAGCAGAACCTGCTGGGCCACGCGCAACGCAAGTTGCAGGTCCACACCGGTGGCGCCGTCAGCAGCCTGACCCCGGCGCAGCAGCGCGAACAGGAACTGCGCCTGATGGAGATGAAGCAGGTGTCGGCCCAGTTGCGCCGGCCCTGGGAGCGGCTGTTCGCCGCCCTGGAAACCCTGCGCGGCCAGGACATCGCCTTGCTCAGCCTGACCCCCGACGCACGTAAGGGCCAGGTGCGGATCACCGCCGAGGCGCGGGATCTGGAAGCGATGCTCAGCTTCCACCGCCAACTGCAGGACAGCCCGGAGCTGCGTGACGTCTCGCTGGTCAACCACGAGATCGTCGCCAACTCGCCGCAGAAACCGATCCTGTTCAACCTGCTGGCCACCTGGGAGGTGAGCGATGTCCGTCCCTAGCCTGATTCTGCGCGAACACGTTCAACGGGCAGGCCTGCCTGGCCTGGGGGGCGCAGCGCTGTTGGCACTGGTGCTGGCCTATGGGGTGTTCGGCCTGCTGCCCGACTGGCAGTCGCTGGACACCCTGCGCCAGAACAGCCACAAGGCCAACGCCTTTCTGGAACAGGTCGCCAACGGCACCGCGACTTTGCTGGTGGTGCCGTCCCAGCAACTGGACGAGTTCCACAAGGGCCTGCCGACCCAGCTGGATGCGACCACGGTCATCGACCGCATCTACGCCATGGCCAGCAAGGAAAAGATCAACCTGGCCCGCGGCGAATACGCCTTAGGCATCGACCCGAAAACCCAACTGGCGCGCTACCAGATCCTGCTGCCGGTGCGCGGCAACTACCCGCAACTGCGCCGTTTCCTCCACGCGCTGCTGACCCAGCTGCCGGCGGTGGTGGTCGAGGACGTGGATTTTCAACGCAAACGGATCGCCGATACCGAGCTGTCCGGGCGCATCCGCATGACCCTTTACCTGTCGAGGTCGTGATGAACAATCGTCGCGTAACAGGCTGGATCGCGTTTTTCGGCGTCTGCGGGCTGATCGCCTGGATGCCGGAGCAATTCTTCGGCGAACCGACCCAGGAAGCTGCCAGCAACGTGCAGCCGGCCGCCGTCAAGCAGCAGGCCGCCATGGCCAAGGCCCGTGCCGACGTGGCTCGCGCCGGCGAAAAATCCGCAAGCCTGGTGGTGCCGCAGGTCGACCTGTTCGCCGCCCAGAGCTGGTACGTCGCCCCGGTGGTGACGGCCGAACAGCAGGCGGCGCTGGACAGCGCCGCCGTTGTCCCCACGGTGCCCACTGCACCGCCTCTTCCGTTCCAGTTCATTGGCAAGCTGGAAGACAGCCAGCAGTTGCAGGTGTTCCTGCAAAACGGAGAACGGCTCTATGTGGTCAGGGCCGGTGATGTGATCGACGACACCTACAAGATCGATCGCATCTCGGCCACTGAAATGAGCCTCGTCTATCTGCCCTTGAAGTTTGCTCAGACCTTGTCTGTAGGGAGTGCGCCATGAGTCCGCTGCGGTTGTCTTCGAACGCGTTGTTGCTGGGCTGCATCTTTTCGCTGGGGGTCCTGCTGTCCTCTTGTGCTTCAGACATCAACCGGGCCATCGGCCAGGACCTGATCGAGGACGGCAAGTACGAGGAGGGCATCGCCAAACTGCAGGAGGCGGTCAATGCCAAGCCGCGCGATGCCACCCTGCGCATTCAGCTGACCTCGGCCAAGGCCCGGGCGGTCAAGACCTTGCTGACCAAGGCCGATTCGGAGCGCTCTCAGCGCGACTTCAACAGCGCCGCCATCGATTACTCGCGGGTGGTGGCCATCGAGCCGAACAACGGCCGGGCTCGCGATGCGCTGTACCTGCTGGAACAGATGCGCAACATCAACGCCATGCTGGTGCAGGGCCAGACCAGCCTGCGCCGGGGCGATGTCACCGGTGCCGAGCAACAGGCCCGCGCCGTGCTGGCCCTGGACCCACGGCATGAGGGCGCCCTGCAGCTGCAGAAAGACGTCGACCTGCTGCGTTCGCGCAGCGCCGTACCCTATCCGCAGCTCAAGACCCGCCTGGACAAACCGGTGACCCTGGAGTTTCGCGACGCCAACCTGAAGGTGATCTTCGAGGTGCTGTCGCAAGTCGCAGGCCTGAACTTCATCTTCGACAAGGACATGCGCGCTGACCTGAAGGCCACCATCTTCGTGCGCGAAGTGCGCATCGAAGACGCCATCCAGCTGCTGCTGCAACAGAACCAGCTGCACCAGAAAGTGGTGAACGACAACACCCTGCTGATCTACCCGGACTCGCCGCAGAAGCTCAAGGATTACCAGGAGCTGGTGATGCGCACCTTCTACCTGACCAACACCGATGCCAATACCGCGCTGAATATGGTCAAGACCATGCTCAAGACCCGCGACGTGTTCATCGACGAGCGCCTCAACACCCTGACCATGCGCGACACCCCGGATGCGATCCGCATGGCCGAGAAGCTGTTCTTCTCCCAGGATCAGTCCAACCCTGAAGTGGTGCTGGAAGTGGAAGTGATGGAAGTGGCCCGCCAGCGCATCCTCGACCTGGGCCTGCAATGGCCCAGCACCTTTGGCATCATCAACAGCGACGGCACCGCGGTGAACGTGCTCAACCAGCTGCGCGGCATCAACTCCAGCCGGATCTCGATCTCGCCCTCGCCACAGCTGAAAATCAACGCTCAGGACAACGACGTCAACACCCTGGCCAGCCCGACCATTCGCGTCAGCAACCGCGAACAGGCGCGCATCCACATCGGCCAGCGGGTGCCGATCATCAGCGCCACCTCGGTGCCATCGACTCAGGGGCCGGTGATCACTGAAAGCATCACTTACCTGGACGTCGGTCTGAAACTGGAGGTGACCCCGATCGTTCACCTCGATAATGAAGTGGCGATCAAGATTGCCCTGGAAGTGAGTAACGCCACGCCCCTGGAAGCCACGCGCAACGGCACCATCCCGGTTCAGGTCGACACCCGCAACGCCCAGACCACCCTGCGTCTGCACGACGGCGAAACCCAGATCCTGGCCGGCCTGGTGCGCAATGACACGCAGTCCACCGGCAACAAGATCCCCGGACTTGGCGACATACCTGCTCTGGGCCGGCTGTTCGGCAGCAACAAGGACACCGTGGGCAAATCGGAGCTGGTGCTGTCGATCACCCCACGCATCGTGCGCAACCTGCCGTATCAGGCGCCGAGCGACATGGAATTCGGCACCGGCACCGAGACCAGCATGCACATCGACTCGGTCAATCCGGACATGCCGGTGACCGTGGAAGTGGGCGGCAAGTCGCAGCCACTGGCCGTCGCACCTGCCGTCGAGAAGCCTTGATCATGAACGCCCAACGGACCACGCGCGGCTTCACCCTGATCGAGATGGTCGTGACCCTGGCCATCGTCGGTCTGCTGGCGAGCATCGCCGCGCCCCTGACCGAAACCATCATCCGCCGGGGCAAGGAGCAGGAGCTGCGCACCGCGCTGTATCAGATCCGCGATGCGCTGGACGCCTATAAACGTGCCGCCGACTCGGGGCGCATCGAGAAGTCGGTGAGCAGCAACGGCTACCCGGCCAATCTCAAGGTCCTGGTCAACGGCGTGCGCGATCTGAAGAGCCCCAAGGGCGCGAAGATCTTTTTCCTGCGGCGCATTCCCCACGACCCGCTGGCGCCGGTCAGCACGGCGTCTGCCAGCGGCTTCGGCAAGGGCAAGCGCGACGCCGCTGACGACTGGGGCCTGCGCGCCTACGACAGCCCGGCGCAGAACCCGCGGGACGGCGAAGACGTGTTCGACGTGTATTCCAGGGCCAAGGGTCGCGGCCTCAACGGCATCGCCTACTCGGAGTGGTGAATCATGCGCAGACAGAACGGCTTCACGCTGATCGAATTGCTGGTGGTCATGGCGATCATCGCCACCCTGATGACCATCGCCGTGCCGCGCTACTTTTCCAGCCTGGAAAACTCCCGCGAGACCGCACTGCGCCAGAGCCTGGCGGTGATGCGCGAGGCGCTGGATCACTACTACGGCGACACCGGCCATTACCCCGAATCGCTGGAAGACATGGTCACCCAGCGCTACCTGCGCAGCCTGCCGGAAGACCCGGTTACCGGGCGCAACGACATGTGGGTCATCGTCCCGCCGCCCGAAGGCGTGCAGGGCACGGTGGCGGATATCAAGAGCGGTTCGACCGGGAGGGCGCGTGATGGCAGTCTTTTCGGTCAATGGTAGCGGCGCAGGCGCTATGCCCGGCCAGCAGCAGGGCTTCACTTACATGAGCGCGCTGTTGCTGATTCTGATGATGGGCACTGCGCTGGCGGCGGTGGGGCAGGTCTGGTCGACCGTGGGCAAGCGCGAGCGTGAGCTGCAGCTGATCTGGGTCGGCACCCAGTACGCCCAGGCCCTGCGCAGCTACTACCGCAGCGGCACCGGCGTGGCCCAGTACCCCGAGTCGCTGGACGAGTTGCTGGAAGATCATCGCTTTCCGTCGATCCAGCGCCACCTGCGGCGCCTGTACCCGGACCCCATCACCGGCAGCACCAGCTGGGGCCTGACCCGGTCCATCGACAATCGCATCACCGGGGTCTACAGCCTCTCGACCCAGGCCCCGCTCAAGGTCGCGAACTTCCCGTCGCAATGGCAGGAGTTCGAGAACATGACCAGTTACGCCGACTGGCGTTTCGTCGCCGAGAACGCGTTCCAGGAGTCGACCAACAACCGCCCCGGCGCACCGGGCACTCCCGCCACACTGACTGCGCCGGCGGCCACAGGCCCGGGTGCAGCGCTGGGTACTTCGTTGGGTTCACCGCTGGGAGGCGCCAGCCAATGAAAAGCCTGAACGCCAACTTCAAGGCCGTGTGCCTGGGCGCGGCAATGCTGCTGGCCGGCATCCACGCTGGCGCGTGCCTGGCCGACGACGAAGACGAAATGATGGGTTTCATCGTCGACGATTGCATCTCGCTGGTCGGCCACAACTTCTACAACGCCTTCACCGACCGCCTGCGTGCCACCAGCCGCCTGGATTTCAACCTGGTGGTGCGCGAACGGCCAGACCCACGCTGGGGCAGCCTGATCTGGGTCGAGTATGACCAACGCATCGTGTACCGCCGTTTCATCGCACCCAACGCCACCGAGACCCGCGAGCTGGCTGAAGACGCCGCCGACCAGGTCCGCGCTGCGGTCGTTCAACGCAAGCTGCAGGTTCAACTGCAGGACAACACTGATCTGGGGAAGGACGAATTATGAAAACAACAATCATCGCCGTTTCGACCTGCCTGTGCCTGAGCATTTTCAGCTTTTCGAGCCAGGCCACCGAGCTGGTCTACACACCGGTCAACCCGAACTTCGGCGGCAACCCGCTCAACGGCCCGACGCTGCTCAACGAAGCCCAGGCCCAGAACGACTTCAAGGACCCCGACCTGAAACGCTCGACCACCACCGCCACCACGGCCCTGGAGCGCTTCAGCCAGCAACTGCAATCGAGCCTGCTGTCCCAAGTGCTGACCAACATCCGTAACGGCAACACCGGCAGCCTGACCACCGACGCCTTCATCATCAACGTCGTCGACGATTCGGGCGCCTTGAGCATTCAGATCACCGACCGTGCCACCGGCGAAGTATCGGAAGTGAACGTCAACGGCCTCACCGTCAACTGACGATCGCTGAAGTTCCAGAGGAGCGAAGGATTATGAACAAGTGCATCCCGATTCTGATGCTGATGGCCGCCCTGCAGGGCTGTGGCGTACGCCAGCCGATGCCTGCCGAGCAGCCTAGGGACGTTCCCACCCTGACGCCGCGGGCGTCGACCTACTATGACCTGTTGAACATGCCCCGGCCCAAGGGGCGTCTGGTGGCGGTGGTGTACGGGTTCCGCGATCAGACCGGGCAGTACAAACCCACCCCGGCCAGTTCCTTTTCCACCAGCGTCACCCAGGGCGCGGCGAGCATGCTGATGGACGCCATGCAGGCCAGCGGCTGGTTCGTGGTGCTGGAGCGTGAAGGGCTGCAGAACCTGCTGACCGAACGCAAGATCATCCGCGCCGGGCAGAAGAAACCGCCAGCCGTGATGGGCCCCGACGGCGCCCCGGTGAGTGCGCCGACGGCCAATGAGCTACCGCCGCTGCAGTCGGCCAACCTGATGCTCGAAGGCGGCATCGTCGCCTATGACACCAACGTCAGAAGTGGCGGGGAGGGCGCGCGGTATCTGGGCATCGGTGGCTCGCAGGAGTACCGGGTCGATCAGGTGACCATCAACCTGCGGGCGGTGGACGTGCGCACCGGGCAGGTGCTGGCCAATGTGATGACCAGCAAGACTATTTACTCGACCAGCTACAACGCCGGGGTGTTCAAGTTCGTCGAGTTCAAGAAGCTGCTGGAGCTGGAGGCCGGGTATACCACCAACGAGCCGGCGCAGCTGTGTGTGCTGTCGGCGATCGAGGCGGCGGTGGGGCATCTGGTGGCGCAGGGGATCGAGCGGCACATGTGGCAGGCAGCGGGGGACAACAGCGCGCCGAATGAGACGCTGGAGCGTTATTTGACCCAAAGTAAGCCAGCCGAAGACGGGCAGTAGCCCGCGGGGTTGATGTGTCGGTTTCTGGGTTGGGGTGTACATCCATTTGCTGTGATGACCTGCCTATTGCGGGTTCTGCCTAACGGCAGAAGCGTTTCGACTTCGTCGAGTTACTTGGAAAAGACACCCAAGTAACCAAGGTGTCCTGCTCCTGGTTTGGCCCGACTTCGTCGGGTACCCTCTCTCCGGTCCCGCTCCCTGGGCCCGGCGCGAATGGGCCATCCATGGCCCCGCGCCTCGCGCGGCATCCTGCCGCTTGACCCACTACGCGGGACCTCCGTTCGGCCTGCACCCAAGTCGCGTTTTGCGTCGTCTGAACCTGCGCGCACGAAGATCAAAATCAAAAGCGACCGGCTAACGCCGCCCCCGTAGCAGTCCGGCTTGCCGGCGGTCGCCCGGGGTCGCGTCCGACCGAAGCGGCAGCAAACCCTGTGCACGCGGTGTACCTGACACGGCCAGGTCGCCCGATTTTACTGCCGCTACGCGCCAGACCGCCGGCAAGCCGTGCTGCTACGGGATTGCGTTGTTTGCACGATCGGTTTCTGCCCGGAGGGCGTAGGAGCGCAGCTTGCTCGCGATCTGGCGCGAAGCGGCAGTAAAATCAGGCGCCTTGGCCGTGTCAGGAAGACCGCGTGCACAGCGTTTGCTGCCGCTGCGCGGCAGATCGCGAGCAAGCTGCGCTCCTACGGCCTCCGGCCAGAATCTAGAGCAGATCGCACAACATCAAGCCGTTGCCGTTGCCGTTGCCGTTGCCGTTGCCGTTGCCGTTGCCGTTGCCGTTGCCGTTGCCGTTGCTTTTGATCTTTGTGCACAAAAAGTTCAGACACCACAAAACGCGACTTGGGTGCAGGCTGAATGGAGGTCTCGCGGAGTGGGTCAAGCGGCAGGATGCCGCGCGAGGCGCGGGGCCATGGATGGCCCGTTCGCGCCGGGCCCACGGAGCGGGACCGGAATGAAGGTAGTCCGACGAAGGAGGACCCAAACCAGGAGCTAGACTTTTTGGTTACTTTTGGGGCGTTTGCCAAAAGTGACCCGCCGTAAGGGCGGAACCATAAGCCGCCTTGACCGAAGAAACGGATATGCCCACAACCCGGCGAACCCACAAAAGTCTGCTTTTCACGTTAACAAACCCAAATCCACATCCACCGCAAGCCCATAAAAAAGCCGCCTTGCGGCGGCTCTAGACACAACGAAAACCCTACTGCTGATGCACCGTCGCCTGGTTCGAATTACCCACTTGGGTAATGCTCGCCGCCTGGTTGGTCGCACTCTGGTTCACATTGGCCTGGTTCAGGTTGCCGGTCTGGCTCACATACGCCACGTTGTAGCTGTCAGCCTGCTTGACCACAATCTCGTTGCCATTGCCGTTCTGCGAGGTATACGACTGGTTGTCACTGCCCGATTGCGTCAGATCGGTGCTGTTGCCGTTACCGAAGCTTGTGCCCTGCGCATAGTTGGAGTCGCCGCGCTGATCGGCGATCAGGATGTTGTCGCTGCCGTTCTGTTCAAAGTACAGCTCGTTGTAGTTATCGTTCTGAGTGGTCTTGGCATCGTTGCGGTTGCCGTCCTGCTTCAGATTGGTCAGGTTGGCCACGCCGTCCTGCTTCATGTTGATGGCGTTGCCGTTGCCGTTCTGATTGAGGAACGCTGTCTGACCCACCCCGAACTGACCACCCAGCCGCGCGCCTTCAAACTCGCTGGCCTGGATCTTGTTGCCGGAACCTGTGGCCGACGAAGTGAAGGAATGCCCGGTGCCTTTCTGCGAGCTGTAGTGCAGGTTGTCGTTGCCGTTCTGATAGACGTTGCTCACGCTGTTGGTGACGTTGTACTGCGCCACGCTGGCGGCGTTGCGGTTACCCCACTGCACCATGGCGATGGTGTTCAGCGCGCCCTGGTACTGGTCCAGCACACCTTCGTTGAAGGTACCGGTCTGGATCAGGCTGGAGTGACTGTCGTTCTGGGTGTCCTGGAACGACTGGCTGCTGTTGAAATTGCCATTCTGCTCGACATTGATCGAGCCGCCGTTGCCGTAGCGCTGATCGGTGTAAGCGTAGTTGTCGTTGCCGTTCTGGTTGAGCTGGATCTGCCCGTTGTAGTGCTCGACCTGTTCGGTGGTTCCCTGGTTGCGGTCACCCGCCTGGAACACCTGGGCATTGTTGCCGGCGCCGCCATTGAATTGCTCTGACCACGCCTGGTTGCCGCTGCCGCTCTGTTCGATGTTGATGATGCTGCCCAGTTGGCTGTCCTGATAGGCAAAGGCAAAGTTGTCGTTACCCGACTGTCGGGTGGTGATCTGGTTGCCGACACCCAGCGACTGGCTGGCGTGGGTGGTGTTGCGCTGGTCGTACTGGCGCTGGGTGATCTTGCTGTCGGTCTCGAACAGCTGCTCGCCGTAGGCACCGTTCTGGTTGCCTTGCTGCAGTTGATCGATCTTCGAGTTGGTCTGCTCCTGGTAGGCGGCCGTGTCGTTGCCGTCGCCGATCTGCACTTGCTGCACCGACGCGAAGCTGGCATTGACCTGTTGCACATCGGCGATGTTGCCGCTTCCTTGCTGGTACTGACTCGAGAGGCTGTTGGCAGCCATCGCATGGCCAGTGACCATGACCAGAACCGCAGCAGCGACAGGGGTGAGTTTGAACATGATGTAGACCTCCTGATGGTAAGTTGCCGAGGTGTCGAGCGCGTCAACGGACTTGACGAACTTCTACGCTCTGGCCATTTCCAGACTGACTGATGCTGCTCTGCAGCCCGCTGCCTGCCTGTTCGATACTGGCGCTGTTGTTGGCGCCGCGTTGCGTGATTGCTGCCTGGTTGTCCGAGCCGGATTGCGTGATCCGCGCCTGGTTACCCGAACCCTGTTGATTGATGTACGCAGTGAGGTCGCTGCCTTGTTGCAGGATGAACGCCTCCTGCGCACTGCCGACCTGGACGATGTTGCCGACCAGCGAGGTGCCGTTCTGCGACAGGTTGGCGACGTTGGCGTTGCCCTGTTGCAGGATCGACGCGATCTGGCCGCCGACGAATGTCCCGCCCGGAAAGCTGACCGGGGCACCGAGTTCGGAGCCGCCGCCCAGTTCGTCACCGCCCGTCAACTCGTCGGCCTGCGCCGACAGACAGAACATCGCCAGTGCCAGCACGCAGCACAGGATGGCGGGATGACCGAACAGCGAACGACCGTGAATCAGTGACATGGTGTTCTCCTGTCCCCGGGCGCCAGTGGCGCCTGGCGACGTTCAGCCCGCCTGCGTCTTCACGCAGGCGAGCCGTACTGCATCAACGAACGGTGATCGGCAGTGTCCGCACCGTGCCTTTGGACGAGGTGGCGGTGGCGGTCGGGTTGGTGGCCCGAGGCGCGATGGTGTTGACCACCGAGCTTCTCCAGCGACCGGTCACCGGTACGGTCACGCGATCGAGTTCCTGCACGCCAGTCGGTGTGGTCACGGTGATCACGATGGTGTTACCCGTGGTCACCGAACTGGTACCCGAGATGTCCCAGCTGAACAGCGCGCCACCGCCACGGACCTGTACTGCCGCCGAGGTGATGGTCAGCGTCTCGGCGCCGGCCGGAGGCGCGGTGACCGAAATGTTGACCGTGGCAGGTGTCGACAGGGCGCCGAAGGAGTCTGCGGCCTGGTAGGTGAACGTCGCGGTGAACGGCGCGGTGATGGTGGCCGGTGGCGTGTAGGTCACGGTGGTGCCGTTGGTGGTCACGGTTCCGCGTCCGACAGCAGGCTGGGTCAGGTTGGTCACGCTCAGCGGCACGTTGCCTTCAGGGTCGGTGTCGTTGGCCAGCACGTTGACCACCAGTGGACTGCCGGCCAGGGTGGCGCCCGTGTCGGCACCGGCAACCGGTGGACGGTTAGGCGTCACGGTGACGCTGACAGTGGCTGCGGTTGTCGACTTCAGGCCTTTGCTGTCCACGGCCTTGTAGGTGAAGGTCGCAGTGAGCGGCGCGTTGACCACGGCAGGCGGGGTGTAGACGATCGACGTGGTGCCGCTCAGCGCAACGGTGCCCTGGCCAGTCGCCGGTTGGGTCAGGTCGCTGATGGTCAGCGGCAGGTCGCCGTCCGGGTCGCCATCGTTGGTCAGCACGCTCAGGGTCACAGGGACGCCGAAGCCAGTGCTGCCGGTGTCGTTGACGGGAACCGGTGGCTGGTTGGGGCCGGTGTTCGGCGCGGTGCCCAATACGGTCACTGGCTCGGTGTCACTGCCACCACGGGCGGACTTGATGGTGACGAACGCCGGTGGCTGGTTCAGATTAGGCACGGTCAACTGTTGCAGTGTGCCGGTCTTGGACAGCCGTCCGAACCCTTGTGCGACGAGATCCGGGATGGATGTTTCGTCACTGGAGGCGGCTTCCAGCGTCAGCGTGTGGTTGTCCCAGGTGTAGCGAGCGGTGCGGATTTTCACCACGTCGATCAGCTTGCTGGAGACTGCCGTCGGCTTGGTGGTGCCGGTCGGATTGGTTGCGGTGAGGATCAGGAACGGTGGCAGGGTTGTGGTCGTGCGGGCCACGAAGAAACTGCCGTTGTTATCGCTGATCATGTTGAACTGGCAAGGCGAAGGCGGCGTGCCCGGTACCAGTGCAAGGGTATCGCGATAGCACAGCGCCGAGCTGTTGGGGGATGAGGCGAACAGTTCGATGCGAGTACCCGAACCATTGCGGCTGTACGTTCCGCGTCTGACTTCAACCGGGGTTTGTACCCTCGGATCGCGCACCTTGCCGCTGACGGTGAAAAGGTTCTGGGTGATGGTGCCCGCCGGTCCTTCGATTCTCACGAAGTTGGTCCCGAACGGGCTGCCTGTTACCGGCTCCGGTACGTTCGGGTCGCCAATGTAGGTGTTGCTGACGCCGGTTTCCGGGTCGGTTTCGGTGTATGGAGCTCCGATGCCCTTGACCCATGGACCCAGGTCGCCAGTGAGCGCGCCACTGAAATCACCCGCCGCACCGATACCGATGTCACGGGTCATGTTGATCGCGCGCCGCCCGGTGGTGGTCACGTCGAACGTGTCTACGCCATAGGGGTGAGTGACGGTGTAGCGCCCGGGCCTGCCGGCAGGGATGTCGATACGCATGCGAATGCGCGCGAAGCTCTGTTGCGAGCCGTCGGTGGGAGGATCTGTCGCGAAGGCCGCTTCCACACCCGCTGTGTAGATTTCCAGGCCGTAGCCGGCGATGGGGCTGGTGTTGGTGCGCAATTGCGCCTGCAACAGATACCAGAACATTTCATCCGGGAAATTATCTGGATAAACCATCGGGAACGCATCGTCGTACAGGCCGGGGACTGCGCCCAGGGTACACATGTACGCCGGTGGCACAGTGGCGGCGACTCGCGAGCTCACTGCGCGGGACTGGCACAGCTCAAGCTCGATCCCGCCCGTCAACGGCGGTGAGCCTGGCGGGGGCAGCGGCGCATCTCTGTACCACTGCGGGAAACGTCCTGTGGCGACGGTATAAGGCCCAGGGTCCACGGCATCGAGCCCGGCAAATGCCGCCTCACTCGCTGCGATCAGACTCATGGCGCCGAAAATCAGACTTGGCCAACTTTTCATGTTGCCTCCAGATTCGAGTGCAAGGAGTGGTCAGGATCAGGGAATGATCACCACTTCTTCGGTATCGCTGCCGCCATTGGATGAAGTCACCGTGACCTTCGCCGGTGGGATGGGCGATATGGTGGTGGTCAGAGCTTTGGTTGCGCCGTCGCCACCCAGGGTGCCGATGGCGCCGCCGGAGCTGCCGGTGGCCGTCATGGTGATCGCCGTGGTGGCGTCACTGGAGGTTGCCGAAAGCGAAAGCTGTCCGGACGTCAGGCTATAGGTGGCGGTATTGATGCTGATCAGGTCGGTAAGCCCGTGTGGCAAGGTCGTCGGGGTGCTGGTGGGGATCGCCACGTGGTTGTCTGCGGTGACCTGCAGCGTGGCAGGCAGCGTCGGGTTCGCCGTGGATTGCCCGTACCAGCTGCCCGTGCCATTGGCTTCGGTCATGGGCACGGTAGCGGTGGAGGTGTCGACGAATTGCGACGTGCCAGGGGGCGGCGGCGCCAGGGAGAACACATCCTGCTGCGCCTGAACACCGGTCGTACCCGTGCCGCCGTTGCTGCGTGAGTAGGTCGCACGCTGGATGATCTGCGGCGTCGGCAGCACGACGGTCGACAGTTTCCCGGTAACGTTGAAGACGTTTGTGCGGATGTCGATACCGTTGGGGCCTTCGATGCGCACGAAATTGGTATTGAACGGACTGCCGGTGACCGCTTCGGTGAGGTTTGGATCACCGACATATTGATCACTCTGACCTGTAGCCGGATCGGTTTCGGTATACGGTCCATTGACGCTACGCAGGAACGGCCCGACGTCTCCATTGAGCGCATCGGTGAAGGTCATGGGCACGCCGATGCCAATGTCGCGGGTCATATTGATGGCTTTAGTGCCGGGGGTGTCGACCTGAAACACCTCAACGCCATAGGGGTGCGTGATGGTGTAGGTACCGGCTACCGGCACATCGACACGCACGCGAATCCGCGCAAAGCTGATCTGGTCTCCCTGCTTGGGATCGCCGCCGCTGAAAGCCGCTTCCAGTGCGGCGACGTATCTCAGATCGATCCCGTTATTGGGGCCTGCCCCCGGATTGGGAATGGCCGCATCGGCGAGGAACCAGAAGGCCTCGTCGGGGAAGTTGGTGGGGAAGACCATCGGTTGGGTGTCGTCGAACACACCTGCGGCGACCGCCAGGGTGCACATGTAAGACGGAACCCCAGGGGTCGAAGGAACACGCGAACTCAAGGCTTTGGTCAGGCACAGGGACAGCGTGCGGCCATGGGTATCTTGATACCAGGACGCGAAATTGCCGATCTGCGGACTGTAAGGGCCTGGATCGACTTTAACCAACGCGGCCTGGGCGGAACCGTGAATCGCTGCGATCAATGACAGCAACGTTACGGCGTGGGTCAGTTTGCTGGGCATTTGTCTTCCCTCTCGCAATGAACCGAGCCTCTGGCATGGTTCGGACGGAGCGTCGGTTCCAGGAGGCTGAGAGCTGTGGCGCAACTTCTGTACCAGAAACCGTAAACATCGCTTAACTCGTTGATTGGTAACGATTATTGATGCGAGAAAGGCGGGTGAAGAGCGGCGTTTCGCCGGTGAGACAAGGGTTGAGTGGGGCGCCCTCCCCAGAGTTGGGGAAAGGCTGGGGAAGACCATGATGGGTGCAGGCGGAAAAAGTCGGACGGACGGTTAGCGTTCAACAAAGTTCAATGTTTTTCTGAAAACTGCTTTGCCGATCAGGGACTAAGCGCCGAACGGTCATGTGCAGTGGTGGCTTTATGATGGCAAATGCTGCGCAAGCTAATGAAATTGCTGCTGTCGCAAAGTCGCCGCTTACGCTATACCGACAAAAAAAGAGTGTGCGGGACGGTGGTCATGGGATCGATAGGACGCAGTGAAATGCTGACCCAAGCCAGCATCAAAGAAATCGAAAAAAAGCCTCGGCCTCCCTTCAACCTGTTGCGTTGGTTCTCCATAGTCAGTCTGTTGGTCATCGCTTCGGTCGCCATCGGGCTGGGCCTGATTTCCACCCGTTTCGTGGTCAGCGAGGCGGTGCAGCGCGATTCTCTGTTGACCTCGCAATTCGTCCACGCCATCGCCTCGGCGGAGATTCGACATGCGCAAATTCCGACCAGTCGGACGATGGGCGAGTTGCTCGATACCCGGCGCGATCTGCCCGTGGCCGATGTTGATCCGGAAGTGCGACGTCAGTCCCGGGACGAGTTTCTCGACCACATTTCTTCCTTGCCGGATGCCTTGCTGGTCAACGTCTATGCTCCTGACCGGGTGATCATCTGGTCGACCAATCCGGCGCTGATCGGCAAGGCGATCCTGGGCAACGACGACCTGGAAGCCGCGTTCCACTCGCGTCAGCGCACCGGCACCGCCCACCATGAAACCCAGCGCCGGCAGAACGAACAGAAGTTTCTCAACCCGCCCGATTACCTCTTTATAGAGAACTACATCCCGCTGTTCGACGCCGAAGAAAAAGACGTGCTGGCCATCGTCGAAATCTACAAGGAACCCAAGGACCTGATCGCCAGTATCGAGCGCGGCTACGTGGTGATCTGGGTGTCCACCGGCATAGGCGGCATGCTCATTTACCTGGGCCTGTTCTGGATCGTGCGCAGGGCTTCGAGGCTGCTGGAGTTCCAGCAGCGCCAGTTGATCAACAGCGAGAAATTCGCAGCCCTGGGCGAGATGTCGTCGGCGGTCGCCCACAGCCTGCGCAACCCCCTGGCGACCATCCGCTCCAGCGCCGAACTGGCCCTGGAAGTGGTCGATCCTGCGGCGCAGAAGAACATCAACGACATCATCAACCAGGTCGACCGTATGTCGAAGTGGGTACGCGAATTGCTTCTGTCGTTGCGACCCATCAGCGGCGAGTCCGAGGCGGTGGATGTGGTGTCGTGCATGCAGGATGTCTTGCAGTCCTACGAGCCGCAGATACGTCGCGCCAACATCGAAGTCGAGTTTGCGCCGCCGCCGGTACCGATGGTGATCAGCCAGCGCATTTTGCTGGCGCAGATTCTCAACAGCCTGATGGCCAACGCCCTGGAGGCGATGACCAAGGACGGCAAATTGGTGATCGACATCGAGGCCGAGCCTGCTCGCGGGCGGGTTTACCTCACCGTTGCCGACAACGGCAAAGGCATGTCGCGCCAGCAGGAGGCGATGGTGTTCAAGCCATTCTTCACCACCAAACAGGGTGGGCTTGGCGTCGGATTGGTACTGGTCAAGCGGATCATGGAGCGCTTCGCCGGCAAGGTCTCGCTGACCAGCCGGGAGCAGGAAGGCACTCGCGTGAAGCTGACGTTCAAAATTGCGGCAGGAGGGGGACTCGATGGAACACAGCATACTGGTGGTTGAAGACGACGAGCTCCTGGCCAGTAATATCCAGACCTACCTGGAGCGCCGGGATTTCGAAGCGCGGGTCTGTCATTCGGCCGAGGAAGCGCTCAAGACGCTGCAGACCTGGCGGCCTGACGTGGTCCTGACCGACAACTCGCTGCCGGGCATGAGCGGCCACGAGCTGATCAACGCCTTGAAGGAAAGCGCGCCGGACCTGAAGCTGATCATGATGACCGGCTACGGCAACATCGAAGATGCCGTCACGGCGATGAAGGAGGGCGCGTTTCATTACCTGACCAAGCCCGTGGCGCTTCCGGAACTCAAGCTGTTGCTGGACAAGGCCCTGGCCGCCGAGCGCCTGGAGCGAACCCTGTCGTTCTACCAGGACCGCGAAGCCAAGCACTCCGGGCTGCAGGCGCTGATCGGCGACTCGCCGGCGATGATGACGGTCAAGGGCGTGGTCACCCAGCTGCTCGACGCCGAACGGCGCATGACCAGCAGCGATCTGCCGCCGGTACTGGTCGAAGGCGACACCGGCACCGGCAAGGAACTGATCGCCCGCGCCCTGCATTTCGATGGGCCGCGCAGCAAGGGGCCGTTCGTGGAATTCAACTGTGCGTCGATCCCGGCGCACCTGATCGAAGCCGAACTGTTCGGCCATGAAAAAGGCGCCTTCACCGATGCCAAGGACCGCCGCACCGGCCTGGTCGAAGCGGCCGACGGCGGCACGCTGTTCCTCGATGAAGTGGGCGAAATGGACCTGCTGCTGCAGGCCAAGCTGCTCAAACTGCTGGAAGACCGCACCGTGCGCCGGATCGGCTCGGTGAAGGAGCGCAAGGTCGACCTGCGGATCATCAGCGCCACCAACTGCAACCTCGAACAGATGGTGCAGCAGGGCAAATTCCGCCGCGACCTGTTCTTCCGCCTGCGCATCATTTCGATCAAGGTGCCGCGCCTGCAGGCCCGTGGCGACGACGTGATCCGCCTGGCCCGGCATTTCCTGCAACTGCACGGCAAGCGCTACGGCAAGCCGGACCTGTATTTCAGTAACGACGCCGAACACCTGCTGCGCAGCTACAGCTGGCCCGGCAACGTGCGTGAACTGCGCAACATGCTCGAACAGACGGTGCTGCTGACCCAGGGCAATTGCATCGCGCCGCATCAGCTGGGCCTGTGCATGAGCCTGATGGACGAGCCCATGACTCCGGCGCCGTTCGTGCCGCATCTGGTGCCCAATTCCCACACGCCGCCGCCCGCGCACCCGCAGTCCCATGCGGCGGATGAGGGCCTGGGCAACATGAACCTGCCCGAGGTCGAGAACGAGATGGTGCGCAAGGTGCTGGACAAGACCGACTGGAACGTCACCAAGTCTGCGCGCCTGTTGGGCCTGACCCGAGACATGCTGCGCTATCGGATCGACAAGCTGGGCCTGACCCGGCCGGATCGTACTCAGTCATAGCGGTTGTCGATGGTTGCGATTGCCATGAGTGATTTCTGCTATTGAGTCGGGCTCCCTAGAATCGGTCTCAACACAGAAAGTTACATAGACCCAAGGGAGCAAGACATGGCTATCGAAATCGGTATCAACCAACAGGATCGTGCAGAAATCGTCGAGGGGTTGTCCCGGCTGATTTCTGATACTTACGTGCTGTACCTCAAGACCCATAACTTCCACTGGAACGTGACCGGGCCGATGTTCCGGACCTTGCATCTGTTGTTCGAAGAGCAGTACACGGAGCTGGCCACGGCGGTGGATGCGATCGCCGAACGGATTCGCGCCTTGGGCTTTCCTGCGCCGGGGACGTACTCGACTTATGCGCGGTTGTCGTCGATCGAGGAGGAGCCGGGCGTGCCGGCGGCTTCGGACATGATCCGGCAGTTGGTGCAAGGGCAGGAGGCGGTGGTGCGCACGGCCCGTGGGCTTTTCCCGCTGCTGGAGAAGGTGAGCGATGAGCCGACGGCGGATTTGCTGACCCAGCGGATGCAGGTGCATGAGAAGGCGGCGTGGATGTTGCGGGCGCTTCTGGAATCTTGATTTTGGTGGTGGCTCGGGGGGCGGGTTTCAGGTTCGGTCCCTGGGGTGTTCAAGATCAAGGTCAAGATCAAGATCAAGAGCGTTCTTCCTAACGTCAGACCTGTTTCGACTTCGTCGAGTTACTTGGAAAAGACCCCCAAGTAACCAAGGGGTCCTGCTCCTGGTTTGGCCCTCCTGCGTCGGGTACCTTCACTCCGGTCCCGCTCCGTGGGCCCGGCGCGAATGGGCCATCCATGGCCCCGCGCCTCGCGCGGCATCCATGCCGCTTGGCCCACTGCGCGAGACCTCCGTTCAGCCTGCACCCAAGTCGCGTTTTGTGTCGTCTGGGCTATTGCGTATGAAGATCAAAAGCCAAATCAAAGCGATCGGCTAACGCCGTCCCCGTAGTAGTCCGGCAAGCTGGACTGTTACGGGATTTACGCTGTGTCGCTGATCTGCTTCTGGCCGCAGGCCGTGGGAGCGCAGCTTGCTCGCGATCTGGCGCGAAGCGGCAGCAAATCCGGTGCACGCGGTGTGCCTGATACGACCAAAGTGGATGGTTTTACTGCCGCTTCGCGCCAGATCGCGAGCAAGCTGCGCTCCTACGCCCTTCGGGCAGAATCAAAGGCAGATAGTGTGGTACCGTGCCGTTGCCGTTGATCTTCATACACAGAACGCGCAGACGATACAAATCGCGACTTGGGTGCAGGCCGAACGCAGGCGATGTGGAGTGGGTCAAGCGGCAGGATGCCGCGCGAGGCGCGGGGCCATGGATGGCCCATTCGCGCCGGGCCCACGGAGCATCGCCGGAGTGAGGGAAGTCTGACGAAGTCAGACCCAAACCAGGAGCATAGGGACTTGGTTACTTGGTCCTTTCAAGTAACTCGACGAAGTCGAAACAGATCTGACGTTAGGAAGAGCGCTCTTGATCGTGATTCGACGAAGTCGAAACAGGTCTGGCGTTAGCCAGAACATTCAAGCGCCGCCGCTGAACCCAGATAAGACCGCGATCCAGCAGCCAGCACCAGATCCTAAAAAGCCAAGCGCTAGCGATTCTTGAGCCATCCCAGAAAATTGCTCTTCTTGACCACCACCGGCTTGCGCAACAACACATGCCGACTGGTCTGCTGCCTCACCGCCTGCAACTTGTTCAGCGCCGTGGTGATCTCCACCCGCTGCTCCATCGCACTGCGGGTCGCCGCCTTGTCGATCCGGTAGATCACACACGAGGTCATCGCAATGAACCGCGCCTCGGACGGGGTGTCATCCAGCACGCTCTGTTCGCCCATCACCTCGCCGGGCCCCATGCGTCCGGCTTCGACCATATTGCTGCCATCGGGAATGTTCGCCGACACCACGCCGGTGGCGATCACGTACAACCCGTCGGTGACCTCGCCCAGTTCGATGATGGTCTGCCCGGCGGCGTATTCGCGGGCGACCATGGTCTGGGCCAGTTGGTTCTTCTCGTCCAGCGTGCTGGTGCGGAATACCTTCACCTCGTCGAGCAATGCCCGGGGCCGCGACAGGGTTTCGCTGGTGGTTTCCGATTGCCAGGCGATGCCCGCCGCTTCCAGATGCCGGTACGCCAGGTCGAACAACAGGTTGCGCACGTCGCTCTTGGTCGACAGGTCGCTGATGAAACCGGTCATGGCGTATTCGATGGTGGTCGGGCTGGTGTCCTTGACCACGGCCCGCGCACGAGGTGTCTGCAGCAGCGCGCTGCAGCCCTGCAAGGCGCGCTCCAGCGCATCGAGCACCCGGCGCGGGCGGATGTGTGGCGACATCATGATAGTGATCGACACCCCGTGGATGTTCACCGGGCGGCTCAGGTTGACGATTTTGGCCTTGGCCGCCACCGAGTTGGGAATCACCACCATGGTGCCCACCCCTGTGAGCAGGTGGGTGGCGCGCCAGTCGATGTCCATGACCTTGCCTTCCATGCCGTCGATGGAGATCGAGTCATCCACCTGATAAGGCTTGGTGGTGTTGAGGATGATCCCCGAGAACACGTCGCTCAAGGTGCTCTGCAACGCCAGGCCGACGATGATCGCCATCGCTCCGGAGGTCGCCAGCAGGCCTTTGACCGGCAACTGCAGAACGTAACCTGCCGCTGCGACGATGGCGATCAGGAAGATCACCGCGCCGATCACTTCCTGCAGCAGGCGGCCGCTGTGGCCCACTCGCCCGGTCAGCAGCAGGCCGAGCACCACGGTCAGGGTGCGGGCGGCGTAGACCCACCAGACGATCGCCAGCGCCGTGGCGGCAAACTGCATGGCGCTGTCGTCCGGCCAGTTGGGGGCTTCCAGCGGGCTGACCCCGGCATTGATGATCACCAGGCTGTACAGCACGAAAAACCCCAGCCGGGCGCCGACCTGGGCGAGGCGGCCTCGTGCATCGAGCAGGTGCCAGGCCACGACGTCTGCCAACAACAAGAGCAGGCTCCAGGCCAGGGAGAAATGAGGAACGACTGTCGACATGGGCGATATCCGCTAGCGGGTTGCAGACCGAAACAGCAGCGCGGATGGTAGGGACACCGAAGGCGGGCTGTCTAGAACAGAAGAGGCTCAGGATCAAAAGCATTCGTGAGCAAGCTCACTCCCACAAGGGGGGGAGCAACTCAAAGCCAGTGGGAGTGAGCTTGCTCGCGAATGCGTCAGAAGCCTCAATATCGAACTCACTACCCCTACAGGTAATATCCATGTCGAATCATTACTGCTTATATAAGCACCGATACAAATGGATCAGCTGCGTGGTACCGGTTCAAGGGCGCAATGCCTGGAGGCGGGGTCGGCAAATCAAGGTGTGCCTATCCACTTAAAGGAATGTGTGAACAAGATGATAAGCGTCGGTCAGGCCAGCGTATCCCTGGAGTTGCGGGACGTTTTCAAAGACGGTGTCGCCCTGCGCCTGGGGACTCGCGCCTTCGATATCCTCGAGCTTCTGGTCCTGCATCAGGGCCAGTTGGTGAGCAAGGAGCAGATCCTGCAGCAGGTCTGGCCGGACACGGTGGTCGAGGAAAACAACCTGCAGGTGCACATCTCGGCGCTGCGCAAGGCGCTGGGCAGTGACCGCGACCTGATCCGCACGGTGCCGGGGCGCGGTTACCTGCTGCTGGGCGGCGAGGGCGGCGTTGCCGAAACGTCGTCTCAGGCATGCCCCGTGCAACCTCCGGCGTTCGGCGCGCAGCGTTTGCCAGCGGCGGTCGAACTGGTGGACCGCCAGCCTCTGCTGGATGAAATCGACACCGCGCTGAATGACGGCGCCGCCCTGATCACCCTGATCGGCCCGGGCGGGGTCGGCAAGACCAGCCTGGCCGTGGCCCTCGGTCGGCAGCGGCTGCAGTCCGGCCACACGGCGGCCGGCGGCATGCCGGTGTGCTTCGTGCCCCTGGCGCAATTGCACAGCAGCGAATCGCCAGCCCAGGCGCTGGCTGCCTCCCTTGGGGTCGAACCTTCGCCCACTCAGCCGTTGCAGCAGGCGCTGGTGGAACATCTTGAGCGCCACCCTGGCCTGATCATCCTCGACAACTGCGAGCACCTGATCGATCAGGTGGCCGAGCTTGCGCAAAACCTGCTGCTCGGCGCGCCGTCGGTGCGTATCCTGGCCACCAGCCGCGAGCCACTGCGCATTGCCGGCGAGCGCAGCCTGCGGGTGCCGCCGCTGTCGTCCCCCGAACCCTGTGCCAATCGCCAGGCCATTTTGCAAAGTGGCTCGGCGCAACTGTTTCTGCGTCATTGGCGGGCGCTGGACTGCCAGATCGCCACGATCAGCGACGCAGAGCTGGACGATTACAGCGTCGAACTGGTCGGCGAGGCCTGTCGCCGTCTGGACGGCATCCCGCTGGCGCTGGAAATGGCCGCCGCCCGCGCTTGCGCGCTGGGCCTGTTTCAACTGATCCAGAGCCTGGACGACAGCGTTCACCTGCTCTCGGCCAGCCTGCGCACCGCGCCGCCGCGTCAGCAGACCCTGCAATCGTCGTTGGCCTGGAGTTATCGGCTGCTCGATCAGGAAGAGCGCACGGTATTGCGCCTGCTGGCCGATCTGGACGGGCGCTTCACCCTCGACCAGGCCTGCAGCGCGCTGCAATGCGCAACTCTGGACCGGCCCTGCATCATGGATTGCATGGTGCGCCTGGCGACCAAATCGATGCTGATGGTCTCGGCGCAAGGGCCGTTCCGCTTCTACCGCATGCTCAACGCGACCCGCGCCTGCCTGCGCACCGGGCACCTGCACGCGCTCGAAGGCCAGACGCTGCGCCCGGACCCTTCCAGCCGCCAGGCGAGCGCCACGCTGGCCAGCCTGCAGTCGTTCAACACTATGCCGATCGGCCCGGACGGGTATCATGCCCGGCATCAGAGATCATTGGCGGTTGGCCGCTGAACCGACGGAAGCATTTATGAAAGCGACACCCCGGGTGTATGTGGTCGATGACGACGCGGCCATACGGACCGCGCTGCTGCGCCTTTTGAGTTCCGAAGACATCGCCTGCAGCGCCTTCGACAGCGCCGAAGCCTTTCTGGCGCAGACGCTGAGCGAGGCGCCCACCTGCCTGTTGCTGGACGTCAATCTGGCCCAGGGCACGGGCTTTGACCTGCAGGACGAACTGCTCGCCCGCGGCCTGCATTTTCCGATCATCTTCATGACCGGCTACGGCACCATCGCCATGTCGGTGAAGGCGATCAAGGCCGGCGCCCATGAGTTTCTCACCAAGCCCTTCGAGCCCGAACAATTGCTGGACTTGGTGCGCGAGGCCCTGGCCGACGACGCGGCCAAGCTGGCCGAGCGTTGCGAAACCTGGAACGTACGCGAGCGCTTCAACACCCTGACCCCGAGGGAGAAGCAGGTCATGGCGCTGCTGGTCACCGGCCGGATGAACAAGCAGATCGCCCAGGACCTGGGCACCAGTGAAGTCACGGCCAAGGTGCACAAGAAGCACGTCATGGCCAAGATGCAGGCGCGCAATGTCATCGAGCTGCTCAAGATGCATGAGCGTCTGGGCGACGTCGTGTCATGAGCGCCGGCAGCCGGGGCGCGATCCAGCCGTTGACCCTGTTGACGGGGGAGGACAGCCCGTTGCTGGTGCTCAGTGATCCGAGCGGGCAGCCGTTGTATGCGCGGGTCGACGAGCCGTTTTCCGTGGAGCGTTTTCTGGACGTGGCCATCGGTGCGGCGGCGGCGCTGTCCCAGGCCCATGTCAGCGGCCTGCTGCACCGGGACATCAAGCCTGGCAACCTGCTCGAAGGCGCCGACGGCGTGGTGCGCCTGACCGGTTTTGGCTTGAGCGTGCAGGCCCATCCTTCGGGGCATCTGCCGGTGTCGGACTCGATCTGCGGCACCCTGGCGTACATGTCGCCGGAGCAGTCGCGCAAGGTCGAGCGCCACGCCGACCAGCGCAGTGACCTTTATTCGCTGGGCATGACCTTTTACGAGTGGCTGACCGGGCGCCTGCCGTTCGAGGCCCGTGACGCCGTGGAATGGGTGTACTGCCACATCGCGCGCCAGCCCACTGCGCTGAATGTCTACCGCGGCGACATCCCGGCGGTGCTCTCGCAACTGGTGTTCAAGCTGATCGCCAAGAACCCCGATGAGCGCTACCAGAGCGCGGCCAGCCTGTTGGCTGACCTGCGCACCTGCCGCTGCCAGTGGCGGCAGTTCCAGGACATTCCGGAACTGGTGCTGGGGCAGTCGGCGGGCGACCCTGTCGCGCCGCGTCCGCCGCTGTGCAGCTGGACGTCAGATCAGGCGGCACTGGTGTCGCGCACCTCGATCAGCATTCCCGGCGGGCAGGACACGCTGGACCTGTCGTCGGTGATGAAGGCCGCCCAGGCCTTGAGTGAGGAAACCGATCAGGAGCGGCTGATCGAAATGCTCATGAGCACCACCATGCTCCACGCCGGTGCCCAGCGCGCCTTGCTGATGCTGGTCAAGAACGATGCGCCGCTGATCTGCGCCACGGGCCATGGCGATGATGCCGGGCTTGCGATCGAGCTGACCCAGACCACGCCCACCCGGCAGCACATGCCGCTGTCGATCCTGTACCGGGTCATGCGCACCCGCCAGCGCCTGCTGATCGACGACGTTCGCGCCGATCCCTATTTCGGCGACGACGAATACCTGGCGAGCGAAGCGGTGCGCTCGGCGGTCTGCCTGCCGTTGCTCAAACAGCGTCGGCTGATCGGCGTGCTGTATCTGGAAAACAACCTGACGCCCGGGGTGTTCACGGTCAACCGCACTGGCGTGCTGGAATTGCTCGCCGGGCAGGCGGCGATTTCCCTAGAAACCGCGCGGCTGCATGAACAGCTGCTGCGGGAAAACGCCTTGCGCCAGGACATCGAGACCGCGCTGCGCAATGCCCGCGCAAGGCTGGCGCAGGTGTCCCAAGCGACCATGATGGGTGAGCTGGCCGCATCCATCGCCCATGAGATCAACCAGCCGCTGGCATCGATGGTGTCCAATGCTGCGGCGAGCCTGCGCTGGCTCAACCGCGAGACGCCGCAGATTGACGAGGCGCTGTCAGGCCTGCGCGACATCGTTGCCGACGGCAAGCGCGCCGGGGATATCGTCAGGGCCTTGCAGTCACTGGCCCGGCAGGAGGCGCAGCATCGCCGCGCGCTGCTGATCAACGATGTGATCCGCCATGTGGTGGCGCTGACCCAGGCCGAAGGCGAACAGCAGAGAGTGTTGATGACCACCGACCTGACCCGCTCGCCGCTGCAGGTGATGGGCTCCAGCGTGCAATTGCAACAGGTGGTGCTGAACCTGATCCTCAATGCGCTGGAAGCCATGAGCCCCGGCGATCAGGTGCTGCGCCGGCTGTCGATCAGCAGCCACGCGGTGGGCGAGCAGTCCCTGGTGGTCAGCGTCGAAGACACCGGCCCCGGCATCGAGGCCGAGCACCTGGACAAGGTGTTCAACGCCTTTTTCACCACCAAGGACAAAGGCATGGGCATGGGCCTGGCGATCTGCCGCACCATCATCCACGCCCACGGCGGCCAGCTTTACGTCATGCCTGCGCGGTATGGTGGCACGACGTTTGTGTTTACCCTGCCGGCGATCCCATAGCAGTACGGTTCATCCGCGTTGGTGTTCACAAGATCGCTCCCGCGGGCAAGCCCGGCTGCTACGTCGGGAGGAGGTGCCAGGCGTTCTGCGTCTCGCCTTGACCCCGTAGCAGCACGGCTTGCCGGCGGGGCGTTCTTGAGGTCGCTGTTGCCTGTTCGTGGGTATCAGTTCGGCCAACGCGCCGCCAGCAACTGTTCGCAGAACCCGTCGACCTTCACATGCCGGTCATGGAACGCCAGCACATCGGCGTTGATCGTGCCTGCGGTGCTTTGCGGTCGGTGCAACTGGCCCAGCGCCAGGGTGTGCAGCAGCCTGACCTTGAAACCGGGGCCATGGGGCAGGGCGCTGAGGGTGCGGGCCAGGGCGTCGGGGCACAGGGTCTGGCAATGGTTGCCCAGCAGATCGGCCTCGACGGCGGCGCAGAGCAGGGCGGTCAGCGCGGGTTTATGGAGGGCGATGCCAGGGGTGGTGTGCAGGGCGATGGCGTCCCAGACCTGGGCGATCTCCTCGCCCGAACGCCCGAACCCGCGCAGGAATTCCGCTGCCGCATCGGCGCTGTCGACCTCGAAACGCTGCTGCGAATGACGATACAGCGTAGTCACGCCAATGCGCAGAAACAGCGCGCCGACGTACAGCAGCTCGGGGCTGTAGCGCAGTTCGCGGCCTTGCCCCAACAGGCTGGCGAACACAAAGGTGCGCAGGGCCGAATCGAACAGTAGCCCGGATTGGGTATCGCGCATCAACTCGGTCGCCGCGCGTGCCATCGCGCTATCCGGGATCGAGATTCCAGCTATGTATCGGGTGGCCACTTGCGTCCCTCGCAGCGAACCGTGCCTCGGAAAGCCGACCATAGTCCGCGCGACGCCAGACGTCCTTGTGTTGCACCTTAAATGTTCTGAAAGCGTCTGCAACGGGCGCTTGCGGGCGAGCAGGTTATTAACCATTCAGAACATTTAATGCCTCGGTAAGGACTTTAAGGTGCCGGCCGCCCAGACTTCATGAACCGCCCTGTGTGAGCTGGAGAGCCCGAAATGAATGCCATCGACCCTTTACAGTTTCGTTCGCTGCTGGCGTCCATGCGCTCATTGCTGGGCAGTGAGCAGGAGTTGCTGGAGCAGGTGGTGCACCAATTGTCGGTGCACCTGAAACCTACCCAGGAGCAGCCCGACCCGGATACGTCCAGCGAGCGCGTGGCGCTGTCGCCCTGGCAGGAACGGCGGGCCAAGGAGCTGATGGCCAGCCAGATGGACAAGGGCCTGTCGATCGCTCAGGTCGCCAGCGAATGCTCGCTGTCGCGCAGCCACTTTTCCCGCGCCTTCAAGAAGAACACCGGCCTGTCACCCCGCGACTGGTACCTGCAGCTGCGCCTGGACAAGGCCAAGGGCCTGCTCGGCAGTTCCGAGCTGACCATTTCCCAGATCAGCCTGGACTGCGGTTTTGCCGACCAGTCGCATTTCACTCGGGTATTTACCCGTGAAGTTGGCGTCACGCCGTTCAACTGGCGCCGCTCCATGGCCCTGGCGCCAGCCTGCATCGCAAGCTGACGTAACACCCGTTCCCTGTAGGAGTGAGCTTGCTCACGAATGCGCTCTGTCATTCACCACAGCGGTGACTGACCGACCCCATTCGTGAGCAAGCTCACTCCTACAGGTTGCCTGACCAGAGCAGGCCGGCGGGATTTAATGCAACAGATCCAGCGGGTACTCCAACACGATATACAGCCGGTCGATGTCATCACCGCCCTGAGCGGTATTGCCTCGATGGGCGACGTGGGAGACGTTGACCGACAGGTCCTTGGCCGGGCCCGATTGCACCACGTACTTCACGTCGATATCCCGCTCCCAATGGCGTCCGCCCTTGCCTTGAACGGGCTGGAAACGCCCTGATTCCTCGTCGAACGGCTGGTACACCGCGCCCTGGGGCGCATGGGTGCCGTCGATCTGGCTGCCGCGCACGTAGCGGGTCATGAACTTCAGACCCGGCACGCCGAACACGCTGGCGTCCAGGTCGTAGCGCAGTTGCCAGGACTGTTCGTGGGCGCCGTTGAAGTCGGCGTATTTGATCGAGTTGGCCAGGTAGATCGAGTCGCCGCCGACGAAATCGAACGGCGTGTCGCCATCGATCTTCTGCCAGCCGAGGGTGAATGCCTGGGCTCCCACGCGGTACTTGGCCGAGAGGCTGTAGGCGGTGTTGTCGATCGCCCCGGCCCGGGCGCTGCCTTGGTCCAGTGTGCGATAGAGATTGCTGTCCATCAGCAGGGTGCTGTTGTCCGAGAGCACGCTCAGGTAATGCAGGTTGCCGTAGTACTGACGCCAGGTGTCGGTGAGTTGCGAGGCGTAGACCGCGCCGTCAAGCGGGCTGTTTGTCGTGGTTTCGATGCCCGCCAGGCTAAGGGAACGGCCCCGGGTGGTCGCGCCATAGCCATCGAATTCGCCCCGGGAAGTCGAGGCGTTCTGGTTCTTGAAGGCGTTGAAATGCCCGGCCACCAGTTTCAGGCCATCGACGTCGCGGCTGTCCAGCAGAAGGCCGGTGGCGTATTCGGGTTGCAGGCGCTTGTCGCCGGTGTCGAACACTGGGGTCTCAACCTCCATTTCGCCGATCTTCAGCGTGGTCCTGGACAGCCGCAGTTTCAGCGCGGCCCCGGCATCGGAGTAGTCGCGTTCGGCCCGGCCGTCGCTGTCGATCGGCAGCAGCCCTGCACCGGCGTGGCCGCGTCCGCCGTCGAGCTTGAGGCCGTAGAAGCCATGGGCATCGACGCCGACGCCCAGCGTGCCCTGGGTGAAACCGGACTGTAGATTGGCGATCAAGCCCTGGGCCCATTCCTGGCGATAGCTTTGTTCGCGCTGGCCGGTCCGGTAGTCGTTCTGCAGGAAGAAATTGCGCGCCAGGACATTGAGCGAGGAGCCTGCGAGAAAACCCTGTTCATCATCGTCGGTCGCAGCCATGAGGTCGGGGGAGGTGGCGACCAGCGCCAGGGTCAGAAGGGACAAGCGGCTTGCCATGGATCGGCCTTTTCAAAGTACGAAAGCGAACGGGCACTCTGGCAGCTTGCAGGCTTCGCGGATTGACGGGCTGTGCGCTTTTTGGTCCCTGGGTGCTATGGCGCGTTCGCGGCCCGTGCGCACAGAGCACATTCGTTCAATTCGCCACGCGCCGCTTTGTGTATACCTGCGCAGGCTTACGCGCAAAGATCCCGGTTCAACCGCGTCGTTGCACAGGCTATGCTCACACCCCCAACGTCCCCCACGCTGACCCCGGAATCGCTCAATGAATCGCAATGACCTGCGCCGCGTCGACATGAACCTGCTGGTGATCTTCGAAGCCCTGATGTTCGAACGCAACCTGACGCGGGTGGCCGAGAAGCTGTTCATGGGCCAGCCGGCGATCAGTGCGGCGCTGGCCCGTCTGCGTGACCTGTTCGACGACCCGTTGCTGCTGCGCAACGGCCGGGCCATGGAGCCGACGGCGCGGGCGCTGGACATTCTCAAGGAACTCAAGCCGGCGCTGGACACCATCTCCGGCGCGGTGAGCCGGGCCAAGGAATTCGACCCGGCCACCAGTTGCGACATCTTCCGCATCGGCCTGTCGGATGACGCCGAGTTCGGCCTGTTTCCGCCGTTGCTGACCCGCCTGCGTGAAGAAGCGCCGGGGATCATCGTTGTGGTGCGTCGGGCCAATTTCCTGTTGATGCCCGCGCTGCTGGCCTCAGGGGAAATCTCGGTGGGCATCAGCTACACCACTGATCTACCCGCCAACGCCAAGCGCAAGAAGCTGCGCGACATCGGCGTGAAGGTGCTGCGCGGCGACAAGCGCCCCGGCAATCTGACCCTGGACGATTACTGCGAACGGCCGCACACCATGGTCTCATTCTCGGGCGACCTGACCGGCAACATCGACCTGGACCTGGCCAAGGTCGGGCGCACGCGCAAAGTGGTGGTGGCGGTGCCGCAGTTCAGCGGCTTGCGGGCGCTGCTGGCGGGCACCGAGTTGATCGCCACAGTGCCGGATTACGCGGCCTGCGCGCTGGTCGAAGGCTGCGCGCTGCGCGCCGAGGATCCGCCATTTGCCATCGAGCCGGCGGAGTTGTCGATGGTCTGGAGCGGCGTGCACGACAACGACCCGGCCGAACGCTGGTTGCGCTCGCGGATCACCGAGTTCATGTCCCAGGAAACCCGGCCGATGCCGTGAGTTTCAAAAGCGTCGCCGATCCGCTTTTGATTCTGGCCGAAGGTTGTAGCAACTGGCGCACCGGCGATTCGCTTCTGCCGAAGGCGTGGGAGTCCAGCTTGCTGACGATCTGCCGGGAACCGGCAGTAAACCCTGAAAACTTCGGTTTATCTGACGCGGCCAGTTCGTCTGCATTTACTGCCGGTTCCCGGCAGATCGCTGGCAAGGTGGAGCGCCACCCCGGCAGCTCCTACGCCTTCGGCAGAAGCAGATCCTGTTGTATTCAGGCCTCCTCAATCCTGATCACCTCATCCGTCACCTCTTCAAGCTGGCGCACCACCTGGTAGATGTGCGCCACGGCCAGCAGGGTCGGGCGCGGGATGTATTTGCCGGGCCTGACCTTGTACAGCGTGCGCGCCAGCCAGATGCTCTGCACCACCGGAATGCCGGCCTTTTTCGCCCGGGCGATCAGGGCGAGGGCGTCGTCGTCCTCACCCTTGCAGTGGATCTGCGGCAGCGGCGTCTTGCCTGGCCGGTAGTACAGCGCCACGGCGTAGTGGGTCGGGTTGACGACCAGCATGTCGGCGTCTTCCACCGGTTTGGGCGGGGCGGTCGGCGCCTGATTCAAGAGTTCGTGAGCCAGCTGCCGGCGGTGACCCTTGACGTGCGGATCGCCCTCTGACTGCTTGTATTCCTTCTTGATGTCCTCATGGCTCATGCGCAGCTTCTTGGCGTGAAAGTACTTCTGCAGCGCGAAGTCGACCATGCCGATCACCAGCAGCAAGCCCAGGGTGGCGCGCAGGATGTGGCGAAACAGCTGCAGCAGTGAATGCCAGTAAGTGGTGAGGTCGGTGTTGGACAGCAGGATCAGCGCCCCCAGCTCCGGCTTGACCACCGCATACAACGTGCAGGCGATCGCCACGGCCTTGAGGATGCTCAGCAGCAGGGTGGTCAGATTCTGTGCCGAGAACATCTGCTTGGCGTGGGCAAAAGGGTTGAGCTTGTTGATGTCGATCTTCAGGGCCTTGGGCGCGAACAGAAAACCGATCTGCATCCAGCTGCCCACCAGGCGCATCAGCATCGCCATGCCGACGCTGCTTAGGATAAAGCCGATCAGCACCGTCGAGCCTTCGCTGGCGACCTGCTCGATGGTGTGCATGAACGGCTTGCCCACGCCCTGAAACGACAGCGACATCAGGTGCTGCAGGCGCTCGACGCTTTCATCGGCCAGCCCCAGGGTGATTTCGCTGACCACCAGCAGCACCAGCAATTTGCTCAGATCCTGACTCTGCCCGACCTGGCCTTTCTCCCGGGCGTCACGCAGTTGCTTGGGCGTGGCTTTTTCTGTTTTCTCGCTCACGGCACGCTCACCAACTGCGTCAGCAGATGCTTGAGATCGGCCAGTTGCAGGATCTGGCCGTTGCCCAGCTCCAGCAGCGTCGGCAGATAAATCAGCAGAAAGGCAATCCCGGCCATGCTCTTGGCGGGCATCGCCAGGATCGACACGTTCAGTTGCTGGGCGTACAGCCCGATGATCGCCAGCGCCGCTTCGATCAACAGCAACAGGCCAATGAACGGCGCGGCGTAGAGCATCATGTGCTGCAGGGTCTGGTTCAGTTGTTCGAGAAACACATTCAAGCCGTCGGCCGTCATGCCCGGCAGCCAGGCGGTGGGCGGCCAGATCTGGTAGCTGTCCCAGATCACCTGAGTGATCAGCGACAGCCCGCCGGAGAGGATCACCAGCATGACCAGGGTTTCCTGAAACAGCTCGCCCAGGGGCGTGGCATCCGGGCCCAGCGCCGGGTTGAGCTGGCCGCCGCTCAACGCCCCGCGCTGGCTGTCGAGCAGGGCGCCGACCGAGGCGAACATCCAGAACGGCGCGTACAACAGCAGGCCCAGCAAGGTGCCGAGCACCGCTTCCTTGAGCAGCAAGGCGCCGATGGAAAACCAGTCGTTCTGAAACGACGACAGGGCGCGGCTGATGGCCGGTGCCGGGATCATCGCCAGCACCAGCACGATCGCATACCGCAGCGGGCCCTTGAGGTATTTGAAGCAGAAGGCCGGCACCAGAATCATGCACGGCAGCAGGCGCGCGGTGGCCAGGCCCATGCCCAGCATCAGCTCGAACAGGTTCTGGGCGTCGAAGGGCATCTAGTGCGCGCCCCCGGAACGGGCGATCAGGTCGAAGGCCATGTTGATGAACTGGATCAATTCCACGCCGATCCAGCGCCCGGTCATGGCCAGGGTCAGGCCGACGGCCGCCAGCTTGATGCCGAAGGGCAGGGTCTGGTCCTGGATCTGCATCAGGGCCTGCACCAGCGAGGTGATCACCCCCACCAGCACCGCCACACCCAGCGGCGGTGCGGTGAGAATCACCACCAGGAACATGCCTTGCTTGAACAGCGCCAACGCTTCCATGAGCGCCTCACATGTAGGAATAGAACAGGCTGTCGAGCAGGCGCGTCCAGCCTTGCACCAGCACGAACAGCAACAGCTTGAGCGGCAGGGAAATGGTCATTGGCGAGACCATCTGCATGCCCAGCGCCAGCAACAGGTTGGAGACGATCAAGTCGATGACGATGAAGGGGATGTAGATCAGGAAGCCGATCTGGAATCCGGCCTGCAACTCCGACAGCACGAAGGCCGGCACCGCCAGCAGCAGGTCGTTCTTGTTCGCCTGATCGGCCATGTCCCGCGGCCACATGCGTTGGGTGTTTTCCAGCATGTGGGCGAGCACGTCGGGGTCGGTGTTGCGGGTCATGAACTGCTGCAAGGGTTCGATCACCGTGCTGGCGCTGGCCTGCAGTTTGTCGGTGCTGCCCATTTCCAGCGGATGTTCATGCACCCGCTGCTGAATCTGATGGGCGACCGGGGCCATGACGAACAGCGTGGCGGCCAGGGCGATGCCATAGATCGCCATGTTCGGTGGCACTTGCTGCACGCCGATGGCGTTGCGTGTGATCAACAGGGTCATGGCGATTTTCAGGAACGCCGTGCAGACGATCAGCAGAAACGGAATCAGCGACAGGGCGCCGAGAAACAGCGCCAGCATGACCGGGTTCATGCCATCCATGATCATGCGGGCAACGCCATGCGGGTGATCTGCAGGCCCAGGCGGCCGTCGACGTCCACCAGTTCGCCCTCGGCAACGATGCGCTCGCCGTGGCACAGGGTGGCGTGGCCGGGGCTGATGCCGGCCACTTGCAGGACGCTGCCTTCACCGATGCGGCGCAGTTCGCCCAGGGTCAGTTCCAGCGTGCCACAGCGCAGGGTCAGGGCCATGGGCAATTGATCGAGTGGGTCCAGCGGCGGTGTTGCCACGCTGTGGTGCGGGGTGTGCTGATCGTCCTCTGCCTGCCAGTCGTTCTCGGCGAGGGCGGGCTCGGGATCGTCGTCATAGCCTTGCGACGACGCTTCGTATTCGTCGTCTAGCGAGGTGTCCAGCTCTTCGTCATACAGCGCCTGGTTGTCCATGTTGCGGGGTTTCCTCGTGGCTGAGCCGTACATACAGCTGTCGTTCGTGGCTGTCGGTGTGCACTGCCCAAAGCCGTGCGCCCAGTTGCAGCAGGCCGTTGCCGTGGCTGTCGAACCGGCAGTCCGGCGGCAGCAGAACGTCGCCCGGTTGCAGCGCGGCAAGCTGATCGAGTGTCAGCGACAGGCTCGCCAGCTCCAGCGGCTGACGGATCGGCCATTGCTCGTCCAGTGCCTGCCGGTCCGCCTGCCAGGGCGCCGCGTACAGCCAGCGCAACAGGGTTGTCGCCTCGGCCCGGATCAGCCCATGCAGCGACTGATTGCCGCGTTGCACCTGAATCCGACAGGTCACCGCCTTGGGCAGCGCATCGCCTGACAGCGCAGTGTTATCGCTGTGTGGTTCGAGGGGCGAAAGCAGTTCCGCGATCACCGGACTCAATCGCTGGTTGAGCATCTGCCAGTACCAGGGCTGGTGTTCGCCGGCCAGGGTCACTGGCAGCTCGCCCAGCAGGCTGAGCATGGATTCGGCCTCGCTCAAGGCGAACGGGCCGAGGGCACTGTTGAAGCACTGCATGGCCTGGGGCTCAGGGGAGGCGTCGAGCAAAGGGCGCAGCGTCAGCTCGGCGGGCTCCTCACCGACGCTGAACGTCAGGCGCACGCCAATGCCGAGCTGGCGGGTGAGGGCGGCGACGTCTGCATCGACCTTGCGCAGGATCAGCGATTTCATGCGTTCGACTCCTCATGCAGCGACAGCTCGACATCCTGGCCCAGCGCTTCGGCCAGGGCACTTTCGCAGGCGCGTTGATGGGGTTGCAGGCGCTTGAGCACCCCGCGTCGGGCGAAGCCCAGTTCGATGTTCCACTGGTTGTCGCGCTTGCTGGCGTTAACCTGGACCTTGCCCAAGTTGGGCATCAAGAGCGTCACGCTGAACGGCCCGTCAGGTTGTGCGGGCAGGCGCTGGGCCAGTTCGTCGATCAGTTGCGTCGGCACGCCGTCGCCGGGCGGCAACAGACTCAGACCACTGCCGCCATAGCCGGACTGATCAGGCTCGGCGTTGACCTGCGGCACCAGCAGCTGCGAGAAGAACAGGCCGTCGGCGTTCAGCGCGTCGTTGGGTGAAGGTTGATTGCAGTTCGAGCGCAGGCGGTCCAGGTCGCCCCGGCGCAGGTTGCCCAGGCGATTGTCCAGGCGGCTATCGCCGGTCGACGGCGGCGCGGGTCTCGGCTCGGCCTGGGGTTGTGGGCGCGGTGCGGATTTGATCGGTGTGTTCATCACAGCTCAACCTTCTTCAGTGAGGGCTTGCGCCAGGCAAGCGAGTTTTTCCACGGCCCGTTGCGAGGCCTTGGCGTTTTCCCGGGCCAGGGCCAGGCGCTGGTGTTGTTCGTCGATGCCCAAGCGTTGTTGCGCAACGTCCTGACGGATCAGTGAGAGGCGGTCGAGCATGCGCTGCTCCTTTCCCTGCCAGCGCTGCAGGGTGTTCAGCGATATGCCGGTGTTGAGGTGAGCGTCGCTCAGGGCCTGGCGCCGTTCACGCTGATTGATGCGTTCCTGGCTCAGGGCGTCGCGGGTTTCCTGCAGATGCAGTTGCATGCGCTCCAGCGCCTGCTGAGCCTTGCGCTGCGCCCGTTCGGCGCTGGCCTGGCGGTGCTGGCGCAGCGGCGTGAGCACGGCGATCACCTGTTCCATGGCCTGGCGTTGCGGGTCGATTTCCAGTTCTTCTTCCATCTGACTGCTGTGCCTCGATCCAAGGTATCGCCCTGATCCTGTGGGAGTGAGCTTGCTCACGAAAGCGGCGGTTGAGTCGCTACACATCCAGCGCCTGTACAGGCGTTTCGTGAGCAAGCTCACTCCCACATCAAACTGGTCACGTAGACTGCTAACGGCGGTACGTCTCTCATTCCGGCAGATGCGCGGTGAAAGGTATCGCCCTGATCCTGTGGGAGTGAGCTTGCTCACGAAAGCGGCGGTTGAGTCGCTACAC